>JANNFC010000676.1:0-21515 GCA_031379405.1 Betaproteobacteria bacterium | reverse complement strand
ATAAAGGGGACTTCGCGGGCGGGGTATTGACCCCGCCCTTGACCAAAGGGGGCTACGTACAAGTCACTTCGCCCCCTTTGAAAACCCCCGAAGTTTGCCCCCGCGCCAAGAGCGCAGGGAATACGAGTTAACGGAATCGTGGCTGGCGACTTTAGTCCGCCGGCATAATGGCGGTGGGTTACGATGCTTACGCATCTAACCCACCCCAGCGCCTCAGCAACGGCGAGCGCCCACCACACTGGGTAAGTGTTCGATATCGGCGATCAGCCGCTGCAACGCATCAAGGTGAGGAACCTCGATATTGAGGGAATAGCGCGATTGCAATCCGCGACTTTGGGAATTCGCGGCCCGCACCGGAATGCGCTCACGTGCGAGCAGATCCAGCACGTCGCGCAAGGTCGTGGCATCACCCGTCCCGCGCACTTCGATCCCAGCGGGGAATCGCCTGCTATCGAGCCGAGCGCCCCATTGCACCTCGATCCGGCGCTCTGGTGTCAGGCGTGCGGCGTTGGGGCAACGCATGCGATGCACTGTCACGCCGCGTCCGCGCGTGACGAATCCAACAATCGCATCTGGCGGCAATGGATTGCAGCAGCGCGCCAGTACCGTCAGGAGCTTATCCACACCCACGACCAGAATGCCGGATTCGATCTTGGCGGCGGGTGCGACACTGTGCACCGCTTCGGGAAGCGGTTCCTCCATCGCCTTGGGCGGCGCGCGCAGCGCGCGCGCCGCCATATCGAATGCGCGTGGTTGCAAATCGCCTTTGCCTGCGGCGACGAACAAATTTTCGACCTCGGCAAAGTCCAACTTATGCGCCAGCGCCTCCAGATAGAGCGCGGTCAACCCCAGGCGCTGCAACTCCTTCTCCACCCACTGCCGGCCATGGGCCACGGCGGCCTCGTGATTCTGCGCGTTGAACCACTGCCGCACTTTCGAGCGCGCGCGACCACTGATGACGTAGTGCAATTCCGGGTTGAGCCAATCGCGGCTGGGGCCTCCGCTCTTGGCCGCGATGATCTCCACCGTTTGTCCGTTGCTCAAGGCATAGGTAAGCGGCACGATGCCGCCGTTGACCTTGGCACCGCGGCAACGATGCCCCAATTCCGTGTGCAAGTGATAAGCAAAATCCACCGCGGTGGCGCCCTTGGGCAGATCCACCACGCGCCCCTGAGGCGTCAGCACATATACGGTGTCGTTGAACAGCTCATTGCGAAAGTGCGCGCTCAGATCGGACACGTTCGCCAATCCCTCACGCCAGTCCAAGATTTGGCGCAGCCACGCAATCTTGTCTTCGAACGGGGCATCGCGTGCGCCGGGATCGCGCCCGCCCTCCTTATACCGCCAATGGGCCGCTACGCCGAGCTCGCCGTGGCGGTGCATTGCATGCGTTCGAATCTGCACCTCCAACACCTTGCCGTTGGGCCCCACCACAGCGGTGTGCAACGAGCGATAGTTGTTGGGCTTGGGCTTGGCGATATAGTCATCGAATTCTTTCGGCAGCGGTGTCCACAAGCTATGCACCAAACCCAAAGCGCTATAGCAGTCCTTGGTATCGTCCACCAGGACGCGTACCCCGCGCACATCGAACAAATCCTTTAGCGCCAAATCTTTGCGCTGCATTTTTTTGTAGATGCTGTAAATGTGTTTGGGACGGCCGGTGACTTCCGCTTTGATACCTTCGGCGCTTAGTTGCTCACTCAGGGCCTCGGTCACTTCGGCGATAAAACTTTCGCGGTCGGCGCGCTTCTCGTCCAGTTCGCGAGCGATGCGCTTATACGTCTGTGGGTCGCGACAGCGAAAAGCCAGATCCTCCAATTCCCATTTGAGTTGCCACACGCCAAGTCGATTGGCCAGCGGCGCGAATAAGTCGGCGGCATCGCGCGCGGCAACGCTCCGCTCGGCATCCGTGCCGCGCCCGGCGATATAGCGCAATTGCTGCGTCTGATCGGCAAGCTTGATCAACACCACTCGGATATCCTGCACCATGGCGAGCAACATCTTGCGCAGCGCCTCCAACTGACTGGCGCGCTCCTCCGCTTTCGCCGCCACCTCCAGTTGTCCGCGAAGCGCTTGGATATGCGCCATGCGCCCAACACCCTCCACCAACTGGCGCACTCCGGCGCCCACCTTCTCCTGCAGATAGAGCCCGGCGTCGGGCTTCAGCATGGGCAATGCCGTCAGCAAACCCGCGACCGTGCTCTGCGCATCCATAGGCAAGCGCGCCAGAATGCTCGCCACTTCAAGCGCATGCTTGAGATAGGACTCGCCCGAGGGCAACAGCCGGTCAGCAAAGTGTTCCTTGGCCACCGCCGCCGCGCGTTCCAACAATACGCGATCCGACTCCGCGAATCGCGGCACCACATCGGCCAACCACGTATCGATCTGTGTGCTGCCGGCGGCTTGTCGAACTTGCTCGGTCATGTGCTTACGCAGTGCGAACCAGCACCCTCGATGCAGACCATCCCCTTACTCATACCAATACCGCCTGCGCACCGTCCGCCACGCCTGCATATCAATTCCACCTTTCTCAACCCGAAACAGCAGCGCCCCATCCCGATCACTGCGATAGATCCTCGCACCCGCATTCTGGTAACGCTGCACCACTTCGTCTTTGGGATGCCCAAAACTATTTCTATAGCCATTGGTAAACACTACTACTCGCGGAGATACATTGCGCACAAACGCCTGCGTCGATGACGTACCACTGCCATGATGCGGAGCGAGCAGTACATCGGCACGCAGTAAATGAGGATTCTCCCTCGAAAGCCAAGCCTCCGCACTGGCTTCGATATCCGCCGGCATCAGCACACTGCCGCCCGCTCCGGAAACGCGCAGTACGCAACTGCGGTTATTGTCCTTAATCTCCGCTAGCGCATAGCTAGCGTAAGTTGGATAGAGCATCTCGAACACGACGCCATCCCACTCCCAACGCTGACCCGCGAAGCATTGCAGCGGCTTCGCCGTCAATGCTTTCAACTGGTGCTGCCGCGGTGGTAACGAGGACACAATCCATCCCACAGACAACATGCGCAGCACCGATTCCGCTCCACCGGAATGGTCGCTATCGTCGTGACTCACAACAAACCCGTTCAGTGTCTTGACGCCGACAGCTCGCAGGTACGGCACGACAATGCGATCGCCCGCATCCGTTTCCGCCGAGTACGCCGGACCGGCATCGAACAGCATCGCGTGCCGATGGGTGCGCACCAGTACCGACAAGCCTTGCCCCACATCGAGCACATCCACCCAGTACTCACTTTGATTGGGCGCAGAAGGCATTGCGAGAAACATCGGCGTCAGTGCCGACAGACCCATCCAGCGCGAGGGAAACCCTGTGGGTGCCAACAACCAAAGCACGCCCACCCCGGCGACCAATAAGCTCCATACCGGCGGCGTCGCTTGTTGCCATACGGCAAACGGCGCTTGATCGAGATATTGCAACAACCCAATGCACAGCGTCATAATCTGCTCCGCGAACACGAGCAGTAGATCCAGTTGCATGACCACTCCGGCCAACGTCAAGGGCACCACCAGAAGACTGATCAGCGGAATGGCAAAGGCATTCGCGACAGGCGAGACGACAGAAATCTGCTGAAACAAGATAAGCAGCAATGGCACAAGCCCCAAGGTAATTGCCCACTGCGTGCGCACCCAGTACACCAGTGCGGAGCTACGGCCGATGCGTCCCATCGCCACGTACATGAGAAGCGCCACCGCGCCGAAAGACAACCAGAACCCCGCCGCCATCACGGCGAAAGGATCCAGCAACGTCACGACGAGCAATGCCAGAGTCAACACCAATGCGGACGACCAAGTGCGGGAGAGCAGCAAAGCAACTACCACCGTAGCCAACATCAGCACCGTGCGTTGCGCAGGCACCGCAAATCCCGCGAGCGCGGCATAGGCACACGCCACCAAAAACCCAAAGACCAGCGCCACTTTGCGCGCAGGGATGCGCCGCGTGAACTGCGCGCTGCGTCGCCACAACCAACCCACCAGCAAAGCCGTCAGCGCGCTTAACATCGTGATGTGCAACCCCGAGATACTCATCAAGTGATTCACGCCGGTGCCGGTGAATAAGCGCCACTCCCGCACCGCGATGGCTCCCTGATCGCCGACCGCCAGTGCGGCCAGCACCCCACCGGCCGCACTGTCTTGCGTTACGTGCCGGATACGATCTCGCAGCCGTTCACGTAGGCGCTCCACGAGATAGCCCGGATGCGGCACCAGCGCCGCCACACGCTGCGACGGCGCTTTCGTGCGCACGTATCCGGTGGCGCGGATGCCGTGTTCCAATTGCCAGAACTCTCGATCGAATGCATGCGGGTTTTGAGTACCGTGCGCACGCTTGAGCCGCACACTCATTTGCCAACGCTCACCCGCGTGCAAGACGGGCGCTGCGGCGTCGGCGTCCTGATACCAGGAAAGTTGCAGTGTGCGCGGGATGGGCGCCAGCGGCGTCAGGACACTTTCCACATCGAAGCGGAATCGCAACCCGCGCTCGAAGGCTTGTGGCATCTGCGCCACCACTCCCTCGACTCGAACGTCTCTACCTTCCCATTCGGGTGGTAAGCGATCCACCAGCTTCACATGCGCAAACAGTGCGGCCCATAAAAAGCCGCCCGCCATCCACAAACACACGTCCAGCGCGGGACGGATTCGAATGAGGGCATCGCGCGCCAACCAACGCCCTATACAACAACTTAGAAAGAGGTAGCCCCACCACGGGCTGGGAAGATGCGCTTGCTGTTGCAGTAACCACGCCCCCACCGGAAACAATAGAAGGGCGATGAACACTTAGTTCTGGATTTTCTTCGTCGCCTTGTCCACTGCTCCGCCGGTTTTGCGGGCTGCTTTGTCGAGGGCCTGTGCGGTTTTCTTGCCGGCATGCTTTAGCGCCTTCGAGGTTTTTCCAACGACTTTGGTGGTGACTGCGCCAACTTTCTTACCGACTTTTTCGATCTTGGCACCAATACCGGACTCGCCCGCGCAAGCGGCGTCGTTGGTCGCCGCCAGTACGAGAACCACTGCACAAACCCGCACACAAACCATCGCAGCAAGCAGGCGCGTGGTCAGGCTCACGTCACCTCCATATGCGCGCGTTCCGTAATGACTTCACCGCGATCGTCCTTCCAGGTAAACACCAGTTCACCGGGAGTCGTGGCAATGGTATGGAACACGAAATAAGGATTGGCGGCGATGGCGGGATGCAACTTCGCGTAAAACACTTCACTTCCGGCGTAGTGGCAGGTGAAAGATTCGACGATGTGACGCGGCACTTTACGGCCCACGTTGTCATGCCGGAAACCGGTTTCCATCGGGTGAACGGCGAGCGCGCGAATCTCGATGATCTCGCCCTTCTTCGCTCGTTCGGGAACCTTGACCTTGGCACCCATCGGCTACCCGCATCCCGTAATCGTGGTCACCACTTCCACCGTACTGGACCATAGCGATCCATCGCTCAGGCTTGCCACCGCCACCACTTTCTGAGTTTCCGCGAGCCGGATGCGTGTGGCCACTCTGGCTTTACCGTTATGCGGGCCGAGACGGAACTCGACGATGTTGGGCAATGGATTTTTTTCAGAGAATAGATGAATGGCGGTGACGTGGTCCTTCGGCGTCATCGGACTATCCACCGAGATGGTGACCGGCACGACGTTGCCGTTCTCGGCTAACTTGGGTAGATCGAGCTGGACTTTGCCCTCTTGAATGGAACGTTCGCCGAAAGCTTGTTTGATCGCCTCTACCATTTCCTCCGGCGTAGCGCGCGCGTTGCGAAGCGGGACTAGCGACAGCGCCACGCTGGCCGCTGTGGCTTGCAGAAGGCGTCTACGCTTCATCTCAGGGTTCGCCAAAATTTTTCCCCTCGCCCCGGTTGCGGGGAGAGATCTGAGGTAAGGGGAGAAATAAAAGGGACTTCGCATTACGAATAAGAAAACCCATGATTCTTAAACGGCATGGAGCGAAGGCGTTTGCCGGTCGCTGCGAATATCGCATTAGCCAACGCCGGAATCACCGCCGACAGCGGAGGCTCGCCCACGCCACCCCAGAATCCGCCACTGGGCACAATCACCGGCACGACCTCCGGCATGTGAGCCAATCGCAGCACGGGGTAATCCGAGAAATTGCTCTGCTCGGCGCGCCCGTCCTTGATAGTGGTTTCTTCCAGCATGGCCGAACCCAGTGCCCACACCACACCGCTTTCGATCTGCGCGATCACGGCGTCGCGATGCACAATGTAACCGCTGTCGAGGGCCACGTACACGCGCTTGACGTTGACTTGGCTGTCGTCGACGCTGAGGTCCACCACCGCAGCGGTGTAGCTACCATAAGCATCCGACAAGGCAATACCGCGATACACACCTTGCGGCATGGCTTTGCCCCAATCCGCGGCTTTCGCGACCGCATCCAACACGCCAAGATCCTTGGCTTTTTTCGCCAGCAACGGGCGGCGGAACTGATAGGGATCCGCTTTGATGGCCTGGCAAATCTCGTCGATGAAGCCTTCGCGGAAAAGCGGATTCATGGTGTGAGCCACTGCACGCCACGGGCCGACCGGTACGTGCGTATTGCGCATCGCGTACTCGTCGGTGAAGTTGGGCACATCGTAGGGATTATCGGAGAACACGCGCGTGCCAATGGTATCCACGCCATTCTTCACCAACTGCGGCAAGATGGCGGTCGCCACCGATTGTTCGGATTGGCGCACATGCCACGCCACCCAACGATTGTCCTTGTCGAGACCGGCTTTCAACTTCACCAACGCAACGGGGCGATAGCGGCCTTGTTGCATGTCCTCTTCACGCGACCACTGTAAGCGCACCGGGGTACCCGGCATGGCTTGCGCGATACGCACCGCCTGCTTGGTGAATTCGTTGAACAGCACTCTTCGTCCGAACCCGCCGCCGGCGTGCATTTTGTGCACAATGACGTTCTCCAGCGGAACGCCCGCGGCCTCCGACGCCGCGGCGATAGTGGACTCGCCATTCTGCGTGCCGACCCAAACTTCCACGCCATCCACCTTGATCAACGCCGTAGCCGTCTGCGGCTCCATCGTGGCGTGATTCAAGAAGGGGGCGTAATACTCGGCCTCGAAGGTCTTGGCGGCGCCGGCAAGCGCTTGTGCGGCATCGCCATCCTTGCGTGCCACCGGCACATCTGTGGCGTCGATCCCCGTGCGCAGAAACTGCATGATGGATTCACTCGACACCTTGCCATTGCCGCCGTCATCCCACTCGATGGGCAGGGCCTTCAGTGCCTCGTTTGCACGCCACCAGTTGTCTGCCACGACAGCCACCCAATCCTCGGCGGCGACCACTTTCTTGAAACCGCGACGGCCGCTGATCTTGCTCTCATCGAAGCTCTTTAGCTTGCCGCCGAACACAGGGCATTGCCGGATGGAGGCGTGCACTATTCCGGGCAAGCGCACATCGGCTGCGAAAATCTGTTTGCCCGTGGTCTTTTCGGGAATATCGAAGCGTGGGGGCGAGGTACCGATGAGAGTCCAGTCTTTCGGGTCCTTGAGTTTGGGCTCTTTCGGAATTTCTAACTTGGAAGCCGCTTCGGCAACTTTGCCGAAGGTGGTGCTGCGATTGCTTGCCTGGTGCGCGATCACGCCATTGGCAACACTGCATTCGGCCGCCGATACGCCCCACTGTTTGGCGGCCGCTGCCACCAGCATTTCGCGGGCCGACGCACCGGCCTTGCGCAAATATTCCTGCGAATCGCGAATGGCGCGGCTGCCGCCGGTGGTCATAGCGCCGAAGATGCGATTGCGGCGGATGTGATCGGTGACATCGGCGTACTCGGGGCGCACCTTATTCCAGTCGCACTGCAACTCTTCGGCGACCAGCATGGCGAGACCAGTGAAGCTTCCTTGACCCAACTCGGAGCGTGCGATGCGGATCACGATGCTGTCGTCGGGATGAATCACGATCCAATGCGTGACTTCCACTCCTTCATGATGAGCAGCGAGCGCCTCGCCCCATCCGGGCATACCTACTACGAGCGCGCCCGTTAGGGCGGAGGATCGGATAACGAAACTGCGACGATCGGGATTGATGATGTCATTCATGTTGATGTCCCCTTATGCCGTCTTCGCCGCGAGCTTGATGGCTGCGCGAATGCGGGCATAGGTGCCGCAACGGCAAATGTTGGTCATGGCGGTTTCGATCACATCATCAGATGGCTTCTTGTTCGCACGTAGAAGTGCGGCAGCCGTCATGATCTGCCCGCTTTGACAGTAACCGCATTGCGGCACCTGTAGTTTGACCCAGGCTTTCTGCACGGGATGATCGCCATCCTTGGACAAACCCTCAATGGTCGTAATTTTGCGACCCGCCACTGCCGCCACCGGCAGCACGCAAGTACGCGTGGGTTCGCCGTCGATGTGCACGGTGCAGGCACCACAAACGGAGATGCCGCAACCATACTTGGTACCGGTCAACCCGAGTTCATCGCGCAACACCCACAACAGCGGCATTTCGGGTTCGACGTCTACGTTGTATTCCTTGCCATTCACTTTGAGTGTGGTCATGAGAGCCTCCTACCTCGTTGAAGAGATGCAATGTTACCGCGTGGCGATGCTACCGCGTGGAGATGTTACCGCTTCGATATGACGCGCGCGATGATTACACCTTGCGCCCGTAGTTCAATAGCCCCGTCGCACCCTTTGGAGGATGAGCGCGGATGGCGTCCTCATTGGGTTCGGTGCCCCAACCGGGCCGCGTAGGCATGACCAGATGGCCATCCACGAACTCCGGAAGATGGGTGAACAGTTCGTGATCCCAGGCAATACGATCGATATCGGTCTCCATGATGCGTAAGTTGGGCACGGCGGCGGAGAAATGCGCGTTCATCATGGTGCACAGATGACCGTAGAAATTGTGCGGGGCCACGTTGACCTCATGCGCTTCGGCACAGGCTGCGATCTTCATGGATTGCCACACACCGTTCCAAGGCGTATCGACGATGGCCACGTCCATCGCTTGTTCGCGGAAATACGGCAGGAATTCACGCAATCCGAGAAGGGTTTCGCAAGAGCTGATGGGATGTGGGCTTTGGCGTCGAATGTAGCCCAGCGCCTCGGGGCTATAGCTGTCGATCTCCACCCAGAACATATCGAGATGCTCGATGGCGCGCAGTATCTTGAGATAGCCCTCGGTCTTGGCGTTGAAATTCAGATCGAGCAAGATGTCCATGTCAGGCCCGGCGCCGTCGCGCAGCGCTTCGAGGTGCATGACCAAATTGCGCAGCACGCTGCGCTCGACATTGATCTCCGGTGAGAACGGCACGCCGAATCCTGGACGCCAGCCTCTCGCGTTCTTCTTGTCGGCGTCGTAGAGAAAGATGTTCGTCTTGAGGGCGCCGAAGCCTTTCTCGCGTACTTCTCGCCCTAACGCCTTGACGCCGTCGAGATCCGTAATGGCGGGTGTGTACAACGTCGGGTGATTGATGCGCCAGGTGGCACAGTGGGACCAGTACACTCGAATGCGATCGCGGATCTTGCCGCCGAGAAGCTCGTACACCGGCACACCCAGTCCCTTGGCCTTGGCATCGAGCAGGGCATTCTCGATGGCCGCCATGGCGAGCGCCACGATGCCGCCCGCCGCCGGACGCGTGGCGCAATACAGTTCCGCATAGATGCGCTCGTGCTCACCGACTTCCTTGCCGATGACTTTCCCCGTCAGCCGCTCGATCACTGTCCCGACGCCGGGTGCGCCGAAGCCTTCGTCGAACTCGCTCCACCCAACGATTCCGCTGTCGGTGGTGAGCTTGACGAAATGGTAATTGCGCCAGCCGGCGTCGCAGGCCAGCGTTTCGATGCTCTTGACCTTCATGTTTTCTCCTCCTCGGGGTTGGCGCCGAGCCAACGCTCGGATAATAAGCCATTCGATGCATCTCAAACGGAGCACAACCTGACTCGTAGGATGGGATTCTCCGTTGGCGTTGTTTCGCTTGGGTTAGAATTCGCGCCCCGCTTATTTCTAACTTGTTTCCATCTACCCAATACATCGTCCGGACCTTCCATCGATCAAGAGTCGAGAAATTGATCCGGAGCGAGGAGACCCCGCATGAATAATTCCCATCCTACACGCCGCCAATTCGTCAAAGCCGCCAGCGCCCTCTCGGCCAGCACCGGACTTGGTTTCCCATTCATCTCGCGTGCGCAGGACAAGCCCATTCGTATCGGCATGCCGACGATTCTTTCCGGCCGCGTCGCACAACTGGGAATCTCCTCCCGCAATGCGGTCGAAATGGAAGTGGCCAAGTTCAACGCCGCCGGCGGACTGGGCGGACGCAAGATCGAGATGGTGGTGCGTGATTCCAAGGGCAAGCCGGAAGAAGCGGCCAACGTCACTCGCCAACTCGTCAACAGCGAGGGCTGCGAGATCATCCTGGACGCCGAAGCCTCCAGCGGCGCCTTTGCCGTGCAGGAAGTGGTACGCGAGCTCAAGGTATTGTGTGTACACACCAACTCCGAGACGTCGTCGCTCTCCGCGGACCCCAAGATTCGCGTCCCCACGGCCTTCCGGGTAGCGCGTCAAGGAATTCACGACGCCATCATCAGTGCCACCTACGCCGCCGGCGTTGCCAAGGCCAAGGGGCTGAAGACTTGGATGAGTTGCTCACCGGATTACGCTTATGGCCGCGACAACACCTCGCTGTTCCTTGAATACCTGAAGAAGTTCAGTCCGGACGTGCAAACCGTCGGCGAAGCGTGGCCCAAGTTGTTCCAACCCGACTATACGGAATCTCTCACCAAGATTCTCCAATTAAAGCCACAAGCACTGTATTCGGCGCTGTGGGCGGGCGATCTGGTGTCCTTCGTGGATCAGGCCTCCATCTATAGCTTGTTCACCCAAACTACGCTGTTCACGCCCAACATGGCCGACTACACCACCATGGCAGCGGTGAAGAATCTACCGGCGGGCATCCACTCCTCGACGCGATACATCAAAACCTTCCCCGCCACCGCCGACAATGTTGCCTGGGCGGAAGCCTATCGGGCGCAGTACAAGGACCATCCCACCAACTGGTCTTGGGAAAACACGGTGGGCATTCAGTTCATCATGCAGGCGATGAAGAAGACCAATTCCGCCAACCCCGAAAAATTGGCAGCGGCCATTCGCGGCATGAAGCTCAAGACTCCCTTCGGTTCTGACGGTACGATCACCATGCGCACGGAAGATCAAACGACTATCGGCTACGCCATCGGCTGGGGCACCACTATTTCGAAGGAGCCCTATGTTCAGGGCATCACCACGGTGGATTGGAAAACAATCCTGCAGCACGAAGCGGAGTGGAAGAAGAAGATGGGGTATGCCTGATTGGGGGATAGTCCTTTGGTGCGCGGGTTGATCCGGCGCCTCTCGCCCCAGCCCTCGCCCCGTACGCGGGGGCGAGGGAGTTTTTGTTGACCCGCCATCGCACTTAAAGCGAAACATCCGTAGATAGGGCGGGTCGCCGCGTGCCCTCGCGGATCGGTCAGTTGCCCTCTAGTTGAAAATAAGGTTAAGCCGTGGACCCTCAGGCCCTCGTTAGTTGTATTTCGTCGACTTCCTGCCTCATCACGCAGACCACCGGTGGACTCATCATCGGCATGTTGCTATTCCTGGTAGCGGCCGGATTGTCCCTCATTTTCGGCGTGCTGAAGGTCGTCAACTTCATGCATGGCTCGCTCTATATGTTAGGCGCCTACTTCGCCTATACCCTCTACGGCGTCACGGGCAGTTACACGCTGGCGGTCATCGGCGCGGGGTTAGGCGTGGGATTGTTCGGGCTTGTGTTCGAGCGCGTGTTCATGAGCCGAGTCTACGGCGAAGACGTGCTGATGCAATTGCTGGTGTGCTACGCCTTCATCCTGATTCTGGACGACGTGGTGAAGATAGTCTGGGGTCCGGAGTTCAAGGCCCTTGGTATGCCGCCGACCTTCCAGCTTCCGCCGCTGATTATCGCCGGCGGTATCGTGCCGGTGTTCTACTTGTTCCTGATTGGCATCACGCTTCTCATCGCCATCGGGTTAGGCTTCGCGACGGCGAAAACGCGCATGGGCAAAATCGTGAGGGCGGCGGCGGTCAATCCAAGCATGGTGTCCGCACTCGGCATCAACACCACGCTGGTATACGGCGGCGTGTTCGCATTGGGCGGCATTCTCGCCGGCCTCGCCGGTTCCCTCGCAGCACCCGTGCGTTCCCTGGTGCCGGGGATGGGCTTCTCCATCGTGATCGAATCGTTCATCGTCACTGTCATCGGCGGCATGGGTTCCATGGCCGGTGCGCTAGTGGGCGCGCTGATGATCGGCTTGGTGCGCAGTTTCGGGTCGATTGGTTTTCCGCTGTTTACCGAAGGCTTGATGTTCCTGCTCATGACCGCGATCCTGGTCATCAAGCCCAGCGGTTTATTCGGTAAGGAGACCTAGTCCGTGAGCAAACACACTGCACGCGATATCGGTCTCGCCATCGTGGCACTCGCCATCCTGGCGTTGCTGCCTCAGATATTTCCCAGCAAAGCGGTAACGGATTTCGTCATCCGGCTCTCCGCCTTCGCCTTGTTCGCCACCTCCCTCAACTTGCTGGTGGGATACACGGGATTGGTCTCCTTCGGCCACGGACTGTTCTTTGGCCTAGGCGCCTACAGTTTCGCGTTATCGATGCAGAAGCTTGGCACTTCCATCCCGGAAGCCTTTGCCATGACCATCCTGGTGAGCGCGGGTGTTGCGCTCGTCGTCGGCGCCATCTGCATTCGGCTGAAGGAAATCTACTTCTCGTTTCTGACACTCGCTTTTCAGATGCTGTTACACAGCATCATCATCGCCTGGACACCGGTGACCGGTGGCGACCAAGGGTTGACCGGCGGCATTCCGCGCCCGCCATTCCTGGGCATCGATCTGGCGCAGCCAGCGCATTTGTATCTGTTCTGCTGCGTGGTGCTGGTGGTGTCGCTGTACTTGATGTGGCATCTGGTGCGCTCACCCTTCGGCTACACCTTGCGCATGATTCGCGACAACCCCAACCGCGTGAGCTTTCTCGGCGTCAAGGTGTGGCGCATGCGCTTGTTGGCCTTTGTCATCGCGGGGATCTTCGGTGCCATGGGCGGCATGATCATGAGTCTGTTCGTATCTAGCGCCTATCCCGATTTCGCCTACTGGACCATCTCCGGCGAAGCCGTGTTCATGATCATGTTGGGGGGCATCAGCGTATTCTTTGGGCCACTACTGGGCGCCGTCATTTTGCTGCTGCTCAACGACTTCGTGACCAAGATCACCGAACACTATGGTCTGGTGTTGGGCATCATTATTCTGGCGTTCGCGCTAGGATTGCGCAAAGGTTTGCTCGGTGTCATCGTCGAATACTTCCGTGAACGCCGCGCCGCGCGCGAAGGGATGCACTCATGAACGCACGAATAGTCGTCGTTACCGGAGGTGCCAGCGGCATCGGACACGCTTGCTGCCGATCACCCGGCGCGATGGAAAACCTGAGCGCGCTGGGTCGGCTGGTCGAACCCAAGGACATCGCCAATGCGGTGGCCTTCCTGCTATCCGATGAGGCCGCCGCCATCACCGGTATAAATCTACCCGTGGACGCCGGATGGCTGGTCACGCCGGATTGGAAAACCTATCCCGGCATTCGCGGAGACTGGCCTTGAGCGCGACTAGCATGCTAAAGATCGAGAACCTCAACAAATCCTTCGGAGGCGTCGCCGCCGCCAGCAATGTGAGCCTGAACTTCGACGAAGGCTCCATCAGCGCCATCATCGGACCCAACGGTGCGGGCAAAACCACTTTCTTCAATTTGATCACCGGCGCTTTTCGTCCCGACAGCGGGCGCATTTTGCTGAAGGGGGAGAACATCGCCGGACTTACCGCGCCGGAGATCGCGCGCCGTGGCATCGGACGCGCCTTTCAGATCGCGCAGATCTTTCCCACTTTGACGGTGCGTGAGGCCATTCTCGCCGCCGTCAATGCGCATCGTCATCAGCATGGCTTGCTCCTCCGCCGCTTTCCGCTGGCCGAAGCGCGGGGACGCGCGCAGGAAGTGTTGGAGTTGGTTGGCATGACCACGCGCGCGGATACGTTGTCGCGCAATCTCTCCCACGGCGATCAGAAGTTGCTCGACATCGCCCTCGCCCTCGCCTTGCAACCACAAGTACTGCTGCTCGACGAACCCACCGCCGGCATGGGACCGGAAGAGCGCTGGCAGATGATGGATACCGTCAAGGCACTCTGGCAACGCGAGAAGATCACCGTCATTTTCATCGAACACGACATGGACATCGTGTTCAGGATCGCACAGAGCATTCGAGTGTTGAGCTACGGTTCGGTGCTGGCGCAAGGCACACCCGATGAGATTCGCAATCACCCCGAAGTCATCAAAGCCTACCTCGGCACTGAGCACGTGGAGGGCGCATGAACAGCGATAAAGTGATGTTGTCGGCGCGCGAACTCGACGTGTTCTACGGCGCCAGCCAGATACTGTTCGGCGTGAATGTGGAAGTACGCGAAGGTCAGACCATGGCACTGCTGGGGCGCAACGGCGCGGGCAAATCCACCACCTTCAAAGCACTGGCCGGATTGGCGCCACCCAAACGCGGCAGCGTGCAATTAACCGGCACCCCAGTGCAAGGGAAAAAACCGCACACCATCTCCCGCATCGGCATGGGCTATGTGCCCGAGGACCGGCAAGTGTTCCCGGAACACAGCGTGGAGGACAACCTCATCATCGCCGCGAAGCACGGCCCGCAAGGCCAGGACTATTGGAATCTGGCGCGCATATACGAATCCTTCCCGCTTCTGACCCCGCTCAAACAACGCATGGCGGGGCGGTTGTCCGGCGGCGAACAGCAAATGCTCACCATCGCTCGCACCCTGATGGGCAACCCCACCGTCCTTCTACTCGACGAGCCCAGCGAAGGGCTCGCCCCCATCATCGTGCAGCAAATCGGCGCAGTGCTGCGCCAATTGCGCGCCATGATGACCGTGCTGCTGGCCGAACAGAACATGCATTTCTGCATGAGCATCGCCACTCACGCCACCGTCATCGACAAAGGCAAGATCGTCTACACCGACACCATCGAGGGCTTGCGTAAGAACGATGCGGTGAAGAGCCGGTATTTGGCGGTGTGACGGGATGGGTTTGGTGGATCGTACTTACTTCGGCTCGATGACGATGAACTCCGCGGTCATCTCGGATTGGTTCTTCGGAAGAATTCGTCCGGCGGGAAACCACGCCGCCGCACCAAATCCAAAACGCGGATAAAGCTTCTTCCCATCAATTGTGGCGACTTCGAATTGCGTCGGAGTCAGCGCCACAATCACCGCCCCGGATGCATCAAAAAATCCTGGTGCTGCCTGTCCCGGCCCGAACACAGCGCGGATCACGCGCACCTTATCGTTCTCCAACACGAGTCGATGATGACTAGGGTCCGAGGTCAATGGATCAATCTTGGGCACTGCCGACGCGGCGCTACCTGCGCCCTTACCTTTGAGCTCCACGAGCACAGAAACCACGCGATGCTCCTGCAAATTCGACACGCCGATCTTTACAGCCGGCGAATAGAGCACTGCCCCCAGATTGGACGCCCGGTCCACGCTCTTGCCGTCCGGTAGCGTCACCCGAAAATTCGTGGGCGCCAAACGCACCACCACCATATCGCCGAACTCTAGCGTGCCGGCGAAGACTTCCTTGGGCCCCCAGTCCGCCCGCATCACTTTCACCACGTCATTCTCGAAATCCACCGTAAAGTGGGCGGGATCCGCCTCGTTCGGGGGAACGGCCCACACCGACTGAGTTGCCGTCGCTGCCGCCAATGCTATTGCTACCAGTACTTGTTTCATTCAAGTTCACCTATCAAGTTGCACATCGTGATTAGCTTGTTGCCAGCATGACAACGTCGCCACCGGGGAGCACAATAAACGGGACTTCGGACAGAGTATTGACTCCGCCCTTGACCAAAGTTTGCCCCCGCGCCAAGCACGCGGGGTATACAGGTTAATAACTCCAGGGCAAGAGTTCAATGCTACCCAAAATACCCCAAGGGCATGCTGCTCGCTATACTTTACGGTAACCGTGGATACCAACACTAAACTTCTCGCGGGCGACATCGCCCTAGTCACCGGCGCAGCCTGTGGAATCGGGCGCGCCATTGCGATCGCCCTAGCCAGGGAAGGCGCGCGCGTACTGCTGACCGATATCGATAGCAAACGCGGCGAGGAAATCGTAGCAGATCTACGAAACGAAAGCTGCAATGCACAATTTCTGCCCGCCGATCTAAGTGGCACTGCGGGCGTATCCGATTTGTTGGCGCGAGTGCGCACATCCGCCGATCCGATCTCCATTTTCGTCCACAGCGCCAGCCCGCGCCGCAAGGAAGTCGATCATATCCTCGCGGTCGACGACGCGACCTGGCGAGAGATGTTGGAGATCAATCTTCACGCCGGCTTCAATCTCTCACGCGAAATCGCCCAGGGCATGATCGCGCGACAGATCAAAGGCCGCATGCTGTTTATCACCTCGCTGCACGCGGAATCGCCGCGCAACCTCCCACACTACAGTGCGTCGAAAGCGGGGCAAACCATGCTGATGAAAGAACTCGCTCGCGCTCTCGGACCGCATGGTATTCGCGTAAACGCCATCGCGCCGGGCGCTATTCCGGGAGGCGGATTCGACGCCAAAGGGTCGGGGCTCGAACGCCTGACCCAATGCACGAGCCTGAAGCGCCTGGGCAAACCGGAAGAGATCGCCGGCATGGCCGTGGCACTACTGGCGGATCGCTTCTCTTCCTATGTCACCGGCACCACGGTTGTGGTCGACGGGGGAATTGCGCTTCACAACTGGATCGAGCCGGCGTAGGTTGGGTGGAGTAAAACGAAACCCAGCGTTGCGAATTCTTCGTGCACGGTTCGACGATGCGCTTTCCGAATCGGAGTCGGCTGCAGGATAGGTGTCGTGCGTGCCACAAAGCCGGCAGTAGTGTCGGGATCACGTCGGCGGAACACTGATCTGAAGCTGGCGCAAAGAGCAAAAAGAGGGACAATTGGTAGCATCCGTTGCATGCGCTGCATTGAATGGGCATGGATGATGATCGCCGCGCTCGATCGATGGCATTGTAGAGTTGCATTGACCGCCCACACAGCGTCTTGATTTCCTGAGGAATAAACTATCAGGCCCTGTGCCCCGCGCACATCGCAGGGAGTGCCACTCGCGACGTCCCGGCTTTTGCAACATATGACATACCAGGCGAATATGGTGGACTAACTATTGCAATAGTGAATTCTCGACGAAAGCAGGGGATGTTGGTAGTTCCCGGGGCAAGTTGGTCGAATAAAGGGGACTTCGCGGGCGGGGTATTGACCCCGCCCTTGACCAAAGGGGGCTACGTACAAGTCACTTCGCCCCCTTTGGAAACCCCCGAAAGTTTGCCCCCGCGCCAAGAGCGCGGGGAATACGAGTCCAAGTCGTCGATCGCTAGCGGCCCCGGTTCGGGCGAACTGACCAGTCACTAGGGTTCCACACACAAAAGAAGTCGAAAAGAAGCATGAACAAAGTTGATGAACGAAGGGAGGGAGGCCGTATGTTACGAGCCTCGACCATGGTGCGTGAATCGGAGGCACCGATAGTCGTCCTGTTTAATAGGCTTGTCGCGCCGCTGGTCGTAGTCGCCAGTCTGTTCGTCGCAGAGCAGGTGTATTGGGGCGATTTCCAGCGAGAGTACCAGGCGCTGTCCGCGGTGGCGTTCCTGGTGGCATCTCAAACTTTTGCGGCGCTTAATCTCCTGCGCCTGGGCCAACGAGACCATCTCGGTATCGATTTGCGAAAGCTGATAACCGCATGGGTCATTGTCATGGGCATATTGCTATTCCTTGGCTATGCGATGAAAGTCTCCGATTTATTCTCGCGTAGGGTGCTTCTTACTTGGACAATGGTCACCCCGATCGCCCTGTTCGTGCTGCAGATCGTGTTCCGGTGGTTCATTCTCAGGACGAAATTGCGCGGACAGGTTCGACGCGTCGTAATTGTTGGGGCCGGCGATCTGGGTTTTGATCTGTCGAAGCGCATCGTCCATCACCAGGCACTCCTGCCGATGCACTTGAGTGGTTTTTTCGATGATCGAGATGCGGATCGACTCGCAATGCCGCTTCGATTCCGCCTGACCGGGTCGCTGGACGAACTCCCGCAGTTTGTCCGAGAACATCGCATCAATAGCATCTACATTACCTTACCCATGGCAGCGCAACCGCGCACGCTGAAGTTGATCGACGAACTGCGCGATACCACGGCGTCTATTTTTTTCGTACCCGATATCGGGCGCTTCAGTATGGTGCAAACTCACCTGGACGAGGTGGGTGGCATGCCTGTTATAGGCGTGAGCGAATCGCCATTCAAAGGCATCGATGCCTTGGTCAAGCGAGCGTTCGATTTCACGGCGGCGCTGATTCTTATCGTGCTGCTCTCCCCGCTCATGTTGGCAATTGGCGCAGCCATCACATTGACCTCGCGTGGACCGATTGTGTTCAAACAGCGCCGATATGGCCTGGATGGCAAGGAAATCGTGGTCTATAAGTTTCGATCAATGACGGTGTGCGACGATGACGGTGCAATACGGCAAGCGACCAAGTACGATCAGCGCGTGACCAGCTTGGGGCGCGTAATGCGAAAGACCTCGCTGGACGAATTGCCGCAGCTGATCAATGTTCTGCAGGGCAGGATGAGTCTGGTCGGTCCCAGGCCACACGCGGTTGCCCACAACGAAATGTATCGCAAGCTGATCAAGGGCTACATGCTGCGCCACAAGGTGAAACCTGGCATGACTGGTTGGGCACAGATTCACGGTTTTCGAGGTGAAACGGAGACCGTGGATAAGATGGAGGCACGCGTGAAATACGATATCGACTACATCCGAAACTGGTCTGCATATATGGATATCAGAATCATGTTCCGTACGATTTCACTCGTCTACCGGGATTCCAGGGCGCATTGATCGGTACGTGATGAACCTTGGTCCTGAGCGGAACTGGCTCTATGCATCGAGGCGGTGTACGCCAGAAGCGTTAAGAACAGAAGAAAATTGTCTTCGTGCTCCGCCAATCCGGAGCTTGTTGTCCCGCGAACGAGAATCAGGGCAGCGATTCCTATCATTTCGGCTTGAGTGCTGCGTCCGATTCGAGTTGAGAACCAGGGGTGACCCGATGCGGGAAGGCGGACCAACCTAATCATTGTCCATATGATGGCGCCCCCCCAGGCCATCAGCCCCACAGCACCCGTTCCGACCATCACTTCAAAGACAGCACCGTGCATGCTGGTAACGCCTTCGGTGGAGAGTATGACAGCTCGTGCGTATGCGGCAAATCCGTGGCCCAGCAGTGGCGCTTCTTGAAATGCTGCGAGTGCGGCTTCCCATCCTTGCGTCCGGCCTGAAAAGCTGCGAACTAATTCAGGGTCCTGACCGCGCAACAGATACTGAAAAAATATATCGGACAGGGAAGCGTACACGCCTCCCAAGACAGCGAGCCCGGTCAGTGCAAGGATTATTTTGAATCGACGATCAAACAACAAGTACGCTGTCACAGCGATAAGGAAGCCCACGAAGGATGTGCGTGACTGCGCCATCACGAGGACTAAGAGGCTCAGACTCAGAATTGCAGCATAGAGTAGCCACTTCCACGCGACCGCGGGGCGAAACAAGCGACAAAATGACCCAAAGGCTGTTACCGCACCAAGAAATGCCAGCGCATTCTCTTGCATGACGGGAATGACGCCAACCAGCGTGAACTTAATGATGCCGCGAGAAGGTTGCAACGCCTCGTTGGGATAGATCCAGATCTCCGCCACGTAGGCCATCACAAGAAGCATGTCGATCGCAATCAGGATACGATAGGTCGTGCGTGCGCCCTCCTGATTGTTCGCATAACTCAAAATTGCAGCCATTACGAGGACGTCAACGAGGATTTCGAAGCTCTTCCATAGCGAGTACATCGCATATGTCGGTATGTAAGCGGACGACAGGAGGGCGGTCACAGCATAGATGACTAGCAACACCAGTGGGCCAGGGAAGGCATCGACCCACCGACGCGGATCGCGCGCAAGCAGATAGCCTGATGCAGCGCCAGCGAACAGGACAAGGAAGATCCGATAGAAGTTCTGTGTATTGCCTTCAGGCGGGCCCATCCGGCTGATGCCCGTATCCCATATAAGAATGCTATTGAAGGCAGCGAACCACGCAATAAGGGCGAAGCTTATGATCCAGCGTTCGGACAGCAATGGCGCAGAGCCTGTTCCAATTTCGGGTGCGCGAGGAGGGAGCAAAGCGTCTAACGAAAACATTGCTTTCGCTCGCTAACGGTGCGGCCCGACGCCGAGCGAATAGTGCTCTGGTCGAACGACTTCTGCGTCCAGGTACCATGCGCGGACGGATTCATGGCGTTGTTCCCAGAGGTAGCGGGTTCGCACGAGTTGTCTGCCCGCTTCTCCCATTTGCTTGCGGCGTTCCGGATCAACCGCCAGAGAAATCATGGCATCGGCAAGGCGCTTGGTGGTTTCGGCTAGCGAACCTATTTCAACCGCGTAGCCACATTCCGATGTAATCATTTCTCCCGGCCCCGTGTCCTTTAACGCAATCACCGGCAATTCATGGGCTAGTGCTTCGAGAACCACCATGCCTGCCACCTCGAAACTGGGAAACAGGAATACATCAGCGCGTGCCATGAGCGCCAGTGCTTCGGGGCGTGGCAGGAAGGGTTGGAAGTCCACCCGGCTCTCGATGTTCAGTTGTGTCGACAGAGTTTTAAGAGCATCCTTCAAAGGACCCTTGCCTACGATGGTCAGTCGCGCGTGCGGTACAACATCGATCAATCTTGCGAATGCGCGCAGAGTCAAGTGAAATTGCTTGATCGGGAGCAGATTACCCACGCTAATGACGCGAAACTCCTCATGCCTTCGGTTGATGGGCTGCGCCAGAACTTGTTCCTCTACCCCGATGGCCAGATGAGTCCGGTACTTGTTGCGCGCGAGAACCGAGAACGGTAGTCGATTCAGTACGCCACTGTGGTTCCCGACAACTAATCGTGCCCGGGCGGCGCAGAGCCAGATCAGCGGATCCGCTGTGCGCAAGGTCGCCTTCAACCAGTACTGTGCCCTGTCCCGAAGCAGACTTCGCTTGCTCGACATCAGGCTTGCCGGGCCCTTGCGATTGCTGCCAATGGGGCCCCACACAAATGGTATCGGCAAAAGGCCTAGAAAGCTGAACGTATAGTCGTTGACGAAAGTAACGTGGTGGCCTGCGTCATAGGTCACCGCCTTCATAAGGTTGCGTGCCACACGCCACGCTGCAAATTGCCACAGATAGTAGTAGAGCCTTACACCACGCTCCCCCTTTTTCCACCGCATTGCCCAATGCGGAAGATCGGTGTACGAAAAATGCAGATGGGAATTGGGTGTCACTGCCAGGGCGGACTCGATTCCGGTCCGATTGTTGATGCGAGTTATGACCCAGACGTCGTGCTCTCGACTGATTGC
>JANNFC010000663.1:0-2002 GCA_031379405.1 Betaproteobacteria bacterium | reverse complement strand
CAAATACCGATGCGCGCGTCAATTTTCTACCTGGGCCTGCTAATCGGGCCGCTGCTGATCGGCTCCGTCGAGGCTGTGGAATTTCTGCGAACGAAAGGGCAGGACATTGTAAGCGAAGATGGAACCGTGATCATGATGCGGAGCGTCGGGTTAGGAAACTGGCTCTTGCCCGAAGGCTATATGTGGAAGTTTGCAGAGCACGGAGACCGGCCGCGCAAGATGGAAACGCTCGTCAGCGAGTTGATTGGCCCCCAGAATGCAACACGGTTTTGGAATGAGTATCGCAAGAACTACATTACCGAAGCTGACATTGCGCGGATCGCGCAGCTCGGATTCAATGCCGTACGGCCTGCCCTTAACGCCCGCCTGTTCTTGACGGAGGGGGACGATCCTACCACTGTCGAGGAAGGCTTTGCGCTGCTGGATCAGCTAATTGCCTGGTGCCGAAAGCATGGCATTTATGTGATCATTGACATGCACGGCGCGCCAGGGGGGCAAACGGGGGCCAACATTGACGACAGTGCGAAGGATCAACCTGAGCTGTTTACCGATGTTAAAAATCAGGATCGGTTGGTCGATCTCTGGACTACGATCGCGCAACGCTACAAAAACGAACCCACGGTCGCTGCCTATGATCTTCTCAATGAGCCGCTCCCTGAAATGACCGGGGCGGCGACCCGATTTAAACACCTGCTTGAGCCGCTGTATAAGCGGATTACGACCTCAATTCGCCAGGTCGACAAGCGACATATGATCACACTTGAAGGTGCAAATTGGGCCAACGATTGGTCCATCTTTTCTTCCCCATTCGATGATAATGTCTTTTATCAGTTCCATTACTACTGCTGGGATGACCCGGTCTTTGTCAAGGATATAAGTCCGTATCTCGAGCACAGGGAACGGCTGAACGCGCCCGTGTGGGTGGGCGAAACTGGAGAAAAAGATAAAGCCATCTATTGGGCCACGACCCAGTACTTCGAAGCTAACAATATTGGCTGGTCGTTCTGGCCGTGGAAGAAAATGGAAACTAAAAACACACCGTATTCCATCACGGCCCCCAAAGAATGGGACGCAATCCGGGACTATTCCGGAGGAGGTGCTAAACCCTCCCGCGAAGTAGCCCAACGTGCCTTCGACGAGTTGCTTCAAAATATTCGCTTGGAGAATTGCACCTATTTTCCAGACGTCGTAAATGCGATCTTCCGTCGCGTTCCCGGAACGATCGAAGCTGAGAACTTTTGACCCGACGGATTGAATCAGTCTTATTCTGTGAAGAAGCCTGATGCAAAAGCGACGTACTACCGACAGTCAGAACGGGTCCCCATTTCGATGATCGCCGAGGATTCCGAGGGCAAGACCGCCGGATACGCAATTGAATTGAGCGCCGAAGAATGGACCGAGTACCGAATCCATAGTCAAGAATCTCGCGACTACGCCGTTTCCATAAAGGTTCGAGCCATAGCCTTACCCGCGACTGTTCACGTGTCCCGAGCCGGTGACTCACAAGAGCTGGCAGTGACCAGCAGTGACTGGGCGGAACTTACAATGAAGGCGATTCCTCTATCCTCAGGTACGAATCGACTTCGAATACGCGTGAAGAGCGGTGCCATCGCTATGGACCATCTAAAGATTGAATAAAATTGCTCGTGGGCCGGAAGTTCGGAAGACGGTTTCGCGTCAAGGGGACTGTGATTTAGTCGTCATAGTCATGAAACTCAGGAAGGTTGGGTTCGGCGCGAGGAATCACCATGCATTTCGAGCACGACGGAAAGAAGGTAGGAGGGCGGCGCACGTTGTTGTGCGCGGGTCTCCGACCTACTGCTGTAAAGGTCTTGGCAAGTTGAAATGGTCCTCGGATGCTGAAGTAGCTTCCTATTTCGGGCATCGCATGTTTTTCTGCCTCCGTCTTTCTGCACTTCCGGTTCTTTGTTCAAGAGTTTGCAGAAAAATGGGGGCAAAATAGGGAAAACATACTATGTGCGTGTCAAGTTTGCGACGATTA
>JANNFC010000304.1:0-3581 GCA_031379405.1 Betaproteobacteria bacterium | reverse complement strand
GAAGCCCAAGCGATGAACGCGGAAGCCATCGCCCATGCTAACCGGTCGCGCCAATTACTGGCGGCAAACTTCATCAGTGCGCAACAGGTGGCGCAACAAGTGGCTGCCGAGCAAGCCGCCGCCGCGCGACTGGCAGCTGCCAAGGCGCGCGTGCAGTCGAATCAGATTCGCCTGGCGCAAACGCGCGTGGTCGCACCTGACTATGGTGTCATTTCGGCGCGCACCGCCAGCGTCGGCTCGCTGGCACAGACGGGGCAGGAATTGTTTCGCTTGATTCGGCAGAATCGGCTGGAGTGGCGCGCGGAAGTGACGGCGGCGGAACTGGCGCGCATCAAGCCCGGGCAGCCGGTGAATTTGGTTACCGCCGGCGGGGTGCAGGTCAAGGCAACCGTACGCATTGCCGCACCGACGGTGGACGCGCAGACGCGCAATGGTTTGGTATACGTCGATTTGCCCGTGGGCAGCCCAGCGCGCGCGGGTACATTCGCGCGCGGTGAGTTCGATCTGGGGCCGACCGTGGCGTTTACCGTGCCGCAATCGGCGGTGGTTCAGCGCGAAGGCTTCAACTACGTCTTCAAGTTGGAAGGTGGCGACAAAGTGCTGCAGACGAAGGTGAGCGTGGGGCGCCGTGTCGGCGAGCGCATCGAAATCACCGATGGATTGCCTGCGGGCAGCCGTGTCGTCGCCAGTGGCGCGGGCTTTCTTGCCGATGGCGATATGGTGCGCGTGGTCGCTGCGAACGTCGCAAACAAGGCGCAACAGTAAGAACAGTAAAAACAGTAAGCAGGTACACAAAGATGAACGTCTCCGCGTGGTCTATTCGCAATCCGATTCCTGCCATCTTGCTGTTCATCATGCTCACGGTGGTGGGGCTGATGGCGTTCCACAGTATGCGGATCCAGCAGTTCCCGGATATCGACCTGCCGACCATCACCGTCACCGCTTCGCTGCCTGGCGCCGCGCCGTCGCAGATGGAAACCGAAGTGGCGCGCAAGATAGAGAACTCCATCGCCACCCTGCAAGGGGTCAAACACATCTACACCAAGGTGCAGGACGGCACCGCTACGGTGACGACGGAATTTCGCCTGGAAAAACCCACCCAGGAAGCCCTTGACGACGTGCGCGATGCGGTCTCGCGGGTGCGCTCGGATTTGCCCGGCGATCTGCGTGATCCCATCATCGCCAAGATGGATCTCGCGGGCGCCCCAATTCTCACCTATACCGTGGCCTCCGAGCGCATGGATGACGAGGGCCTTTCATGGTTCGTCGATAACACCGTTACCAAGCGCATGCTGGCCGTGCGCGGTGTGGGCGCGGTCGCAAGAGTCGGAGGCGTGGACCGGGAAGTGCGCGTCGAAATTGACCCTGCTCGATTGCTTGCACTAGGTGCTACCGTGGCAGATATTTCGCGCCAGCTGCGCCAGATTCAGCAAGACGCCTCGGGAGGTCGCGCGGATGTGGGCGGCGTCGAGCAATCCGTGCGCACCGTAGCCACCGTGCGCTCCGCCGAGGAATTGGCGGCCATGGATATCGCGCTATCGGACGGACGGCGTGTTCGGCTCGATCAAGTAGCCAGCGTAACAGACACCATCGCCGAGCGGCGCTCGGCGGCGCTGCTGAATGGCAAACCCGTGGTGGGTTTTGAGATCACGCGTAGCAGAGGCGCGGGCGAAGTCGAGGTGGCGAAGGGCGTGCGCACGGCGCTCGAAAAACTGAAGTCGGATCATCCCGATATCAGCGTCACCGAAGCGTTCAATTTCGTCGATCCCGTGCAGGAGAACTATGAGGGCTCCATGTGGTTGATGTATGAGGGGGCCTTGTTGGCGGTGCTTGTCGTGTTCTTGTTTCTCGGGGACTGGCGTGCCACGGTCGTGTCCGCAGCCGCGTTGCCTTTGTCCATCATTCCGGCCTTCGCCGTCATGCACCTGATGGGATTTACCGTCAATGTGGTGACCTTGCTTTCGCTGTCGTTAGTGGTGGGTATTTTGGTCGATGACGCCATCGTCGAGATCGAAAATATCATGCGCCATTTGCGCATGGGTAAAACGCCTTACCAAGCTGCCATGGAGGCGGCCGATGAGATCGGGCTTGCGGTTATCGCCACCACGTTCACATTGATCGCGGTGTTTTTGCCGACCGCTTTCATGAGCGGCGTGCCGGGCAAGTTCTTCGTTCAGTTCGGTTGGACCGCCGCCATCGCGGTGTTCTTCTCGCTGGTGGTGGCGCGCATGCTGACGCCGATGATGGCCGCCTATATCCTCAAGCCGAGCAAAAAGGCGCACAAAGAACCGCGCTGGATGAATATCTACATGAAGTGGGCGGCGTGGTGCTTGCAGCATCGCATTCTCACCTCCCTGGGTGCCGTCGTATTCTTCGTCGGATCATTCGCCTTGGTGCCCTATCTGCCCACGGGATTCATTCCGCCTGACGATCTATCCCAGACCCAGATCTACATTACGCTTGCGCCTGGCGCCACCTTCAACCAAACCTACGAGGCGGCGGAGCATGCGAGAGAACTGGTGCGCAAGTACCCTCACGTGAAGATGGTGTACACCGCCATTGGGGGAGGCGCGGCCGGAAGCGATCCCTTCATGCCTCGTGGCGCCGCCGAAGTGCGCAAGGCGACCCTGACCATCAATTTGACCCCGCGCACGCGGCGCGGCGGCGTTAGCAAACAAAGGATCGAGACCGAATTGCGCCAACTAATGGAAGCGCTCCCCGGTGCGCGCGTATCGGTGGGATTCGGCGGTTCCAACGAGAAGTACGTGCTAGTGCTGGCGAGCGAGAACGGTCAGCTGCTCGCCGAGCACTCGCGCACCGTCGAACGCGAGCTGCGCGGCATTCCAGGCATCGGCAACGTCAAGACCACCGCCAGCTTGGTGCGCCCGGAGCTGACGGTTCGGCCTGACTTCGCGCGCGCGGCGGATTTCGGTGTGACATCGGCGGCCATCGCCGACACGCTACGTATCGCCACCGCCGGTGATTACGACCAAGGGTTGGCGAAGCTGAATCTCTCGCAACGCCAGATTCCCATCGTGGTGAAGCTACCGGCCGATGCTCGTCAGGACCTCACACTCTTGGAGCGATTGACGGTGCCGGGAATGCACGGGCCTGTGATGCTAGGCAATGTTGCCTCCTTGACCATCGACAGTGGTCCGGCGCAGATCGATCGCTATGATCGTTTGCGCAACATCAACTTCGAGATCGAGTTGAATCAGGTGCCCTTGGGGCTGGTGGAATCGCAAGTCTTGGCGCTGCCCAGTTTGAAGAATCTACCTGCCGGCGTCATGCAGACCACCGTCGGGGACGCCGAGGCCATGAACGAATTGTTCCAAAGCTTTAGTCTGGCGATGTTGACCGGCGTCATGTGTATTTACGTGGTGCTGGTACTGTTGTTCAAAGACTTCGTGCAACCCGTGACCATTCTGGTGGCGTTGGTGTTGTCGATTCCAGGCGCCTTTCTCGCGCTGTTCATCACCCATACCGCGTTGTCCATGCCGTCCATGATCGGTCTCATCATGTTGATGGGAGTCGCTACCAAGAACTCCATCTTACTCATCGACTACGTGATTCTCGCCAGG
>JANNFC010000634.1:0-2963 GCA_031379405.1 Betaproteobacteria bacterium | reverse complement strand
GCAATCCCCTTAGCGCTACCGTTCGCATCAGCCGCCTCATGTGGGAAAGCTTTTCCGAGCTACGCGAACAGTTGAATCAACTCGCCTCCAACAACTTCTCGACACCTAAACAGGCTAAGCCGCCGGACGCCAAGATTATTCCCCTGCGAAAGCCTGCGGCCGAGTAAATTCCTCGGCCGCCTTCCCGTGCCGCCGCCGCGGCGGCATTACATCTTTCGCACTACATTCTTTCTACGTACTCGCCCGAGTCCGTGTTCACCTTGATCTTCTCGCCTTCGCCCACAAAGGCAGGCACCATTACCGTGAGACCGGTTTCGGTCTTGGCGGGCTTGAATGAACTGGTGGCGGTGGCGCCTCTGAGGTTGGGCTCGGTTTGCGTGATAGTGAGCACCACGCTGGGCGGCAGTTGAACGCCGATAACACGCTCATTGTGGAAGTTGACCTGAATGACGGTGTTGGGCAGCAGATACTCGACCTGACCTTCCAGCACGTCGAGGCCCAGGCTCAGTTGCTCGTAGTTTTGCTGGTCCATGAACACGTAGCTGGTGCCTTCAGCATAGAGGTATTCCATCTCGCGCGGTTCGACGAAGGCGCGTTCAATCTTCTCATCGGTGCGGAAGCGCTGGTTGGTCTTGGTGCCGACTTCGATATCCTTCATCTCTACCTGCATGAAAGCGCCGCCACGGCCGCCCACGTGCACGTGATAGGACTTCAGTACGCGCCATATCCGCTTGTCCCACTCGAGAAGGTTACCGGCGCGGATTTCAGTTGCTAGGACTTTCGCCATGGTCGTCTCGGATGGGCAGCTTCAAAAGGGGCGCAATTGTACCCCAAGGCCTCTGGCGCAGATAAAATGATCGCACGATGAAATCGATTTGTCACCACCGCGCATCTGTATGACACCTGAATCCGGAGAATCCGGCCTCGAACCTTTCGATGTGCAAGACTCGCTGCGAGAACTGATCTCCAATTTGCCCCATCGCCCAGGCGTATACCGCATGCTCGCCGTCGACGGCGGCGTGCTTTACGTAGGCAAGGCGCGGGACCTGAAGAAACGCGTTGCCTCCTATTTCCAGAAGACCTCGAGCCTGACCCCGCGCATTCAAGTCATGGTGGCGCAGGTCGCGGCCATCGAAACTACCGTCGCGCGTTCGGAGTCCGAGGCGCTTCTCCTCGAAAATAACCTCATCAAGAGCCTGACCCCGCGCTACAACATCCTGTACCGCGACGATAAATCCTATCCCTATCTGATGTTGACGGGTCACACCTTTCCAAAGCTGGGGTTTCATCGCGGCGTCCTCGACAAGCCACATCGCTATTTCGGGCCCTTCTCCAGCGCCGGAGCCGTGCGCGAAAGCATCCGACTAATGCAGAAAGTGTTTCGGCTGCGTACTTGCGAAGACACAGTATTCAGCAATCGCTCGCGCCCATGCTTATTGCACCAGATCCGCCGCTGCACGGCCCCTTGCGTGAATCTGATCGATGCGGCACGCTACGCCGAGGACGTGCGCGACGCCGAGTTGTTCCTGCGCGGACGCGACGACGAGGTGCTGCAACGATTGGAACAGCGTATGAGCACGGCTGCGGACGATCAGCACTATGAGGACGCCGCCACTTTTCGGGATCAAATCCAGGCGCTCAATGCCGTGCGGCAACGCCAGTTCGTCAGTGGCGACGAACGGTTGGATGCCGACGTGGTTGCGCTGGTCATGCAAGGCGGCACCATATGCGTGAACCTGGTGTCCATTCGAAACGGTATGCACCGCGGTGACAAGTGCTTCTTTCCCGAGCATGGCGAAGGATATGATGCCGCGCAGGCGCTTGAGGCATTTGTGGCTCAGCACTACTTGAGCCGGGAGGTGCCGCCTCTCATCGTGCTGAATCATGAGTTGGATACGGAAGCCCTGACCGGCGCTCTGAGCGAGCAATCAGGGCGACCCATTACACTCACCACCCGTACCACGGGCGAGCGACGGATGTGGGTCACCATGGCGCAAACCAATGCCACATTGGCGTTGGAGCAAAAACTGTCCATGCAGTCTACCCAGGAAGCTCGGCTCTTGGCGTTGCATCAGGCACTCGGATTGCCTGTCTCGGCGCAGAGGATCGAATGCTTCGACATCAGCCACACGTTGGGCGAAGCAACGGTTGCCTCGTGTGTGGTTTACGATAAGGGTTGCATGCAGAAGAGCCAATACCGCCGCTACAACATCGCCCGAGCGAAAGCCGGGGATGACTATGCGGCCATGCGAGAAGTGCTGGACAGGCGCTATCGAAAGATCGTCGGCGGCGAGGGAGTGTTGCCCGATCTGATCCTGATCGACGGCGGCAAAGGCCAAGTCAGCAGTGCTTGCGAAGTGATGAATGAATTGGGTCTTTCCGACATCGCCATGATCGGTGTCGCCAAAGGCGAGGAGCGTAAGGCGGGTATGGAACAAATGATCGTTCCCGGGAAGCACGAGACCATGCGCCTATCACCCGACAATCCGGGTCTGCATCTCATCCAACAAGTTCGCGACGAAGCCCATCGCTTTGCGATCGAAGGCCATCGCGGGCGGCGGGCGAAACCGCGTCGTACTTCCGTACTCGAGGCAATACCCGGGGTCGGCTCCAAGCGGCGACAAAAGCTGCTGGCGCGCTTTGGCGGGCTACGCGGCATCGTGGCAGCCAGCCTCGACGAACTGATCCAGGTCGAAGGTATCAACCGCGCGTTAGCAGAGCGCATCTACGCGGAACTGCATTGAGATGCCGCTAAACCTCCCCAACCTGCTGACATGGCTGCGCTTGGTCATGATTCCCATGTTCGTGGGGATCTATTATCTTCCGGCCCTGTGGTTGGATATGCATGAACGTAACTTCATTGCCGCCTCCTTGTTTGCGTTGGCGGCGGTGACGGACTGGCTGGACGGGTTCCTCGCTCGCCGCCTCAATCAAACGTCGGCCTTCGGCGCCTTTCTCGACCC
>JANNFC010000626.1:0-1896 GCA_031379405.1 Betaproteobacteria bacterium | reverse complement strand
CCAAGGGCGACGAATCGCAAACCTTCGCCGGCATCGTGTTTCACTTCCTCGTCGTCGTGTCGGGACAACTACGCATGCGATTGAAGCGGGTGAACCTCCTAAACTGCGATGCCGCCCTGCCTTCTATTCAGTTGTTTCTCTAATGCGTAATTGCGCGCGCAACTCTGTCCTCACCACCAATCCTATCCCCTATCCCCTATTCCCTCTCCCCGCTTCGCCGGAAGGGGGCCAGGGTGAGGGGCAGACGACGAGGGCGAAGTAATCGGTAGCCGCGTATGCCTCAGTTCGCAGACCCACCGTCCATCACCGTCCACAGCGCCTTCCGCGCCACCGCCGAGCGCGCTCCCCATCGGCCATTTCTTCGCATCCTCCCCGAAACCGCGGCGATCTACAGCATCCCCGCCGGAGACATCACCTACGGCGCCGCCTACAACGCAATCGAACAACTTCGCACCCGCTACGCCAAAGCCGGATACGGCGCTGGCCATCGCGTGGGATTGCTGCTGGAGAATCGCCCAGCATTCTTCCTTCACTGGCTAGCATTGAACGCGCTCGGGGTATCAGTCGTTCCCCTAGGTGCCGAGTTGCGCTCAGCCGAGCTTACCTATCTTATCGAGCACAGCGATTTGTGTTTGGCCGTGTCCTTGGATTCTCGTGAAAGTGATCTACAAGCGGCTGCCAGGCACGCTGGCCGGCAGCTATGGACCGCAACCGAGAATTATCACGGTTCCTTCCCCGTTGCATCCGCCCCAGCGACGTCAGCCGCATCAGATGGTCTGGAAGCCGAGTGTGCCCTGCTCTATACCTCCGGCACCACCGGGCGTCCCAAAGGCTGCGTACTGACCAATCGCTACTACTTGCAAGTGGGCACATGGTATTCGCGATTGGGCGGTCTGTGCCCCATTGAGCCCGATCAAGACGTATTGATCACGCCGCTGCCCATGCACCACATGAACGCCATGGCTGTGTCCACCATGGTGATGATCATGAACGGTGGATGCATCGTGGCGGTGGATCGCTTTCATCCCAAGACATGGTGGGACAGCGTGCGCTCGTCCCAAGCCACCATCATCCACTACCTGGGCGTGATGCCTTCGATGTTGATGAGCGCACCCGATTCCGGATTAGATCGAAGACATCGCGTCCGTTTCGGATTCGGCGCCGGCGTGGACAAGCGCTTGCACGCGCCCTTCGAGGCGCGCTTCGGCTTCCCATTGGTGGAGGCATGGGCCATGACCGAAACCGGTGCGGGCGGTGTGGTCATCGCGCACTGCGAGCCGCGTCAGGTGGGTACGGCGTGCTTTGGGCGTCCGCCTGCGGAGCTTGAAGTCAAGCTGGTGGATGAGGCTGGCGAAACAGTTCCTCTCGGGACGAATGCTGAGCTGTTGGTGCGTGCTACGGGACCGGATCCGCGTCGCGGTTTTTTTCGCGAGTACCTAAAAGATCCGGAAGCGACGGCGCAAGCGTGGCTGGGGGGTTGGTTTCACACGGGAGACGTGGTGCGCGCGGACGAAAGCGGAAACCTTTACTTCGTCGACCGGCGCAAAAATGTCATTCGACGCGCGGGCGAAAACATCTCCGCGGTGGAAGTCGAATCGATTTTGCGACAGCACCCCTGCGTGCAGGACGTCGCGGTGGCGGCTACCCCCGATGCCGTGCGCGGTGATGAGGTGCTGGCCTGTGTCGTTCTCAAGGACACCGCCACCAATGCCTCGCGGGCAGTGTTGGCACCCGAGCTGGTCAATCATTGCCTGGCACAACTGGCCTACTTCAAGGCACCGGGCTGGGTGGCGTTCGTGGATAGCCTTCCGCTCACGGCATCACAAAAAGTCCAACGCGCCGAATTGAAGAAGCTCGCCGCGCGCCTGCCCGGCCAGCCCGGCGTTTACGATATGC
>JANNFC010000611.1:0-2257 GCA_031379405.1 Betaproteobacteria bacterium | reverse complement strand
CGCGTGGCTTTTTTCCATCCGCGGGGAATTCAAGTCGTTCATCGCCGCGACAATGCCCAAACCTGCACGCACTGCCCGTGCCGCATCGTCTTCATGCGCCAGCGGATGGCCGAAATACACCAGCAGCCCATCCCCGAGGTACTGCGCGATGTGGCCTTCGAATTGCGTAATGACCTCTGCGGCAGAGTCTTGATAGGCGCGGATAACCGCCCGCAGATCTTCGGGATCCAAACGTTCGGACAACGCCGTCGAACCGACCAGATCGCAGAACATCACCGTCAACTGACGGCGTTCGCCGTCGGGATTAGGTGCCGCGATGACGTTAGGCTTGGCATCAATCGAAGCAGTGACGCGTGCCCGTCCCGCGGCTTCCTCGGGCGCCGAGGACAGCCCGAGACCAGACTTTAATTCACCCAATGCATTAAGTAACTTGCGGCGCGGTCCAAAGGCGAGGCCGAGATCTGCGAGGTCCTTTTCAGTCAGCGCCTGAAGCGTTTCAAAATCCACTTCATTCTCTTTAAATAGCGTCACGTACTTGCCCAAGCCGAGGGCTTCCAGCCATTCGCGCAGCATCGTTTGGAATCCTATTTCAGGTGACGGTTGGAGCCCGTCAGGGCATGGTCCTAGGGAAACCCTAATTACGGTAAACTCGCACCTACGTTAGCAGGAGGCGTCCCGCCATGAAAACCACCATCGAAATTCCCGCGGTGCTTTTGCGCAAGGCCAAGGCAACTGCCACGCAGCGTGGCGTAAGTCTAAAAGCCTTACTCAACGAAGCCTTGGTTGAAAAACTTAGCCCTCTACCCGGCGGCCTGACCACGCAGGAGCCGGCATGGATGGCGGGCTTTGGCAAATTGCGTCGTCTCCATCGCGAAACCCTCCGCATCCAGGCGGTAGTCGATGAGACCTTCGGGGTCCTGGAGGCAGAGGATCGGTTGTGATTTTGGATACGAACGCCTTGTCCGCGTTCGTCGATGGTGATCCGGAGGTAGGTGAAATTCTGCGGACGCAGAACCGCGCCGCCATCCCGGTCATTGTCCTTGGGGAGTTTCGCTACGGAATTTTGGGATCGCGTCATCGTGTCACTTACGAGCGCTGGCTGGACGAGCACCTCGCGCGGTTCGAAACGCTACTCGTGACTGCGACAACAGCGGCAGCCTACGCGACTGTTCGCGCCGCGCTTAAACGCGCTGGCACACCGATTCCGGCGAATGATTTGTGGATCGCAGCGCTGGGAGTGGAACATCGATTGCCAGTGCTCAGTCGCGACACTCACTTCGATACAGTCAAGGATCTTCAGCGCGTAACTTGGTAGGGGATCCGCACACACCTTTACCGCTGGCGCTCGCCTGAAATAGTGTGCCCCGAGCCTAACGCTACTAATAGTGACTTTGCGTCTTTCAGATCCTTGGTATCGAAACCCTCGGTAAACCAGTTGTAGATTGGGGCAAGCAGTTCGTGCGCTTCACTGTCCTGCCCTTGGCTTTGCCACAAGCGCGCGAGGCTCGTCGCGGTACGGAGTTCCCAGGATTTCGCTTGTTGTTCACGGGCCCAAGCGAGTGAGGACTGATAGCTCTGCGCTGCGCCGTCTAAATCGCCTTGCAGGGACAACATCCAGCCTTTAAGTCGCAGGATCTCGGCCAGATGGAGGCGCTCCTCCCAACCCGGCCGCGCAATCTGGACAAGACTCTCCTCGATATCGCCGCTCATAGCCAAACCTTCAGCCAGTACCGCCCGCCAATATGGCATCGCGGCTTCATTACCCTGGGCTTGCCAAGCCTTTAGCCTATCTCGTAGACGAGGCACCCCTTCGTCAATTCGTCCCGCCCGCACCAAGGCCAGTCCCCTGATAGTCTGGGCTATCAACTCGATGATAGGCAGGCGATGTAACTGCCCGAGCACCTCGGCTTCCTCGGTATGCCGCAGTAGTGCCGAGAATTCGCCGCAGAGTTCTAAAACCCAACCCGTGGTGAGAGAGTAACCAAGGTCGAAGGGATGGTTACGCAGACGGGCATCGGCGAGGCTAACCTCGTGGATCTCTTGTGCCTGATCCGGATAGCCGAGCATCCAGGCACTGATGGAGCGGTAGAGCGCTGCCATACTGGTCGGATCGATGTTCATCAGATCGACTAGATGTCGGTGCTGATCCTCACGGTATAGCGCCATCACCCGGTCGCCATGTGCGCTCGACTGAATTAAATTTCCTAACCAACAGTACGTGACACAAGTTGCTTGGTGCGCGACGATTAGTAGATTC
>JANNFC010000553.1:0-2377 GCA_031379405.1 Betaproteobacteria bacterium | reverse complement strand
CGCCAACGCCGCCGATAAGGCCGCGCGCTTTCTGCAGTTGTGCGATGCCTTCGATATTCCCGTGCTGTCACTGTGCGACACGCCGGGCAACATGGTGGGGCCGGAGGCGGAACGTAGCGCGTTGGTACGGCATTGCTGCCGTCTGTACGTGGTGGGCGCCAACCTGAGCGTGCCCATCCTCTCGGTGGTGCTGCGCAAGGCCTACGGTTTGGGCGCCCAGGGGATGGTCGGCGGCGGTTTTCATGTGCCGCTATTCTCGGTGGCATGGCCCACCGGTGAGTTCGGTCCGATGAATTTGGAAGGCGCGGTGAAGCTGGGATTTCGCAAGGAGCTGGAAGCCATTGCCGATCCGGCGCAGCGCAAGGCGAAGTTCGAAGACATGGTCGCTACGGCTTACAATCGTGGCAAAGCCCTGAGTACCGCAACCCTGTTCGAGATCGACGATGTCATCGATCCGTCGGATACACGCTCCTGGATCATGGCGGGGTTGCGCTCGCTTCCGGCCAACCCGCCGCGCACGGGGAAGAAGCGTGCGTGGGTGGATACCTGGTGACGCAGTGTGCATCGAGAAAGGACGTTTCACCGCGAAGGTTCGCGAAGAACATCAAAGACATATAGGTGGAAGGCTGTGCGCTTTTCCTTTACGGCGGAAGGCGCGTCGCTTTTCCGCCCTACCGGCTTAGCGAGAGTACGACTAAATTCTTGTATTTGCTTAAATAGTCGCGACTTTTTAGCATAACTCTATACAATAGACGGATGAAAAGGTATCTCGAGCCGCAAATCATCGCCGATCTCCCTCACAAATTGGTGGTGCTATCCGGCGCTCGTCAGGTCGGCAAGACCACTCTGGGCCGCCAATTGATGTCGCGCTATGACCAGACTCAGTATCTCAATTGGGACGTCCCGGCGGATCGCACCGTCCTGATGCGCCAATCATGGAGTCCGCGTAGTGCTCTGCTCGTCCTCGATGAAATCCATAAGATGGCCCATTGGAAAACATGGCTCAAGGGCGTAGCGGATGCACGCCCCGCTGGGCAGCACGTATTGGTCACGGGCAGCGCGCGCATGGATACGTTTCGCCAATCCGGAGAATCGCTCGCGGGGCGTTACTTGCCCTTGCGCCTGTACCCCATCTCGGTGCGGGAATGGTGCGAGCAAACCGGTGCCAAGGATGAAGAGGCGTTAACGCATTTGCTCAAGCGCGGGGGCTTCCCCGAGCCCTGCCTCGCCTCATCCGACGAGGACGCTGACCGATGGCGACGCCAGTACGCAACAGATCTCATTCGCGAGGACGTGATGGAGTTCTCCCGTCTTCACGAGATCAACACGATGCGGGTGTTCTTCGAATTGCTGCGTGAACGAGTCGGCGCCCCGCTTTCTCTGGCTTCGATAGCGCGTGATCTCGCAGTATCGCCAACCACCTTGAAGCGATACCTGGATGTATTACAAGCGCTTTATATCGTGTTTGTTATCCAACCTTGGCATCGCAATATCGGGCGTGCCTTGTTGCAGGCGCCCAAGGTGTATTTCCACGATACCGGTCTGGTCAAGGGTGACGACGGCGGTCGGTTCGAGAACGCGGTAGCAGGCATGCTGCTCAAGCACATCCATTTCCTGCAGGACACTCGCGGCGTTGATGCCGGCATGCACTACGTGCGCACCAAGGACGGCGCTGAAGTGGACTTCTGCCTGAGCCGTGGCGATGATCTCACGCATCTAATCGAATGCAAGATGTCCGACTCCGAGCCGCATCGCGCCTTGATCCGATTCGCGCAGCAGTTCTCCGGGGTGGAAGCCGTTCAGCTTGTCAGGGACCTCCGGCAAGCGGAATTTCGGCGATCCGTGCATATCGTGCGCGCTGCGGGTTGGTTGGCGCGATTGGAGGCGTAGCGGGATCCAATTACTTTTCCTCAAGTGCTGTAACACAAGTCGCCCTTGCCGGCGTCGATGCCCTTGCCGCCTCCGGCTCCGATGACGAACGACAGATTTCGCGTACGCCAATGCGGTCAAGCGAGAGACCTCCTGCGGCGTGATTTCGCCGGAAAATTCCAGAGGGACGCATTCGATCCCTGCCGTGGAGCACGCTACCCGCGCTCGATGTGATATCCGTTCGAGCACGGCGCGGTCCGCGACCAACAGCGCGCGCCTCCCCAAAGGCGCCAGATAGGGCCCCATGGCGTCTATGGCATCTATGGCATCGGGACCCTGTACGTAGCGGCTGAGTGCGCCGAAAACTCTCAGCATGCAACGCTTTCCGTGCTTTGCACTGTGCGCATGGTGAAGCCTTCGTAGCCATTTCTAAAGATGGCTTCGCAGCGTTTCTTGTAGTTGTGGACGCCGCCGACATAGGGCATGAACACGCGCGGCTTGCCGGGAA
>JANNFC010000475.1:0-6672 GCA_031379405.1 Betaproteobacteria bacterium | reverse complement strand
GAATAGACCTGACCCCTTTCGCGCTCCCCCCCTTCGCGACGGTGCCCTATCCCGGACGACAGAGATCCCCAAAGTTGTACCACTGTTCCGACCCGATGATTCTAACCGAGCTTCTGCGCGCACACCGCTTCAGGACTGGTTGCGGTATGCTGAGGGCCATTGTCTGCGGATGCGGATGATGGGGGCGTACAAGGGGTGACCCCCTCGGTGTTCGCCAGTACGGCATAGAATGTTTGCGGCACGAACTTAACTCCATGCGGAGGTTTGGTGTATCTCGCAGCAGTGATGAATCGCCTCCTGTGTTCCCTGCACCGATGGGCCATCGGTGCGGTGCGCCACCGGAAAATGTTCGCGCATCGTCTGTTGCTCTGTGTATTGCTCGCCGCGGGGACGACGGCGTCGTGGGCGTTTGAAAGCCTGCCGTTGCACGAGGCCATTGCACACGGCAAGGTCAAGGCAAGAGTCGAATCGCTTGGCGGCTCCACGGGCGACGCCATTCAACTCACCGTCAGGCGCTTGCAGCCCAAACCGCTACAGGTCACCCTGCCGCCGGGAAGCCTGTTAAGGAGCGGGCGTGCTTCGGTCCAAGACATGACGGCCGCCAGGATCCGAGGCAAACCCGCAAAGGATGGAGGTGGATTGGAACCAGCGTCCGATATCTATCTCGACACCGACCTAGAACAAACCTTCGTCGTTCGCGCCTACTGCCTGGACTTCGCTAAGGACAATCCGAGCAAGGATGACACGTTCACCGTTGAAGGTCCTGACCTGAGCATGGCGCGCTTGCTTCAGTTAGCGAGCGAAGAGGCGAAGGACACCGCGACGATCCAGGCCGCGGTCTGGATCCTCAAGGTCTCGGTGACGGATGAAGCCTTGAAAGCCAGGTTTCCGATCGACACCCAACAGCTCGCCGCGGCACGGCAACTGGTGCGGCGTTCCACCATGGCTCCCCGCGCACCCGCGCCACTACCCGAGGCGGATCCCAGTCCATCTGCCGAGAAGGCGTTCGTTATCGTGGGCCGCTTGCTCGATCGCGCGAACAAACCGCTCGGCGCCCAATCCGTTTACGCCGTGCGCCTGGACGGTGCTGAATTGTCGGTGAGCACGCTACGCACGGAAAAAGGAATAGTCGTCGTGGGGACCCCTGTAGCGATCACAGACCAGGAGGGTGTCTTCACCTTTCGTTTGATCCCCGCACAGCTAAATCTGCCCGATGGGCAGCAACTCGTGCTGGCATTGATCGATGCAACGGGAATTCGTCCGCTGTACGATCGCGAGGGAGATACGGTGCCGGTGCGCTACAACGCGGAGGGCGGGTCGGTGATGATTCCGGTGGCGGTTGCTCGGAATTAAGGAATGCGATGCACCTCGGTGCGCCACAGAATGCTAGGCCCGACCCTTGTGCTGTTCTTGGCGTTGGCGTACTCGGTTGCCGTTCGAGCCGGGGAACCGGCTGCCACGCCCTATCGGCCGACGGTGTCCACCCCCACGGCCTTGTCCGAACCAGGTTGGCTTGAAGTCGAGTTGGGTGGACAGCGCACCCACACCGAGGAGTCCCCAAAACGTCATGGCCTTTCCTACGCGTTGAAATACGCCATCTCTCCTGACTGGGGGTTGCGCGTGGCAGGTGAGGCCTGGGTACGCGAACAGGCGTCTGACGGCTCAAGTTTGGGCGGCGTCGGCGACACGGCAATAATTCTCAAGCGACGCTTCGCACGCGGTGAAGATATGGCATTTGGAGTGGAGGCCGGCGTCAATGTCCCCACAGCCAAGAGCGAACTCGGAAGCGGAAATACCGACTACTTGATCACTGGAATCTTCAGCGCCAATTTGGGTGCCTATCACTACGATTTAAACTTGGGTGCGACTCGGCTAGGCCGTATGACAGTTGGCGAAGGTCGCACGCAAATCGGCTGGGCCGCATCTCTTTCCCGGCCATTGGACGATCGCTGGGGTCTTGCGGGAGAACTCTCTGGCACCTATCGAAAGGGCGTTTCCAATACGGACCAGGCCCTGGTCGCCATCAACTATAACTACAGCAAACGGCTGATACTGGACTCCGGCGTGGCGCTGGGGCTGAATCGCGCGTCACCCGATTGGTCATTGTTCGCGGGCCTTACCCTGCTGATTGGGAAGTTGCCTTAACTCGGATACAACCGGGGAGATGTCCCGCGCCCCTACTCTCTTCTTAGGCAAACTTGAATATGGAAATCGATCCGCTTGAGACCCTTGATTTGCAAAAAAGTGACGAGCGTAAGGCTACGCATGATCGGTTGAATACCTGGGTGGCGATTACCGTTGCGATGCTCGCCACCTTCATGGGCATCTGCAAGGTCAAGGATGACAATATCGTGCAAGCCATGCAGCTCGCTCAAGCCGACAAACTAGACCATTGGTCGTACTACCAGGCACGCAATATTCGTCAGGAAATCGCCGAGTCGACTGTGGTGCAATTGCAGTTGGCCAAGAGGGGAGCGCCTGAGTCCGCGCACGTGGCCTACGATGTGGCGATCGGCAAGTACGAGAAAATCGCCGCCGACCAGCTGACGAAAAAAACCGAAGTCAAAACCCAGGCCGAACAAGATCAAAAAACCTACGATGCCAACAATTACCGGGATGATCAGTTCGACCTCTCCGACGCGCTCCTCGCCATTTCCATCGCGCTACTGGCGGTTACGGCCCTGACGCGGCTGTGGTGGCTCTATTGGGTATCTCTGGTATCAACGGCCTTCGGCGTGCTGATGGGTCTTGCAGGATTGGGGGGGTGGCCCCTACACCCGGATGCCCTGATGAAATTGCTATCGTGAGGGCTGAACCAAGGCTCAATATCGACGCCGTGGCGCCGGTCCCTGTGATCGGGTCGTGGCGAAAGGCGATTCGCCCTTTGCTCAGAGCGTAGGGAGATAATTTTCCTCATCCCCGTGCTCGAAACCCTGCTCGAAGGCTTTGCCTTCCGCACCAAGGGATTTCACTGCGACAATGGGTCGGAGTACATCCATCGCCTGGTCGCGCAATTGCTCAACACTTTCCAACAACTCGATGCGCAAGCTCACCGCAATGGGCGACAATGACGCCGCGCAGACTCCATACCTGGATTGGAATGTACTCCCAATCCTCCCCGAATAGTCAGCGCCCAATGGTCAGACCGCCCGGTCGAAACCGGGCGGTCTGGACAGTGCGGCGATCAGGCAGAAGTCACGGCGATCCGGCGAGGCTGCGCATACGCCTGCTTGGGGATGCGCAGGGTCAGCACACCGTCCTTCAGGTTGGCGTCGATTCTGGCCGTGTCGAGTTCGCGGCTAAGCGTGAAGCTGCGCCGATAGCGCGGGACGTGCACTTCGGCATAGACCGCCTCCAAGCCGTCGGGGGTCGGCGGCTGCACGCCGCCTTCGATCAAGAGAGTATCCCCCTCGACTTTCAGTTCCAGCTTGTCCTTCGGCACGCCCGCCATGTCGGCCAGCAGCGTGATGCCGGAGGCGTCCTCGAACACGTCTACAGCCGGCAGCACTGAACGCTGCTGCTGCTCCTGCTCTGGCGCGGTGGGGGTAACTTGCTTGTTGTCGTTCATGATGGGTTCTCCTTGAATGTGGGGTGCGTTACTGAATGGTGATGCGCTTGGGTTGTGCCGATTCGCGGCGCCCGATGCTCACTCGAAGCACGCCGTCGCGGTAGCTCGCTTTGACGTGCGCGGGGTCCACGTCGTCCGGCAGGGAGATGGCCCGGGTGAAGCTGCCCGCACCGCGCTCGCGGGTGTAGACGTTCACCTTGGGGTCGTTGACGGGGATGCCCGATGGGCGTTCGCCTGCGATGCGCAAGACGCCGCGGTCCAGAGTGACCTCGATCTTGGACGCGTCCAGGCCTGGCGCAAAGGCGTAGATTTCCACGCTGGTGGGCGTGCGCCCAACGTTGACCGCGGGCAAAGTGCCCGGAGCCACCGAGCGGATGCTGCTCGGCAGGCCTGAGACGCCGAACACCTCATCAAGCTCACGACGCAGTCGCTCGAACTGACCGGACAGGTTGTTTGGATGATTCAGGATCGATTCGTACATGGTGTGTCCTCCGATTCAGTGGTTGACACCGGCAGGAGACCAGAACCCGCCGGCTTGGAGCAAGAAATAGGGGCCAGGAAAGTGATTTCAAGGGGTCTGGTGCTCACGGAATTGGCGGCCCCAGCAGCCTCCCCGATTCCGTCCACGCACCCCGGCCATGCACCGTTTTTTGACGCTTCGGATGCGGCAGGAAATGTCAGATGGGAGTCGCTATGCAAAGCTCTGCGTAGCGACCCATTGGATAGGGGTAGGGAACGGCTCCCGCCAATGGGTGTAGGGGCACCGAATATGGGCGCGGTGCCCCCTGAAATCTAGACTTTTGTAGCGAGCAACTCACTTAGGTGTTTATCGAGTTGACTGATGGCATTGGGATCAACGCCGAATAGCGCGAGATGCCCGTCGACGGTTTGAATTGGCCGGAACTCGGCGTCGGGAATGAGTCGCCACTCGGCCTGGCAATCGGCCGGCGGGAAGAACATATCCGAGGACATCGGCATGACAAAGGTCTTGGCTTTAATGCGGCCTAATGCGGCCCGAAGGTCGCCACCGGTGTGGCGGCTGACGTCGCCGCGCTGCCATTTCCACGCCATGCACAGCAGATCGTTGGGATCCATCACGCTGAAATAGCCGTTCATGAAGTTGATGATGAAATCATCCATGGACGAAAACCCCAATGCCTTGTACCGGTTCTGCTGGAAAAATTGCGTGCTCCAACCCATCACTGCCCACATTTTGGCGTGGCGCAGCAGACCTTCGCGTACGTCAGCCGACGATGCATAGAAACCCTTGTTGAAACCGGGATCGGACGTGATCGCATCGACCAGGGTTTCGGTGAAAAGAAAATCATGGCTGGTATTCTTCGCCGTGCCGGCGATGGGCGCGGCGCGCTTCACCATATCGGGGTAGCGTACGGCCCATTCGTAGGTCTGCTGCGCGCCCATGGAGCCGCCGACCACTAGTGCGAAACTCTTCAAGCCGAACTTTTCCGTGACAAATTTGTGCTGCGCGCGCACGTCATCAGCGATGCGCACATGCGGAAAATTCCCCATCCCGCTCGGCGCCGGCGTGTTGTGCGGCGAGGTGGATAGACCGTTGCCGATCTGATTGACGATGATGATGAAATACTTGTCGATATCGAGCGCGCGCCCCTTACCGATATACACTTGCTCCATGATCTTGTTGGTGCCGGAGTACCAAGTGGGAATGAGTATGGCGTTATCTTTTGCGGCATTGAGTGTGCCAAACGCAGCGTAGGCGAGTTTGCAACCGCGGAGGGTGCCACCTTCTTCCAAATCGAGATTACCAATGTCGTGCAGCTCGTACGGGCCATGCACGTCCTGCGAATAGTAGCTATTGTCGATCATTGTCTGCTCCGATTTTGTGGAAACTGGGCGGGATAAGCGGGATAAGGAGATTGCTGCTTACCCGACTTTTACCCCGCCCTTTGCTGTTTTTTTAAACGGTTGGCTATGCCAATTCAAATCCCTCGTAGCCCTTGGTCGCGACCTCGTCGCACTTCTTCCGATAACCACCGACACCTTCTGGTCCCAGATAGGGCAAGAAGGCGCGCGGTTTGCCGGGGATGTTGGCGCTCATGTACCAGGAGTTAGCGCCAACCATCAGCGTCATGTTGACGATCTCGTTCACATGCGCAACCCACTGCTCTTGCGCCTGAGGCATTGCCTCGATAGTGGTCTTGCCCGATGTGCGCATGTTGTCGATGCAATCGGTGACCCACTCCACATGCTGCTCAATGGATACCGGCATATTCGACAACACCGATGGGCTCTGCGGGCCGGTGATGGTAAACAAGTTAGGGAACCCGGCGACGGAGATGCCCAGGTAGCTGTGCGGGCCGTCCGCCCACTCCTTATCCAGCGTACGGCCGCCGCGCCCCTTTAGGTTCAAGGCCTTCAGCGGGCCGGTCATGGCATCGAATCCGGTGGCGAAAACGATGATGTCGCATTCGTATTCCTTGCCACCTGCGCGGATACCCTTTTCGGTGATTTCTTCAATCCCGCCGTCAGTGTTGGCATCGACCAGCAGCACGTTGTCTTTGTTGAAGGTCTCGTAGTAGTTGGTGTCCAGCGGCTGGCGCTTGGTGCCGTAAGCGTAACCCTTGGGTATGAGCTTCTCGGCGACGACCGGGTCTTTTACGGTCTTGCGGATCTTGCGCTTGATGTAGTCGGCGCACAGGTCATTGGCCTCTTGACTGAAGAACATGTCCTGGTAGTTGGCCAGCCAGAAGGCGAATCCGCCAGCGTCCCACCTTTTGTCGAATTCGCGCTCTCGCTCCTCGGGTGTGGCCTCTAGTGCCGACTTCGGGATGAAGTAATGCTCCTGGCCAAAGAACGATTCGCGGGTGCGCTTGACGACGCCGTCGTAGTCCGCCTTGCGCGCCTTGGTCACTTCGGGGTCCACCTTGCCGTTGCGTGCCGGCACACAGTAGTTGGCGGTGCGCTGGAACACGGTGAGTTGCTTGGCTTGCTGCGCAATTTCAGGAATGGCCTGCACCGCGGTGGCACCGGTGCCGACCATGCCCACGCGCTTATTGGTGAAGTCAACGCCAGTGTGGGGGAAGAGGCTGGTGTGGTAGCACTTGCCCTTGAACTTCTCCAGGCCC
>JANNFC010000467.1:0-4494 GCA_031379405.1 Betaproteobacteria bacterium | reverse complement strand
CGCTGCAGCATGCGCTCGCCAAGTTTGGGAAACAATCGCACGACCTCGTCGATGCGGCCATTGCGTTGCGGATCGGCCATCGCACCCACCAATAGATTGTCCCTGACCGTCAGCCCGACGAACACGGCTTGTTCCTGCGGCACATGCCCCAGTCCCTGCCGTACGCGTTGTTCTGCCGTTCGCGCCGTGATCTCGGCGTCGTCGAAGGTCACGCTGCCCTGACGTGGCCGAAGTTCTCCCATCAGGGACTTGAGCAAGGTTGTCTTGCCCGCACCATTGCGTCCGAGAATGGCCACGCCACCTTGTTTGGGCACCGCTATGGAGACGTCGAACAGCGCCTGGCTCGTGCCATAGTAGGTGCATAACCCGGAGGCGTTGAGCAAGGTATCAGACATGGCTGAGATAGGCCTCCTTGACCCGCGCGTCCTCTTGCACCGCTCGCGTGCGGCCGCTCGCCACGACTTGGCCCTGATCTAGCACGGTCAAAGTGTCGCAAATTTCCTTGATGAAATTCAGGTCGTGTTCCACGATTAGTAACGAGCAATGTTGTTTGATGGGTGCCAGCAACTCGCCCGTCGCTCGCCGCTCCTGCGGGCTCATGCCGGCGGTCGGTTCATCCAGCAACAGCAGTGTGGGTTCGCACGCCAAGGCCATCGCGATCTCCAGCCATTGCTGCTGCCCATGGGAGAGATAGCCCGCCAGCTCGTCGGGACGATCGGCGAGTTTGAATCGCTCCAGCGTTTGCATCACCCGCGCGTGCAGCGTGTGGCGTGAGCGCGAAAGCATCAACCTCATCCAGGATTCGCGCGATTGCAGCGCCAGCAGCACATTGTCGTAGACGGAGAGCTGTTGCAGCACGGCGGTGATCTGAAACTTCATGCTCAATCCGGCGTGCGCGCGTTCCGTTGGTGGTTGTTCGGTAATGTCCGCGCCGGACAATGTGATGGTTCCGGAAGTGGCAATCTCGGCGCCTGCGACGCATTTCAACAAAGTGGTCTTCCCGGAACCGTTGGGTCCGATCAAGCCATGAAATTCGTGATGATTTACCTCCAGATGCGCGTTGTCCAATGCGGTCAAGGCACCGAAAGTCTTGCATACGCTGCGACACTCAAGCAGACTCATGACCTGCGCTCACTACCTGTCTTCCCCGGCCTCCCGAAGAATCCCGCGCGTTCGCGATCGCTCACCACGAATCCGATCAGGCCCGTTGGCCTGAACATCACCACCACCAGCAACAGCAGCCCAAGCACGATGGGCCAACCCGTGTCCCAAAGTTGGGACAGATAAAAACTGAACAGATCGATCAGACCCACGCCAAGAATCGATCCAATCAAAGTCCCGGCGCCACCGAACAGGGTATAGAGCACTACTTGCGTCGACAACACAGGCCCCAGCTGGCCCGGGCCTATGTAACCCTCGTGAAAGCCGTACAACCCGCCCGCTATTCCCGCGATCAGTCCCGAGAGGCAAAACGTGATGCCCTTATAGTTCTGCGTTCGGTAGCCCAAAAAGGCGATGCGGCTTTCCTGTTGCCGCAAGCCCGCCAGCACCAAGCCAAATTGAGAACGCGTCAGCATGCGCAGCGCAATGTATACCAGCGCAAGAATCGCAAGCGCCATGTAATAGAACACGGGTCCCTCGCTGATTTCGAAGGTACCTGCGGTCAATCGCGGGAGACTGGGAATACCGTTCTGGCCGCCGACATAGGACCAACCGCGCGCCAATCGTTCCACGACATAACTACCGGTGAGCGTACCCAGCGCAATGAATACCATGCTGGGTTGGCGCTTACCGAGAATCACCAATGCCGCCATCAGGAATGACACGAATAGCCCAACCAGCGCGGCGGCGGGCACGATCACGAACACCGACGTAATCTCCAACTTGGTGGCGATCAACGCCGCGCTGTAGCCGGCCATGCCGAAGAACAATGCCTGCCCAAAACTCATGATGCCTGCGTAACCCCACACCAGATCGAAGGACAAGGCGATCAACCCCAGGATAAAGACCCGCGTGGTGAACAGAATCCAGAATTCGTCGAGGACGAGAGGCAGCAGCACGGCGGCGACCAACAGCACACTCTCGACGATCGGGATTGCAAGACGTGCCTGCGCGGAAGTGTTGCTCATCGCACAATCCGCTCCTTCTCCCCGCGCGCGGGGAGAAGGTAGGGGTGTGGCGCGTTCGATAGGGTCACAACGGATGGATCAAGAAAATCTGACATCAGTCTGCGTTAACACTCCCGCGGATCCACCGGACCGTTGCTCTTTTCCACGATCTCGTACTTTCCCTTCTTCGCCACGGCAATGTACATGTTCATCTTGACATGCCACTTGCCGGGCACGATCTCGCAGCCACCACCCAGACCGTCGGCGAGTTTCGTTGTCTCCAGCGCGGCCGCCACATCTTCGCGTTTGACGCTATTGGCTTTCTTCACCGCCTCCGCCCACAGGTTGAGGCCGCGCCACATGCCTGTGGCAGCACTACCCGCGGTGAGAGGGTTCTTCGTACCGAATAGCTTGGTGTACTTCTCCTGCACCTTGTTGCCAAAGGGATCGTTCACTTCCTTGAAGTAATCCAGGCAACTTGCCAAGCCTTCGATCTCGTGCGCCGGCGTGATGTTCAAGGCATTCTCATCGTAGTAGACACAGGACAAGCGCCCGCCGCGTTTCTGGAAACCAGCCTCGTAGAGTTGCTTGAACAGCGCCGCTACGCCGGGAGGAATCGTAGTGTTGAACACGTTGTTCACGCCGGAGGACATGATCTTGTTCACGGTGGCGCTGTATTCGTTGTGATCGACAGGAAAGTATTCTTCGTCCACCACCTCGCCGCCGTTCTTCTCGATTACCTTGCGTGCGTATTTGTTGAGGGTATGCGGCCATACATAGTCGGCGGACGGAAGATAGAACTTCTTGCCGCCGTTCTTGATCAGCCAGGGGATGAAGGTGTCGCACTGCTGCGCGGGCGAGGGGCCCGTGCAATACAGATACTTCGTGCACTCCAATCCTTCATAGAGTTGCGGGTAGATATAGAGCGTCTTGCCGCGATTGACGATGGTGTCCTTGATGGCGTTGCGCATGGAACTGGTGATGCCGCCGAATACCACCGCAACCTTATCTTGCGTGACGAGCTTGCGTACCTTGGTGACGGCCAGTTGCTCGTTGGTGGCCGTGTCCTCCAGCACCATTTGCAGCGGTCTGCCCAGCAATCCGCCGGCGGCATTGATTTCATCGATCACCATCTTCGCAACCTGCGAATTCGGAATGCCGCCCCAACTGATCGGACCTGTCAGGTCGGTCGCTATCCCCACCTTGATGGCGTCCGCCGCCGCCGCATTCTCCGGGTTGTAGAGATAGCTTCCCCCACCCAAAGCGATCGTGCCGCCCAGGGCGGAACCGCGCTGGATGAACTCGCGCCGTGACCGCGATTGGACGCCATTGTTGGAATCGTCGTTGCTCATTGCTAACTCCTCCTCTTCGTTAAAAGGCCCTCGGGCCGAACCTTCACGATCGCGATGGCGATCAAGAAGACCAAGACATCCGCCACCACGGGTTTAATCGCCCACGGTAGCGCCGCACTCGTACTGCCGACCAAGGCGGCTCCGACGATGGATCCCTCGAAGCTTCCCATTCCCCCCAGCATGACCGCCAGGAACGACTTGATCAGGAAGGGAACACCCATGTCCGCATTGAGTGAATAGATCGGAACCATCAGTCCGCCGGCCAATCCGGCAAGCGCTGCTCCGAAGGCAAAAGTGCCGGCATAGACTCTATTCGTTGATATGCCCGAAGCGCGCGCGAGCGCCGGGTTCTCGAGTGAGGCCCGCATGCGCAGACCGAACTGTGTCTTGGTGAGGAGTAGGTAGCTACCGATCATCACCAGCACTGTGATGACGATGACAGCGGTGCGCCAGCGCGAGATTGACACGTTGGCGACCTCGATAGAACCGACAAAGGGGGCCGTGACGTTGAAGAATTGGCCGCCCAGGAGCATGCGCACGCCCTCGCGCAGCACCAATCCAATAGCGTAGGTGCCGAGCATCGCCACGATGGGCGCCGCATAGAAACGCCGAATGGCCACGCGCTCCAACACCAGACCGACGAGACCGACGGCGACCGGCGCCGCCGCCATTCCCAGCCAAACTGGCAGGCCGCGGTGATCGAACCAATAAACGGTGTAGGCGCCCAGCAGAACGAATTCGCCATGCGCAAAATTGAAGATACCCATCATGCTGGCGATCACGCCGAGCCCCAGCACGACCAACACGAAGATGGCGCCGTAGGCGAGTACGTCGAAAAAAAACGGCACGAAGTTCATGGCATTGTTGCTTTTGAAGCAGGCTTGACCTGCTACTACAACACCCATTACACCACGCGGTGAGGAGTCTATGGCTCCCGCGTACCCTTTCCCCAAAGTTTCGATATCGCCAAACGCGCCTTAGGCTGCGCCAACGGCCAGCGCGTGCGACAGTAAATCTTCTGTGACGCGAATGCA
>JANNFC010000466.1:0-1772 GCA_031379405.1 Betaproteobacteria bacterium | reverse complement strand
CTCTCGGTGTGCGCCAGCGGAACGGGAATTACGCTTACGACATGCGGCACCGCGCAGACGTTGAGTGCGGGGAATGCGATCGCAGTTATTTATTCCTTGGGCAAGAACGCGCCGGAAATCGTATCGGGCAGCGTTGTAGCTGCAACCGATGAAGCCGCCAATCTGGACGGCGATGTTGTCTTCGTGGCGCACCAACCTGTTGCCACGACTGGCAACGTGTTCGACGATCATGTCGAGTGGATTGGCGCTTATGCGTTGCTAAGTCAGATGGTTAACGCGGGAGCGCTGCCTTAGAGAAGACTCGGATCAGGGGGCGACTACGACGACTCGGTCATTAAACGTGGATGTCGCCGGTTTCAGCTCCCAAGTTTGGGGTGGTGAGGAGTAGGTCGCGAGGTTGTTGTCTTCAAGGTAGTTTGCACGTGACATGCGGTCGTCCTCGTCGGCGCGTGTTTGTCCCGTCACCGGCTTCCCTGCTATGAGAATCGCTGCCCTGACGTTGGTGTTGGTGCCTACAGTAATCTCCCCATCGCCTCCCGACGTTCCTGGCCCATCAGGATTGAAATCCTCCGACACTACGTAGAAGACCACTTCGCGCCAGTCTTTGAGCCAGTTCTTGTTGGATGTGCACGCGCCTGGAGTTGTGCAATGCGAAAGCGGGCAATCCGCTCCCCAAGAATACGGTGAATCGTCAAATGTATCAGCGATGCGGCCAATGTTGGTACCGGAACGATCATCGTAGTCCTCCGACTTATCGGCGGGGTCGGGTTCGCTGGCGTTGGCACGATGAGCCCAGGGAAAAATATGCTTGGTGTTACCGGCATGGTCGGCATACTCTAGCAGGCAGGACTTCACATCCTGAAGGACTCGCTTCTCCACCCGTGTGAAGAATTGCTGGCTGGTCACGGCAGCGATCTGATCGTTGAATGCGGCTCCTTTGGTATGCGCAAAGGCTTCATTGGCATCGGCATTTGAGATGCCGCTTACTGTATCGACATCCAAGTAGTTGGCGGCACAATAGTCATTGCGAAGATTCCCGCTGGTTGTGCTGCAAAGAGCGACAGCATCTGTTCGGATTTGACCTTGCAAGACTTCCCCCGCTGAGAAAACGATCGCGGCATTCCCTGCGATGGTATTGATAGTTAAGGATCCCGTGCTTGCGGCGGAATTAATAGTTGAGGCACCATTGGCAAAATTGGCGGACACTGCGTACCAAAGCGGTTCACCGGATCCGTCCCGCAATTCTGCGATTCCCAGACTGCGCCAGGGCAATCGGCCAATACGGACGGCGTGGCTACTACAGGTGCCTAGCATCGTCCCTTCGGTCAGGGTGCCTGCGAGCGTCGGATCGGCAGGACAAGGCAGATAGCCACGATCCGGGTTGCCGACGGCGAATGCGATCAATGCCTCCTTTGCCGCGGCCAATGCTACGCGTGTGCGCTGGTCGCGCTCCTGTCGATTGGATTCAGCGGAACTTGCCGCGAAACCCAGAATCGACGAGATAGCAGCAAGAAACAGCAGGGCTACCAGGGCCAAGCCGATAAATCCGCATTCGCGTCGTCGTATTGAAACTTTCCTGGTCATCGTGGGCACCTCCATGAGGTGACTTTACTACAACAAGATTTCCGTTGCTTGACTAGGCTGGACGGCGTTCATGATCTGAAGACTCGGCTCGGTGGGTTGCACCCACCCTACGAAGCCCGCAGCCGTGGTCGGAGGCCGGTCATTTGCAAGTGCCATTGGACTCAAAACCCCATACAAGCCCCAGCAAA
>JANNFC010000465.1:0-4509 GCA_031379405.1 Betaproteobacteria bacterium | reverse complement strand
GCCCCAGGCGGCGGGATCGGTTAAACTCAAACTGAGACACCACCCGTTATGCAAACTCGACGTCACAGTCGCTAGCCTGTTTTTTGGGTGCAGATGGTGCAATGCGATGGTGCAATGCAGATGGGTACCATGGCGCCGAGGCGGCGCAACAACTCCACGGCTTGAATCGAGCGCGCGCTGCAGGAACGACTCGGCGATGCCCGGATCCTTCCGAATGGATAGGACGCCGCGCATCCGAGAAATCTCGGCTTGATGAATTCGCTCGCCGTTTTTCGCTATGGTCTCGATCTCCCCTTGGTGCATCGCTATCGCCTCGTCGACCCGGCCCAGTCCGACAAGCGCCTCGGCAGTCATCAACCGGTGACACGGAATCATGATGGGCGAATTCGCCGCGATGGAGACAGTACGAAGTGCAATGATCAACGACTACAGGACCGTCACTCCTTCCTCTTTTCAATATGCGGATTCCACACACCGTGCCTCACTTGGATTGTCACGTCATCGGCAGCACCGGGGTCGCGTAGTGCCGCGCTTATGCGAGCGCATTGGTGACGGCGAGGCGGATTAGGTGACGGTGTTTACGCGATCGTATTCCTGATCGATTGGGCCTCTCCAAGGCGGACACCCGCCGCTGACGGTTCAGGGTCGAAGCCGTCCATCGAACCGTCTAATGTAGCTGAGAAGTTCCACGCACTTACATTTTCTTGACGAGCGTAACGAGCTGGTCGAGAGCCTTTCCCCAACCCTCGTGGAATCCCATGTCCTCGTGTTTCTTGCGGGCTTCTTCATCGCCGTGGATAACGAGTGCAGTGTACTTCGTCCCATTTTCATGGGGTGCAAGTGAAATCACCGCAGTGAAGGACAATGCATCGCAAGGCATCGCAGCGGGCGTGTTGGATGGCCGGTAACCCGGGGCGAGGACGTTGGTCCACACGAGCTTTTCGTTCTTGACGATTTCAAGGTAACAACCGAGGTTCGGAAACTCCTGTCCCTCCGGTGAGCGCATCACCGTGCGGAAGATGCCACCGGGGCGAAGATCGATTTCGCAATCTAGCGTTACCCATGGTGCGGGTGTAAACCATTTCTTGAGGTGTTCCGGCATCGTCCACGCCATCCACACGAGATCTCTCTGGACATCGATGATGCGCTCGAATACTAGGTCGAGCTTGGAGTCCGGCTGATGAATGATTGAAGGAGTCATCGTTTTTGCTCATTAAGGTCCGCGAGGAACGTGCCCAGGTAATAGAGGCAGCAAGTTATAGTCTAATACGATCTTGGATGGTGAATCGGTTAGCGGCACCCACATGAACCTGGAAAAGGCATTTGGCCACCGAGGACTCAGAGTACACAGAGGAAAACCAAGGCGTTACGCCGCGCCGTTCTCCCGCCCGTTTGGTGAGAATCCAACGACACGTAGGGGGTTGATTCTCTCTGTGTGCTCTGTGGCTCAATCGCCTTTTGGGGGATGAATGCTCCCCCCATTATTGCCTGGAACGAATCGGCCGAAGTGCGCGGCACGCGCTGGCATTCACAGGCGCTCTCGCCCTGACTTGCTTGGATTAGTGGCGGCCCATGAGTGGCGGAAGAAAGCGGTGGAGATTCCCGCCTTGGGCGCGCCGGGAAGCAACCGCATTCACCCGAACTATGGGGTTTTTTCGCCAACGCGCGGCGAGTATGTCGATCTAGTGGCGCACACTCCCCTACCGGCCACGGACTTGGCATTCGATGTCGGCGTTGGGACAGGCGTCCTGTCGGAAATCCTGGCGCGACGCGGGGTACGACGCATCGTGGCGACCGACGTGGACCTGCGCGGGCTCACGTGCGCACACGAGAACCTGCTGCGGTCAGGTGTTCTGGGGCAAGTGGAGTTACTTCAGACCGATCTATTTCTGGCCGGCTGCGCCCCACTGATCGTATGTAAACTTGAGTGGATCGCTGCGTGCGGCCTGCTGGTTCTCTGACGGCACGATGTACGTCCCCGCCACGCCAAGGCGTTGACCGCGAATATCTTCGACAACAACAAACCCGGGCAGCTGGTGCTCGCGACCAAATCTCTGCGACCAACAAGGATTTTGTGCAGATGGCATAGCATTGTCCGCTACGATTGTGGACGCCCGCATAGCAGAGTAACCCACGAAACTGCGTGAATTGAAGATTCCGCATGCCCCTAAAAATCGAAGCAGGCCACCCTTGGCGTGGCGGGGGCTTACACACAGTGGATCAACGTCTGGGACCGGCCCGGCATGTCCCACGTGCTTACGGGAGCCGGGAGAAAACATCGAGACATGTTTGGAATAACTTAGAGTCGACCTGCCAGACGATGTAAGGCTTGGTCGAGTTCGAATGACAGCGATCAGCCATTACGATGACGATGTCACGGGCCTGCCTTGTACACGTCTCGGCGATGAGCGATTCTAAGGATGTAGACAGTCACCACCTGATCCCGTAACTCGCACACCAATCTTCAGTCGCCTACACGGTACTTCCAGTAGCCACGATAGGGGCCCTTGAGGGCGGCGCCTACGTGGCGAGGGTCAGCAGCAACAACTCGATCGAGGAATACCTTAATGCGCAACTGAACCGGTCGGTCAAGTGCAGCAAATTCCTTCGCCGCCGATGGATCGAATTCAATCCGCCAAGCCAAGTTTTCGGTAAACCTTTTGAGCTGAAATTGGCCTACGGCCTGTGCGCTTGCGCCGATCAGCCTCGATGCCATCGAGGTAATCCTGGACGAACTCTCGCACCGCTCGATTAATCAATACGCGTTCCGACTTCCCCGACTGTGCAGCGACCTGCGCCAGCGCCTTGCGCGTTGACGCAGGCAGGGAAACGGGAGAATACGATTCGGCCATCTGCAAAGATCCTGGATCAAGGGATTCTAGCGGCAGCATTCTAGCCACATAACTACGCTGAGGGAATCGGTCTGTAGTTGGAATTCTTCGCCGATGCGGTGGTGGCGAGTGCCACGCAGGCTGCCATGTCGGCCAAGCGTCTGTTGGCGCGGGCCTCCGACGATACCCGTCGTATCGAAGGCTTGGGCCGTGCCACGGCTTCGGCGCTGGCGATCCACCTCGCGCTGCAACGCCAGCCGATCGCCACTGCGGCATCACTGAGCGTTGCGACAGGCCTCACGCCCGCGACCGTGAACAAATCGCTGGCGCACCCGGAACGTGTGGGGGTTGTGGCGGAACTCACTCGCAAGCAACGCGGTAGGGTATTCAGCTACGCACGGTATGTCGAGATTCTCAACGAAGGAATGGCGTTAACGGACGGAGCCCGCCAACGGCGAAATTAGCCCCACTTCCGCTATTCGCCCCTCGATCTTGCTGATCTGCTAAGGGCGAAGGTGAAGATGGCGATCGATGACGTGGCGGAAGGCGCTGCGCTTTTTTGCCCTACTCGCCGGGGTGGGGAGGGATCGTAGTGTGATTAGCGGCGTTTGCGCGAGGGTTGGGGGATCAATCTGTGCTGCAAGATATGAGCAAACTTATGTGCGCGAGTGCGCGTTTCCCCATTCGCCTCAGGGCAATTCACCTAGCCCCCATTGGTCAAGGGCGGGGTGAATACCCCGCCCGCGAAGTCCCTTTTATTTGTGTCGTGGAGGCCTGACTGACGCCACAAAGGCTAGCGTAAACCCCAATCCGGCTGCTTACTCCATGATGGCTTGATAAACCGCCGCGTGCACCTTGTGCTCGATATCCGGCGCGCGTGGGATGATCTGGCTCATGAACACGATGCTGAGCTTCTCTTTCGGATCGATCCAGAAGCGCGTGTTGAAGATGCCGGCCCATTGGTACTCGCCGATGGAACCAATCTCGGTTTGACCGGCATCGGAACGGATGCCAAAACCCAGGCCGAACTTGTCACCGAGGTTGCCCGCGGCATAATGCGGGATGTAATCCCAGACGCTCAGTTTGCCGATCTGGTTGGAGGCCATCAATTCCACCGACTTGCGGCTCAGTAAGCGCGCGCCGTCCAACTGGCCGCCGTTGATGAACATCTGCGTGAAGCGCAAATAGTCAGGCACCGTCGAGCTGAGTCCGCCGCCACCGGAGAAGTAGGTGCGCAGGTTGGAGTAGGGCACCGCGGGCGAAAATACTAACTGCCCCCAACGCGTGGGTTCATCGCCGGCCTTGGCTAAACCGCCCTCGGGCTTGGGCATGTACAGACTGACCAATCGGTCCTTCTGTGCTGCTGAGACAAAGAACTGCGTGTCCTTCATCTTGAGCGGATCGAAGATGCGCGCCTTGAAGAACTGGTCCAATGGCACGCCGGACACCACTTCGATCAGCGCGCCCAATACGTCCGTGTTCAGCCCGTACTCGTAGGCTTCCCCGGGTTGATTGTTGAGCGGGACCAAGGCGATTTTCTTCACCGCCTCGCCGATGGTGCCCTGGGTGGGCGTCAAGCCATCGGAGACACCGGCGTCTTCGTACATCTTGGCGATGGGCTCCTTGTTCCAGAACCGATAGCTGATGCCGGAGGTGTGGCTGAGAAGATCGAGAATCG
>JANNFC010000458.1:0-5747 GCA_031379405.1 Betaproteobacteria bacterium | reverse complement strand
CTAAACGGCACAAAAGATGGCGAGAATCGGCCCCATACTTCGTTGCAAATCCTCGCGAGGTGTTCAACCTCGCTGCGGTTTGCGCCTCGTCTGGGACCGATTTCGCCACTTTTGTCCCAATCAAAGGCTTTCTGATCCTTCAACTTAAGTGCCGTCAAGAGTGAAGCACTACACTAGGGGCCAAGGAGCAAGTAGCCCGCCCGGTACCAGGCGTAAAGTTGATCCGTCTCACTGACAGAAACGGCATGCCCGGGGCCCAGCATGCGGCGGTCCGCCAGGGGCCTGAGGCGAGGTGCTTGGGTTGGATCCATCACGATACGCTCGCCGTTGATGAAGACATAGCCATCGGACCAAAGCATCCGGGTGCGCAGATCCAACTCCACACCTGCCCGGCGCAGCGCGCTGGCGAAGCTACGTCGCGACAGGGATGCGGAGGGAGGATTGAACACGACGTGGGGTTGGGGTTCGGTGAGATAGCGCCCGAGAAAGCGCGTTACGTTGTCCCTTGAGAAATCCAATTTGTTGATTTGGGACAGCGCGGCTTCGGTCATACGAGAAGGAATCTGTGCGGGCGTGGCAGTGGCGTCAAGGTTGGGATCCTCGTAACGGCCCGCTATCTGAAGATCATCGTCCAGATGTGCCAGAAAAGCACTCACCAATTCTTGCAAGGTTGGCGAGCGAAAACCGATGGAGTACGTCATGCACGCACCCAACGCGACGCCGTTGTGCGCCACCCCTGGCGGTAGATACAACATGTCGCCGGGATCGAGTACGTACTTCCGCTGCGGTTTGAATCGCTTCAGGACTTTGAGCGGCGCGCTCTCGATCAGAGACAGGTCGGTCTGTGTGCTGAGCTCCCAGCGTCGCTTGCCTAGTCCCTGAAGCAAGAAAACATCATAGCTATCGAAATGCGGTCCCACGCCGCCGCCATCGGGCGCCAAGCTGATCATCAGATCGTCCAGGCGCGCGTAGGGAACAAAATTGAACTGCATGAGTAGGTCGTGAGCCGCGCGCAGTACGAGATTGACGTCCTGCACGAGTAGCGCCCATCCGCGTGCCGGCAATTGCCGTAGTTGTTTGCGCTGGAACGGACCGTGATGTACTTGCCAGGTGCGACCTTGCTTGATCGCGAGTCTGGATCGGCATTCCTCTCGGCAGGCCAACTGCATCAACTCTTCACGCGTGAGGAGATCCCGGAATTGCGGGAACGCATTGCGAATGAGTCTGGGCTTGCGTTGCCAATGCGCACGCAGGAACCGTTCGGGTGAAATATCGCCTAGCAATGGTGTCGTTTTATTGGCGTGCATGGCTAGAGTCAAAATGGGACGCAAGTGAAAATAAGATAGAATCCGGCGCTCTCTCTTAGCAGCGATCTGACATGCTGAAGATCGGCGAACTGGCTCCTGATTTCGAACTTCCCGATGCGGACATGGAGGTGGTTAGCCTTGGTGAATACAAGGGCCGCTGTAACGTGGTTCTGTACTTTTACCCTAAGGACGATACGCCTGGCTGCACCATGGAAGCAATCGAGTTTAGCGAACTCGACGAGCGTTTCCAAAAAGCCGATACCGTCGTACTCGGTGTGAGCATGGACGATTGCGTGTCGCACGGTCACTTTCGGGACAAGCATGGCCTCACCGTCCGGCTCCTCGCCGACACGGACGGGGATGTGTGTCGCAAGTACAGCGTCCTGCATGACAAGGAGGCGGAGGAGAAACACAGACCCATGGTTGCGCGCTCTACCTTCGTAATAGATAAGAAGGGCGCCTTGCGCCATGTTTTAAGCAGCGTCACGCCGCGCCATCATGCGCACGACGTCCTGCAACTCGTGAAAGAACTGAACTGATGTTGATTGCCAAGAATACCGTTGTTTCACTGACCTATGAGCTTGCCGAAGGCAGCGGAGATCTCATCGAAAAAACCGACTCCCCCATCAGCTACTTGCACGGTGGTCACCATGGTATTTTCCCAGCGGTGGAAGCAGCGCTGGAAGGCAAGAAAGCGGGCGATCAATGCAGCGTGACGTTGGAACCCAATGATGCGTTCGGCGAATTCGACGAAGATCTGATTCGCGAAGAACCGCGCGCCGCGTTTCCGAAGGACTTGGAAGTCGGCATGCGCTTCGAGGGTCAGAACGAGAATTCGGGAGAATCTGCGATCTACACGGTGACGGGTATCAACGACTCCACCGTATCGGTGGACGGTAACCATCCGCTGGCCGACAAGACCGTGATCTTCGCCTGCCAGATCACCGGTGTGCGGGTAGCCTCGAAGGAAGAACTACAGCACGGCCACGTGCATGGGGCCGGGGGGCATCACCACTGAGGTCCTAAGCCGGACGAGCGGGAACCAAGACGGACGAGATCGTGCCGCCAAAATACCCCGCCCGCGAAGTCCCTTTTATTACTGGGCCCACTACTGCCTAGGGCGCGACAGTTTCGGGCTTCGCCGGCTCCGAGCGTGTGAGCGAGTTCTTGTCGAGCCGGAATACGACCGGGTGAACCGCAACCGGTTTGCCTGGGATCTGGGCCTTTTCCACGACCTTCGTCACTAATTCGTGCTTGGGCGACTTGTCGCAAACCGGATCGGTGTTGGTTGCATCGCCCGTCAGCATATAGGCTTGGCAGCGGCAGCCGCCGAAATCTTTTTCTTTCTCGTCACAACTGCGGCAAGGTTCCTTCATCCAGGAGTCACCGCGATAGGCTTTGAATCCGGGCGATTCCTGCCATATCCAACCCAGATCGTGATCGCGTACGTTCGGCAAGTTCAGTCCGGGCAACATGCGCGCTTCGTGACAGGGCATGGCCAGGCCATCGGGCGCGATATTGAGGAAGGTGGTGCCCCAACCGTTCATGCATTTCTTCGGTCGATTGGAGTAGTAGTCCGGCACGACGAAATAGAGCTTCATCTTGTTGCCGATCTTTTTGCGGAATTGGTTGGTGATGGCTTCCGCGCGCACCAGTTGCTTCTGGCTCGGTAACAACTGATCGCGATTGAGCATGGCCCAAGCGTAGTACTGCGTATTGGCGAGTTCGACGTGCTCGGCACCCATGGCTTGCGCCATATCCAGAATTTGTTGGATATGATCGATGTTCATTCGATGCAGCACCACGTTGAGCACCATCGGATACTCGTACTTCTTGATCAACTTGGCGACTCTGGATTTGAGCTCGAAGGTTTTGGTGCTCGATAGAAAGTCGTTCATCTCCTTGGTGGAATCCTGGAAGGAGAGTTGAATCTGATTGAGGCCGCCTTGCTGGAAGGCGGCGATGCGCTTTTCGCTCAATCCCACGCCCGAAGTCAGCAGGTTGACGTAGTAGCCCAGACTTCCCGCTTCGGCAATTATCTGTTCGCAGTCCTCGCGCAGTAGCGGTTCACCGCCGGAAATACCAAGCTGAACGGCACCCAACTCGCGCGCCTGGCGCAAGACCTTAATCCATTCTTCCGTAGTCAGTTCGCCTCCTGTCTTGGCGTAGTCGACCGGGTTGTAGCAGTAGACGCAGTGCAGCGGGCACTTATAAGTGAGCTCCGCGTTGAGCCAGAGAGGACCGCGAGACTTGCTCGTGGCGCTAAGGTTTGACACGGATCCAGCCTTTTCCATATGCGTGCTCCAAAAAACCGATGACGTCCGGACGCAGGTCGTTACCGGGAAACGCTTGCTCCAATTTGGCGACGATACCGTCTATGCTAGTGGCGCCGTCCACGTACTTCATGATGTCCCCGGAGCTGCCTCTGAGCTGAATCAGCCCTTCCGGGTAGAGCAGCACGAAGCAATCCTGCGCCGGCTCCCATTGGAAGCGGTATTGGCGCTGAAGTTCGATGATTTGATCCAAAGGCAGTGCGGCGGCGGGTTCACTCATCGGGCATCCTCGTACCTTGTCCGATTTTCTCGGGGCCGATACCGTAAGCGATTTGCATGGCATCCAACATGGCCCACAGAATATCTAATTTGAATTGCAGAATCTCGAGCGCGCGTTCCTGTTGCTCTCGTGTTTGATAATACTCCAGGGTGACGTCGAGTCCGTGCTGCACGTCTCTGCGAGCCTCGGACAAACGCTTGCGGAAATAGGTGTAACCGGACTGGTCGATCCAGGGATAGTGCTGCGGCCAATTGGCCAAACGCTCCTTGTGAATCTCCGGCGCGAACAACTCCGTCAAGCTGGACGACACGGCCTCCTGCCACGGCGCGCGACGCGCGAAGGTAATGTAGGCGTCAACCGCGAAGCGCACTCCCGGCAGGACGTATTTTTGCGACAGCACATCCTCGCGCGATAGCCCCACCGCGAGACCTAAGGTCAACCACGCTTCGATACCGCCCTCGTCGCCTTGCGTGCCGTCGTGATCGATGATGCGCTGAATCCATTTGCGGCGATGATCCCGGTCCGGCATGTTGGTGAGAACGCCGGCATCCTTGACGGGAATGGCCAACTGATAATAGAAACGATTGCACACCCAGCCCTGGATCTGCTCTTTGGTGAGCTTGCCGCTGTTCATGGCGATCTGATAGGGATGGTAGATGTGATAGCGCTTGCCTTTGTTGCGCAAGCGTTGCTCGAATTCCTCTTTGCTCCACGGCATCATGTCGGGGGCGCCCATGGTCTTCCTCCTATCTATAACTCGATGGCCATGCCGTCGTAGGCCACTTCTATTCCGGCCTGGGTTAATTCGGCTCGCTGCGGTGAATCTTCGTCCAGGATGGGATTGGTGTTGTTGATGTGGATCAAAATCTTCCTGGCAGCGCGCAGCGGTTTCAACACACTAATCATGCCGTTCTCGCCCGATTGCGGCAGGTGCCCGATTTCGCGCGCCCGCTTTTGCGAGATGCCCATGGCGACCATCTCGTCGTCGGTCCAGAAAGTGCCGTCCACCATCACGCAATCGGCGGCGGCCATGAAGGGTTTGATGTGGGATTCGATCTCGCCCAATCCAGGGGCATAGAACACGCTTTTGCCGGTACGCGTATCCACGATGCGCATGCCGATATTGTCGCCATCATGCGGATCGTGCCGATGCGGCGAATACGGCGGCGCCTTGCTCTTGAGGGAAACGCTGGTGAAACGAAGGTGCTCGATCCCTTCGATGGAATATTCGTTGTCCGTGGAAATGGGGATGCTGTAGGGAATGTTGTGCCATTTCACGCCGCAGTAATGGCCGAGAATGGTGAACAGGGGGTTTCCTGTGGTCATGTCCTCACGCACCATGTCCGTGCAGTAGATGTTGAGAGGTTGTTTCCCCTCGCGCAGCATCAGGAGTCCGGTGGTGTGATCGATCTGCCCATCCATCAGGACGACGGCGCGAATTCCGCTATCACGGATGGCGCGGCCGGGTTGGAGGATCGGTGTGTTCTTGATTTGAGTGAGCAGGTCGGGCGAGGCGTTGAACAACACCCAATTGAACTCGTCGCTGCTGACGATGATAGAGGATTGGGTACGCGCTAGCGCCCGTAGCGAGCCTTTACGCACCCCATCGCAATTCTTGCAGTTACAGTTCCACTGGGGGAACCCTCCGCCAGCGGCTGCACCTAATACGCGAATATGCATGATTTCCTGGATTCGAACCTCAGAAACACGAAAGCCCCGCTAGGGGGCTTTCGCTCAACCGTTTAATTGCTTAGCGGTTGTAGATGTACATCGTTACTTCGAAGCCGAAACGCATTTCGGTGTACTCAGGCTTTGTCCACATAGTCTTCTCCAGTTAAGATGATGACATTCGAGTTGTGCGGTAGCGTCCCGGCAAAATACTTAGGA
>JANNFC010000455.1:0-5345 GCA_031379405.1 Betaproteobacteria bacterium | reverse complement strand
TTCCCGCCATCCACACCAACACCTGCCAATGCTTGCCTGCCCGCTTCATTTTGCTCCCTTCCTCCCGACGTTAATCGTACAACCGCTCATTTGGGTCTATCCATGGTGTTTGCGTCACCAACTGCTCGCCGAATTTCCCTGGCCACTGCCTCGAAGTGGACCGTAATGGCCTCCACGCCTTGGATCATCAGCATCTGGTGTAGTTGCCCATGACTACCTCCCCGATGACGAGTTCAATCACGCGGCGTTGAAGCTTACCGCCTTCCGTGTCGAAGTGTGCCGCAATTTCATCGGCTTCCTCCGCCGACAAGTATTTGTCGATGGCGTGTGCCCAGCCCGCGTGGAACCAGGCGGCGTCTCGAACTGCGGTATCGATGAGGTGATTGACCTCACCTTCCACTTCCGGCGACAGCGATTTACCTCGCATGGCGCGCAGGGCTTCTTGTTTCAGATAGAGCGCGCCGGTGGCGACGAAGATCGCCGGATCGTGAGCCTGCGCGACTCGGCGCACGGCGTCCTCTTTCAAATCCACCTGTGAGAAGGCGGGCCCGCACACAATCATTAGCGCGATGGCAACGCGCGACACCATGGAAGTAATCATAGAACCTTTGAGAGTTGCTTAAGCGCCTGGCGGATGGCATCTCCGGTGGGCAGCGCCATATCCACCTTGCTGAGCGCAGCAGCGGCTTCGCGCTCGTTGTACCCCAAAGCCACCAGAGCGTTCAGCGCATCGCTGCGTGCGCTCGCCTGCGGGCTCGCACCCTGAGCGCCTGACGTCGGCGCCAACTTATCCTTCAGCTCCAACAGCAAGCGTTCCGCCGTCTTGCGCCCGATACCTGGCACCCTGGTCAGCCGCACGGCATCCTGCAAAGCGATAGCTAGAAACAACTCGTCCACTGTCATGCCGGAGAGCACCGACAACGCCGTGCGCGCCCCGATTCCGCTCACCCGCAACAACTGCCGGAATGCCTGGCGCTCGCCCTCGGTGGCAAAACCGTAGAGCAGATGCGCGTCCTCGCGCACGATAAGTTGCGTGTGCAGAGTCACTTTTGTGCCGTTGGCGGGCAATTGATAGAACGTGCTCATCGGCACGTCCACCTCATAGCCAACCCCTTGCACGTCGATCACCACGGTGGGCGGCTGCTTGGCGACCAAGGTCCCGGCGATGCGCCCGATCATACGAGCCGCCCACGGCGTACGCGAAAACCGGCCGTAGCCAATCGCCCTAAACCTAGGCCTCCGTGCGCATGGCAAATGGCACAGGCCAACGCGTCAGCCGCATCCGCGCTCGGACTCGCGGCCAGCACCAACAAGCGCCGCACCATTTCCTGCACTTGCGTCTTGTCCGCGTGGCCGTTTCCCACCACTGCCTGCTTGACTTGCAGCGCGGTGTACTCGGCAACGGGCAGCTTGCGCGCAACGGCCGCACATATTGCCGCGCCACGCGCTTGCCCCAACAATAGTGTGGATTGCGGATTGACGTTGACGAACACCTTCTCCACCGCGATTTGCTCGGGCTGCCAAGCGTCCATCACTTCACCCAACCCGCTCAATATGGATTCCAAGCGCTCGGGAAGGGAACCTTTTACCGGTGTGCGAATCACGCCGCTGGTGAGGTAGCCGATTTTTTGACCCGTCCGGGTAATGGCACCGTAGCCTGTGACTCGAAGGCCGGGGTCAATACCCAGTATGCGCACAACGATGCCAGAGGATGTCACGCCCGGTTAGTCGTCCACCACCGCTGTGGTGTAGACATCCTGCACATCATCCAGCGTCTCCAGCGCATCGTGCAGTTTCTGCATTTTGGGCGCGTCGTCGCCGGTGAGTACGCTTTCATTCAGGGGTTTCATCACCACGTCGGCGAGTTCTGACGTCAAGCAGGCCTTGTCCAACGCCGCCTTCACCGCCAGAAAATCCTGAGGCGAAGTCAACACTTCGATGCTGCCATCGTCATGGGTCAGGACGTCCTCCCCACCCGCTTCAATGGCCACCTCCATCACCTTTTCTTCATCGGTGCCCGGTGCGAACACGATCTGGCCGCAGTGCTTGAACAAAAAAGCCACCGAACCGTCCGTGCCCAAATTACCACCATGCTTGGTAAAGGCGTGGCGCACATCGGCCACCGTACGCGTGCGATTGTCCGTGAGGCAATCCACAATCACGGCGGCGCCCGCAATGCCATAGCCTTCGTAGCGAATTTCTTCGTAGTTGACACCTTCCAGATCCCCACTGCCGCGCTTGATGGCGCGCTCGACGTTGTCCTTGGGCATGTTGGACTCGTAGGCCTTATCCACGGCCAATCGCAGGCGCGGGTTCATGCCTGGGTCAGCGCCGCCCTGGCGCGCCGCCACCGTGATTTCCTTGATGAGTTTGGTGAAGACTTTGCCGCGCTTGGCATCCGCCGCGGCCTTCCTATGCTTGATGTTTGCCCACTTACTATGACCAGCCATGACTTCCATTCGTGACGCGAACACGCCACTTGCTCGAGTGTTGAAGACGGAGAGAATAGCGAAAAGTGTAGCATAGGCCCTCTCCCGCACCGCTCCGGAATTGAACATGGCCAACCCCCTCATCGTCGCAAGAAGCACAGACGACATCGCACTGCTTCCCGCACTTGCCAACCGTCACGGATTAATTACGGGCGCCACCGGCACCGGCAAGACCGTCACCCTGCAAAAACTCGCGGAGAGCTTCAGCCAGATCGGCGTACCGGTATTCATGGCCGACGTGAAGGGCGACCTCTCCGGCATCAGCCAGGCGGGCCAACTCAGCCCAAAACTGCAGGAGCGATTGAAAAACCTCAACATGGAAGAACCCAAATTCGCCTCCTGCCCGGCCATGCTGTGGGATGTATTGGGCACACAGGGCCACCCGGTGCGCGCCACCGTATCGGAGATGGGGCCTTTGCTGCTGGGTCGCATGCTGGAGTTGAATGACACGCAAGAAGGCGTGCTGGCGATGGTGTTCAAGATCGCCGACGACAACGGCCTGTTGCTGCTCGATCTGAAGGATCTGCGCGCCATGCTTCAGTTCGTGGGAGACAACGCCAAGCAATTCACCACCGACTATGGCAACGTCTCGCCCGCCAGTGTCGGTGCCATTCAGCGCGGGCTGTTGCAGATGGAGCAGCAAGGTGCCGACAAGTTCTTCGGCGAACCCGCATTGAACGTGAGCGACCTGATGCAGACCGAAGGCGGTAAGGGCGTCATCAGCATCCTGTGCGCGGACAAGCTGCTCAATCAACCGAAAACCTACGCCACCTTTTTGCTGTGGCTACTCTCGGAGATGTTCGAAGTCTTGCCCGAGGTGGGCGATGTGGAAAAACCCAAACTTGTGTTCTTCTTCGACGAAGCCCACCTGCTATTCAACGACGCCCCCAAGGCGCTGCTGGAAAAAATCGAGCAAGTGGTACGCTTGATCCGGTCAAAGGGTGTGGGCGTGTACTTCGTTACCCAGAACCCGCTCGACATCCCGGAGACGGTGCTGGGACAGTTAGGCAATCGCGTGCAACACGCTTTACGCGCCTTCACACCACGCGATCAGAAAGCGGTAAAGACCGCCGCCAACACTTTGCGCGCGAACCCCGAGATTGATACGGAGAAGGCCATCACCGAACTCGCCGTCGGCGAGGCCTTGGTCTCATTCCTGGATGAGAAAGGCCGGCCGTGCGTGGTGGAACGCGCCTTCATTCTTCCACCCGGAAGCCGAATCGGACCCGCCACGCCCGATGAACGCGCGCAGGTCATCAAGAATTCACTCGTTGCCGGGCACTATGAGCAAGAGGTCGATCGCGAGTCTGCTTACGAGAAGCTCAAAGCCGCCGCCGGCGCCCAAGCGCCGGCCCCTATGCAAGGTAATAGCACAACACAAGGGCAGGGCAGTAGCGGCGGAGGAATTATGGGAACGATCGGTGGAATCCTTCTGGGCACGACAGGACCACGCGGGGGCAAGCAGGAGGGCATCCTGGAAGCAGCGGCAAAAAGCGCGGCACGATCCATCGGATCGCAAGTCGGGCGGCAAATCCTAAGAGGTGTGCTAGGGTCATTGTTGGGGGGGCGGGGACGGTAATCTGCGGTCATCAAGCGGACATTCATTTAGCCGATAACGAAAGGACAGGATTTCCGGCCGTCACCTTGATGAGCAAGCGCTTCGACCCAACGGAACTCGTTGAGGGTTTTTCTCAGCTTCCAGGGCTACCCGATGTTTATTTTCGGGTACGGGCGGCGCTGAACGACGGTGGTGCTTCGCCCTCGGATCTTGCGCGTGTGTTAGGCACGGACCCCTCGTTGGCCACGCAAATACTCAAAACAGTGAATAGCCCGGTCTACGGCCAGAGCCGCAAGGTCGAAACGTTGCTTCGTGCCGTATCCGTCCTTGGAACACAGGCGATTTCCGATCTCGTGTTCGCGACCACAATTATGGATACGCTCTCGACTGGAAACTGGCACGGGTTCGATGCGCTTAGGCATTGGCGGTTAAGTCTCATGACTGGTATGGTCGCGCGTGCTCTCGGTCGCGCCCTTGCCGATAGGGACCGGCTTTTCGTTGAAGGCCTGTTGAGCCGAGTCGGCCAACTCGTCCTTCAGGATCGCATCGGTCCGGTCGCGGCGGCGGTTAGCGTTCACGCACAGCGGACGCAATCGCCGCTCCACCTCGCGCAAAGTAATTTTCTGGGATGCCATTACGGGGAGGTCGGGGCCGAGTTACTGCGCCGCTGGCAACTCCCGGAAAGTATCTGTAACGCCATTCATAAGCACCTCAATCCACCCGCAGCGGATGACGCGGCGGATGTGTGCATCCTCAGAATAGCGGTCCACTTGCTATCACTTTCGGGAAAGGGCTTCAGCATAGCCGTCGCGGAACCGATCCTTCAACATGACCGGATACAGTCGCTTGGACTGGATTCCGGTGACTACATCGATATACTGGAGGCCTGTCAGCAAGACCTGAAGGCTGTCGAGCAAACCTTACTCCCCGCGTCGATGGCCGCAGCTTGAAACCTTACCCCGTTATCATTCCTTCCGCCATCCGTGCGGCCTGAGTTTCGGCGCCGGGTTTTCTTTCACACGCGGCACTTACGCGCTCCGCCAGTGGCTGTCGTCATAGGGATTCGACCGACTATCCCTTTCCCGCCCAACTTCCTCGTCTCCCTCGTCTCCCTCGTCGTCCGAACCTCCAAGGGCGACGTCCTTATTTTGCTGGAAGGCAATCGGTAGCGGATCGAGCCGCGCCCAGGCAGGGGTTCCGGCTAGCGCACTACCCAACAACACGCCGGCTCGGCCCGCCCACCACGCCGCCCCAAAGCCGGCCACCAATCCGCCCCACAAGCCTGGATTGAGGATCGT
>JANNFC010000413.1:0-1812 GCA_031379405.1 Betaproteobacteria bacterium | reverse complement strand
GTCCCATGCTGTTTCCTTTTAGTCGGGCTTTACTGGCTAACGAGTTTTTTCGGCGGTACGAAGGGATAGGGGATCGCCTTGCCGTTGCGTATCGGCAGCACGATGGTCGCCTTACCGGGGCAGGTCTCCGTGTCGGACTGAAGGCGAATACCGACATCGAGATCGATGAAGCCCAGGCCCTCTTCTTCATACTTCTTGGTAACCGCCGCCCACACCGTCAGGGTGTCTCCGGGCACGATCATGGCGCGGTGCTGAAAGGTCACCTTCCATGGCCATCCATCGGGCAGGCAAATGTCTTTCAGGTAGCGCGGCAGTATGCTTTGCTTCCACGAGCCCTGCGCCAGTATGTTGGGCAGGCCTTCGTGATAGATGGCAAAGCTTTGATCGTAGTGTATGCGATGCCAGTTCTCGATTGCAGCACTCCAGCGGAACAGATGCGTGGGTGTCATTGGACCGATGACGAGCGACGGAAACTGCTGACCGACCGCAACATCGTCGAAATAAGTCTGCTTCTTGTCCCTAAGTTCCTGCACAGTTGTCATTGTCGGTCCTTAGCGCCTGATCGTAGATGCCCGTAATATACAGAGCACCTCGCCATTCTGATTGGTATAAATGTTTTCCGTGGTCACGATCAGCATGCGCGATCCATCCTTGCCGACGCGCTCCTTGATGTCCGCGTACTTCGCTTGCGAGAACACGCGATCACCGAGCTTGGGATACTGGCGCACTTCAATCTCGTTGCCGGCATTGAGGATGCGCTTGAGATGGGTGGGAACCTTAGGCAGCGCCCCAGGCCCGTCCTCGGCGTCACGAACACCACCAATGCCGTCAGAATTGGGATTCTCGGCGAACGCGCGGGTGATCGGATCTTCCGATCCGGGCCGCGTGCGACGGCCGAGGTAGGTGCAATAAATCGGCGGTGTGATAATGGCCCCGAACTTCGTCGTCTTGGCGAACTCGTCGTCCCAATAGCGGGGATCGGGGTCCATGATGGCCTGCGTGAATATGCGCAAGCCCTCGCGTTCGACGCCCCACGGCAGGCTTGCTTCAATTTTTGTGGCGCTGGCGCCGATGACCGCCTTGACTTCAGGGGTCAGGGCGCTTGCGCCTGTAGCCGGTGCCTGACTCATGCCGCGGCTTCTTCTTTTTTCGTAACTACGCCGGCCGCACGCAGATCTTCCACTTTAGGAAAGAACGCTTCCTGCCACGGCCAATTGCCATTCAATTCATATACAGGTTGGCCCTTTTCCATACGCTCGAGGTACGGGCTTGTAATTTCTTCAGTCCAGGGCGAAATTCCGCCTTCGTACATTTTTGGACCGTACATGAAGTGCTTCGCCTGCTCGATGGTTTCGACAAACGGTGCGTTCGCAGAGAACAGGCGCTCCTTCGTCATCGGCCGTGGGCCCGCCCTTGAAACATGTCCCCATGTCTGGCGTCCCAGAATGCGCTCGAGCAACCACACGCACTCGATGAGCTTGTCCAGGTTGACGCCGGTTTCAATGCCCATGCCTTCGAGCATGTGCATGAAGTCTTCCGTAGGCATCATGCCCGTGGCCTGTCCGCAGCCGCAATACGGGCAACCACCGATACCACCCAGCGTGCCTTCAAGGTGCAGTGTATCGCGCGCATCCAGTGTCTTGATCGCGGCGTAGGTTGCGGTGATGGCCATCCCGCGCGCATTGTGCAAATGCGCGCGAAAATCAACGACATCCGGCCACATTCTTTTTACGCGGCCGAAGATTTCTTCCACTTTGACGGGATGCACCCAGCCCATCGGATCGCCGACACTCACTTGCGTTACCTTGATGC
>JANNFC010000384.1:0-1629 GCA_031379405.1 Betaproteobacteria bacterium | reverse complement strand
CGAAACGCTGGCACGTGATCTAGATCTGATCAACGACTGGGCGCCTGACGTGGTGATCGTGGACGAAGCACAACGCATCAAGAACTGGAACACCATCGCCGCGCGTGCGTTGAAGCGAGTCGCCAGCCCCTACGCCATCGTTCTCACGGGTACTCCGCTGGAAAACAGACTGGAAGAGTTGATCTCCATCGTGCAATTTGTCGACCGCTACCGCCTCGGGCCCACCTGGCGGCTATTGAACGAACATCAGGCGCGCGATGAGGATGGACGTGTAATTGGTTATCGCGACCTTGGTCGCATCGGCGCGACCCTTTCGCCAGTTTTGCTTCGGCGACGCAAGAGCGAGGTATTGACGCAGTTGCCCGAACGGGTGGACAACACTTTATTCGTGCCCATGACCGAGCAGCAGTTCAAGCACCATGATGAGAACCGCGACATCGTGGCGCGCATCGTCCGCCGTTGGCGCAAGACGGGTTATTTATCCGAGGCAGACCAACGAATTCTTACCTGCGCGTTGCAGAACATGCGCATGTCTTGCAACAGCACTTATCTTCTGGACGGCGAGTCCGATCATGGATTCAAGGCCGATGAATTGGCGACGCTGCTGATGGAACTCTTCGAGCAACCCGACGCCAAGGCTGTCGTATTCAGTCAATGGCTGCGCAGCCATGATTTGATCATTCGCCGTCTCGAAGCAAATGGCTGGGGTTATGTGCTGTTTCACGGTGGCGTGCCCAGTGACAAGCGCGGCGAGTTGGTGGATCGCTTCCATCAGGATCCCGATTGCCGCGTATTTCTTTCCACCGATGCAGGAGGCGTCGGGCTCAATCTGCAACATGCCGCTGCCACCGTGGTCAACATGGATCTTCCGTGGAACCCCGCCGTGCTCGAACAACGTATTGGCCGCGTGCACCGCTTGGGGCAAAGCCGAGGTGTGCAGGTAGTGAATTTCGTGGCGCAGGGTACCATCGAAGAGGGCATGCTCTCCGTTCTTGCCTTCAAGAAATCGCTGTTCGAAGGGGTGTTGGATGGTGGCGACGGCGATATCTCGTTGGAAGGAACGCGACTGTCGCGATTCATGAATACCGTGGATGAGGTGACGGGGTCGATGGGCGTGGCGGAATCCGCTGAGGCGGCGCCTGCCGCGGACGCATCAGGTAGTTCCACGCCCGTCGACGTCGCCCCACTTGAGGCCGAAGCTAGCGATGCCACTGTTGAATCCGAAGTGACGCCACCGACGGATCCATGGGCACCGCTCATCGATGTCGGGTTGAAGTTTGTCGAGTCATTGACGGCCAAAGGCACCTCCAATGGAGGGCAACAGAACGCCACCTCCAGCTGGATAGAAACCGATACACGCACAGGTCAGAGTTATCTGAAGCTACCGATTCCAGAACCTGCTGCCGTGCAGCGCTTGGCAGATGCTCTGAGTGGACTGCTATCGGGATTGCGGCGGTAGTGGGTGTGTGGCAGTGGGTGTGTGGCAGTGGCTTGATACAAGACCTCCAAGAGGTTCATACTTTCAAGGTGGCCCTAGCCCTCTAGAGAGGGCGGGGGCGCTACTCGATAGGTTACGCTATGAGCACTGAGACCAAACTGGTTACCGCAGAGGAGTTGCTTGCCCGACCG
>JANNFC010000321.1:0-18337 GCA_031379405.1 Betaproteobacteria bacterium | reverse complement strand
TCTTGACATCCTTGTCGCCGATGGAAGCGCTCGGTCGCGACAGTACGGTATCGGTGAAATAATTGATGACCCCCAGATCTAGATCGCGCGCGAAGTAGCGCCAATGAATCAGGTCAAGCGTTCGCGTGAGCGCTGGCTGGTCCAGATGAATCACTTGCCGCAGCCTTTTCGCCAACACATCGCGATAACTTGCGAACTGGCCCAAGAACTCCGTGGGCTGCTCGATGAGGGCGTAGAGCGGATGACCTAGCAGGTGAAGCTCATCGAGCCGTCTCCAGCAATAAATCAGCGGCAAGCGATGTACCTTTCCTTCCAACACTGAGTGGGCCGACCACGCCAGTTCCCTGAACAGCAATCCTTGCGTTTCCGCCACGATGTCAAAGGTGCGCCGGAACGCATCGGTTCTAAAAGTGGCCCAGCAAATGGGTTGATAGCGGCGTACCAATTCATTCAAGCGCGCCAGCGGATCCGCCTGACTCAACGCCGGGGTAAACCACGCCACGCGTACGAGTTTGAATATCTGGCCAACTATCGAGAACAAGGCGTGATAACCCTGGCAGGCGGCGTAGTCCGGATGTTCGGATAGAAATCGTACGCTCTCTCGCATGCCTTCCCAAGTCGTCACATCATCGTCCGTGCATAGCGTGACGAAGCTGGACGACACACGTTGGAGTCCATCGGCAACTTTGACGAAAAAGGGAACGTCCTCGTCATAGCGGACATGCGCCAAGTCGAGATTGGGGAAGAGCATCTCCAGCGCCGGATAGCGTGAACCGGACTCCAGCACATAGATCCGGTAGGGAACTTGATTGGCACTCAAGTAGGTAAGGTAGGCGAGCAGTTGTTTTGGCCGGTCCTTTGATGGAATCACAATCGTATTCATCCCAGCTTCAACATCAGCAATGCTCATCTAGATCCTTACGGTGTTGTGCATTAGATAGTTCGCCAGAACGCCGTCGTCAAGATGCAACACAGACGGGCGTGGCTCCCCACGTACAGCGTTCATCCCCAACTGGACAATCCGCTGCGCGCGATCGCCGAGTGCTTCCGGCGGTAGCGCCGCGCTGATCCAGCAATAAAGAAGATAAAGGAAATCGTTCACCAACGTCTTCCTTGCATCCTTTCGGTCCAGCGCGCTGAAGTGCGTGTTAAGCAGCCCGATGGCAAACTTCTTTAACACCTCGGTTTGGCCTGTGTGATGCGAGAACAGCGCGAGCGTGATCTGCATAAGCACATCGATATCGGCCTCGAAAGCTGCCGTCGCGTCCTCAATACGGATTGCGGAGCGTGAATCCTGAGTGCAGAGAAACTGCAGAGGAGAGAACTCTGGAAACGGACTGAATCCGTGCTGATACGCCGGAAAATCCGCATCCTGGCGAACGACGTACAGCTCGTTATCGCGCAATTGCGCTTGCAACTGCCTCGGCGCATGCCATTGCACATGGGGCGCGGTCAGATCATCGCGAGCCCTCAGTCTAGCGGCCGGAGCAAACAGATAGCTCAAGTCGCGAAACGCCGGCTCGGACAACACCGGTATCGCTAGCCTGGCACTGGAGACCACATACTCTCGCAAACTACCCTTGTCGTATGCGTAGAGGTAGAGCAACGAATCGCGCGCCCGTAGCAAGCTCCGCAAACGCCCGAGGAAAAAACCTGGGTCGGGCACATGCGGCAGTATTCCATAGGCCCAGACGATATCGGCCGGACTACCCACGGGCTGGTCGAGAATGTTTCCGTGAACGACTTCGATCCGGTCGATCCGCTGCAGGTCACAGTACTGCGCGAATCTTCGTACATTATCCTGGGATGCATCGATAGCAATGACGCGATGCGCTCCCGCGCGCTGAAACGCCACGCTCCAATTGCCCCTGCCGAAAGCATAGTCCACCACAACGGCGTCACGAACCCTATGGCCGAACAGATGTGCGATGTAGGCGGTGCACTCCTGAATCCATCGTTCGTGCAGATGCTCGAAGCGAAACATCGAGTTCGCATAGTCTCCGATGCGCGGCGCAACGTCTGGCGCTGGAAGTGGTTCGGCCGAAGATACTGCTGGCTCTGGACTCATGCCGAGGAAGTCGTCTAGGGAGTCTTGATGAGCAGTATCTGCCCAAGAAGGAGCGCGTCAATCTGCGTGGACAAGAAGCACCGAATCGCATCCTCCGGCGTTTCCACGATGGGCTCACCGGCAACATTGAACGAAGTGTTGAGTAGCACAGGCACGCCGCTATGGCGATGAAACGCACTGACCAGGTCATAAAAAAAACCGTTACGCTCCTGCGTCAAAGTCTGCAATCGTGCCGTGCCGTCCATGTGAGTGACTGCGGGAATGACAGCCCTCTTATCCACGCGCACCTCGGGCACAAGCAGCATGTAGGGGCTAGGACGATCGATCACGAAATAGTCTTGCGCGCATTCTTCCAAACACGCCGGTGCAAAGGGCCTGAAAGCCTCACGATGCTTGACGCGGGCGTTTAGCACATCCTTGTTCTGCGCCACCAATGGACTCATCAAAATACTTCGATTACCCAGCGCCCTGGGGCCCATCTCGGAGCGTCCCTGAAAGCAACCCAAAATGAGATTATTCGCGAGCATCTCGGATGCGCGTCGAAAAGCATTTTTGGACACGACCCTAAATCCGGAGAATTTTTCGATCGCTCGCTCCAGGTCAGCAGCGCTGTAAGCCGGGCCTAGGAAGGGACTTAGCGAGAACGAGTGCCTTGGACGTCTCATCACGCCGTGATAGCCGTACAAGGCGGCGCCCAGCGCAATACCCGTATCCGATGCCGCCGGATTGATGAAAATATCCTCGAACCATCCAGAACGCAGGACCTTGTTGTTGGCGACCGAGTTCAGCGCCACGCCGCCGGATAGGCACAGGTGACGGGCACCTGTCTTTTGCATGGCGTAGTGCCCCAGATGAAGCATCGCTCGCTCGCACTCCTGCTGAACTTCCCACGCTGCGCGCGCTTTGTCATCGAAGTTCTCGATCGGCCGATGCGGGGACGCGATCTCATAGCTGCCGGCTGCACAAAATCCACTGTAGTCAGTATGGATCGCATCAAAGACACCGCCGAACTCGAATATGGGGTTTCCCGTCGAGGCGCCGTATGGAGCCAAACCCATGGTCTTGCCTTCTTGCAACAGGCCGAATCCAATGGCTTGTGTCACCGCGGCATAGAGCAAACCGACACCGATTCGACGGCTCTTGTCGATGAGCGCTATTCCACTTGGAGATGCCATGAACAAGCTTTGCGTTTCGTTGTCGGACCCTCTGCCATCGACCACCAGCACCGCTGCTTCATCAAATGGAGAAGTGCAAAAAGTGGCGTAGGCATGCAGCAGATGGTGATTGGCGACGACCATGCGTTCTGGGGCTATCTCACTCAGAAAAACGTCCTGCCGACACGGTGTTTTGAAGTGATCCGCGCGCCAATCGGACTGATCACGGATATAGTCCATGACCACCAGATCGATCTCGTCGAGACCATTCACACCTAGTTCGCGCATGCAAGCGTGCACCGAGCGCTGCGGGAAGGCACGCGAATCTTTCACTCGATCAAACCGCTCTTCCGCCACATAAGCGATTCTGGGCCCGTCGCCATCGTCGCGCACCATCGCCGCACCGGTGCTATGCCACGGATCTTTGTGCAGTCCCAAAATGATCATGATTCTTGCAGGACTAACGCACGAAATAAGAAATTCGGCTGCAGAACGGATGTCGCTTGAGTTCGACCTTGCTCAGATCCAACGCCTGCAAGGCGGCTTGGGTCTCGCCCGGATAGTCCTGCATGTTCAGTTCGTCGAAGGCGACGATGCCACCCTTGGGCACACGCGGAAGCAGCTTATCCAGGATGACCTTGGTAGGCTGATACAGATCCACATCGAGATAGAGTAACGAGATCAGCAGATACGGATGCTCCTGCACAAAGCTATCCATCTGATCGACGATGTTCCCTTGGATGAGTTTGACTTTGGGCACATGACCAATGAAGCGATTCTGATCGTACAGCGCCGCCGCCTGCTCAATCCTATCCAGAGCGCCATTGACCTGCATTCCTCCGGGGATCATACGATCGGGCGCACCCGTGCGATCTTCCTTGGAAATGGCCGGAAATCCGGTGAAAGTGTCTAGGCCAAAAATCAGACGATTGACGTTGTTCGGCTCCAAAATGGCGGAGAACTGGGCGAAGGACAGCAGGCCCTGTCCGTTGAGTACGCCGCATTCCACCACCGAACCGGGGACATCGAGGACGCTCTTGAACAGCTCATAGCGCACCAGAAAATCACTCAATACCTGACGCGGCGTATAGAGCGCGAATGAGCGCAGTTTCAGCAAGGTATTGCTAAGATCGGCATCAAAGAAGGCGACCAAATCCTCGTAGTACTGAAGATTGTGCGCGCTGTTGCGTCCTACCAGGAGTTGATTGTTTTCCAGCGAAGCACTAATCATGAACAGTACACCTCTGCAAAGGTTGGGAGCGCATCAGATAATTCGTGCGCGCCACGGTGGTCATGTCACCGAAGGGAAATCCCGCAGCGCGAAATTCCGGTTCGCACAAATCCGAGTAACGTAATTGCACGGTCCAGCGGCAGCGCGCAGAACGATTCGGCGTGCTGCGATGGACAAGAAACTGCGAGAAAATCACCAGATCACCCACATCCGCGATGACGATTTCTCCGTCGTCCTCGGGTTCCTCGCACAAGCGAATATCCCGTGGACTGTGCTGCGCGGCCTTCTCGCGCGCTTCGAGGGAGGAGAATTCGAAGGGGCGCAGTACGTTGTGCGAGCCCGGCACGAAAGCCACCGAGCCATGCTCTCGATCCGCCGGTCCGAGGGGCAACCACAGGGTGACCGAGTTCAGCGAGCCCAGCAAGTACGTCACATCCTGGTGCCAGTGAAAAAGCTGCTCATCGGCGTGCGGTCTGTCCATGCGAATGTTGTATGCGCGCATCAGGGCGGGGAAACGCAGACCCAGTGAACGGCATAGTCCGCGCAAGTACTCACAGCCTCCCAAAGCGGCCAGCGAAGGCAAGTAACGCAGCGCTCGATAGAAGTCGCCGCGCGCCTTGTCCGATAACCCAGGCGAAGTCGCGGAATCGGAGAAGGCGAAATCAGGACAGAACGTGCGACCCAGTTCCTCGATCTCGTGGACCACGGCACGAAGTTCGGCGCTTCCAGACAACGCATCGCGCAGCACAAGCAATCCTTGTCTTTTGTATTCTGAAAGCTCGGCGGGTTCTAGCTGGTTGTGCAATCGACGGTCCCTCATGGCGCAATACGCTTGATGAAAGCGCCTGGCCAATAGGTGACGCGCTCGGTGATCTGGCCTTCGTTGAAGGCGAAGGCGGGTTCCTCGACCACAAAACGCACGTCTGAATCGACAAAGAGTCGAGCGGCCGCCAGCGGGTTGTTCCACGTCCAATCTGGCTGCGTTCTGGGGGCCCCCTGCAGTTGCGCCATGATTCCGTCGGCAGCCACCATGTACGAACCCAGCGTCACCCAGGGAGCGTACGCACGCAACTCCGCCAGTACGTGATCGCGCGTGTGATTCGAATCGAGCATCACCAACACCACGTCCTCGCGAGAGACCTTCCCTCGCACCGAATCCAGCACGTTCGCATCGGTGGAGCTGCCTTCGATCAGCTCAATGCGGTGCGCAAGCTCATGCGTCTCGATGGCTTGACGGTTGGTTGGACGAATGTGTACATCAATGCCGATGACTCGACCCCGGCCCATGACTTCCAGCAAGCTGGCGTAGAACACCAGCGAGCCGCCGTGCGCCACCCCTGTTTCGATGATGACGCTGGGGCGTACGCGATAGATCACCTCCTGTATGCGCAGCAGGTCTTCGGGAAGCTGGATGACGGGCCGCCCCATCCAGGTGAATCCATAGACGTACTTCGCATCCCAACCACTACGCAGCCACGCCTTCGAGATCAATGAGAAGGCTTCCGGAGAACCGATCGGCATCACGCTATCGGGCGCGCAAGGGTCGCTTTGCAATGTGCCCTGGTCCAGGTCGATTACGAGTTTCATTGGGCGTAGATTGTTGGCGAATTTTGGGCTTGGTGCCGCGCCATTTCGCGTATTGCCGGCAAGACCTCCTTAGGCTTGAATCCGAACTCCTTTTGCACTCGAGTGATATCAATGGGCAAGAACTTGGAGGACCGTGCATTGGGATGCACACTGAGCTCCCATCCTGTTGCTTCCGCGATGGCGGCACAAACACTGGCGTGCGTGAGATTCACGCCGGAAGCCACGTTGTAAAGGCGACGCGCACCCGAAACAGCAATCCTGGGCAGCAACATCGTCACATCTTCCAATCTCACATAGTCTTTGGCACAGTCCAAGTGGCTTTGCAGCTCAACTCTTCTACTGCGAGCACCCTCCGCCAACAACCCATTGACGAAGTCGTGCGTGTCAGCCCTGCGTCCCACAACAGTCGACAAGCGCACAACGCGAACACGCGCATCTTGCAACGACAGGCAAATCGATTCGCCAGCCGCCTTGGTCAGTTGGTACAGATCATCCGGCTCATCGGGATGTGCAATCACCGGAGCACCCTCATGTGTACTCGTGGATCGAACGTATACCCGCGTGGATGACAGATACAGAAACGACTCGAAGTTTCCGTGCTCGAGCCAAGGGATAAGATGGCTGACATGCGCACGTGCGGTGTCGAAGGGCCGGCTGCGGAAATCCGCTGTCAATCCGATGCAATACAAGACATGGCCCATGCAGGGCGTCTCACCAGCGCACGGTGGCAGGCTCGTGTGCAGCGGCGTGCAGCACTCGTGCCCTTCTGCCTGAAGGCGATGGGTCAGTGCGCCGCCGATGAAGCCGCTACCGCCTAGGATTGTGAAGCGCATAGGGCGAAACGTGCCGAGTCGGCATCCTGCGAGAGCGCTGCAAATCCGCGGTCGCGGTCCGATATCGACGTCACCGACGACGGCCATTGAATACCGAGTAGTGCATCGTCGTAACGCACTCCGCGAGCGAAGTCGGGCTTGTACGGCGCGTCGATGAAATACTCCACATAGGTTTCGTCCGCCAAAGTCTGATAGCCGTGGGCACAGCCCTTGGGTATCCACAGTGCGCACGGGCGCTGGTGAGTCATCTCCACACATTCGTGCAGCAGATAAGTGGGCGAGTCTGGACGCAAATCGACGATGACGTCAAACACGGCACCCGCGACGCAGCGCACGATCTTGGTTTCCGCATGTGGATGAACCTGGTAATGCATCCCTCGCAACGTGCCCTTGCGCCGATTGCCTGCCACACTCACATGCTCGATCCGCATGTTCAAACCGTGTTCGATGAAGTCTTCGGTGCTCCATAGACGCACGAATTCACCACGCTCATCCGCGATAGGTTCGAGTTCCACAAGATAGGCACCCCTCAAGGCCAACTCTGTTACCCTCACGTCAGAACCTCCAAGCGGGGGACGGCGAGCACAAACTTTGCCCCCCAATCCTGGATTGCGCGCATTTGCTGCATGATCTCTCCCTTGAGATTCCATGCGAGCAGCAGGACGTAGTCCGGGCGCGTCTGTGCGATACGTTCGACCGGATGAATGGGAAGGCAGGTCCCGGGCAAGATGCGACCTTGCTTGTGTGGACTTCGATCCACCACGTAGTGGATCAGGTCGCCACGGATACCACAGTAGTTGAGCAAGGTGTTACCTTTGGCGGCGGCCCCATAACCCACGACAGATTTGCGCGCGCGCTTGGCTTGAATGAGGAAATCGAGCAGAGCGTGTTTGGTCTCATCAGCGCGAACCTGAAATGCCTCGTATACGGGGAGTTGATCGAGTCCGGCAGTGTGCTCTGCGTCGATCACCGACCTGATGCGGGTGGTAATTGCACGTTTTCCGTGAGAGGTTTGTACGTACACTCGCAACGATCCGCCGTGAGTGGAAAGTTCCTCGACATCGAACAACTGCAGGCCGTGTTTCGCCAGCACCTTGCGTGCGGTGCCTAAAGAGAAATAGGAAAAGTGCTCGTGATAGATGGTGTCGAACTGATTGCCCTGGATCATCCTCAGCAGATGGGGAAACTCCAAGGTCAAAACACCCGTAGGTCTTAGAAGCATCGCTAGCGCGCCGGCAAAATCGTTCAGATCTGGCACGTGTGCCAGCACGTTGTTCGCGATCAGCAAGTCCGCCTGAGTCCCTTTGGCGACCAGACTTTCGGCCAATGTTCTGTCGAGCAAGCTGGTAACGGTCTCGATGCCGCGCTCCTGGGCCACCGCGGCGACATTGCGTGCTGGCTCCACGCCGAGTACCGGAATGTTCTGCTCGCGAAAATACTGCAACAGATAACCATCATTGCTCGCCACCTCGATAACCAGACTCTCGGGGCCCAGTTGCATGCGGTACTTCATGTCGTGCGCGTAGCGCTTCGCGTGTTCCAGCCAACTGGTTGAGTACGACGAGAAGTAGGCATAGTGGGAGAACAATCGCTCAGGCTTCTCGAACTCCGCCACCTGCACCAACCAGCACTGCGAGCACACATAGGCTCGCAATGGGTAGTAGGTTTGGGCAACATCGACGGTTTCGGAACCCAGGTATTCGTTCGCCAATGGAGTGAACCCCAGATCGCAAAACAAGTGGTTCAGCGGCGCGGCGCAGGATCGGCAGTGGGTCACGACGATAGCCGCTCCTGATAGTGGGTCAGTTGATCCATGGTCTTTGAGCGGGCGGAATCCGGATCGCGATGCCAGCCGAGATACCATTCCACGGTCCACGCCAGGGCCTCCTCGGTAGACAACTGAGGACGCCAACCCAGCAGGCGGCGCGCGCGCTCGCTGTCCACTCGTAACGTCGCCGCTTCGTGGGGCTGCGGTTCGCTTACGATCTCGCAGCGAACCGGGGTATTCCAAAGCCGCGAGAACGCCCCCACCATTTCGACGACAGTGTGCTCATCTTCTGTTTCCGGACCAAAGTTCCATGCCTGACCGTAGCGCGCCTTGTCGCCGTAAAGTTTCTCCCCAAGCGTGAGGTACCCCGACAGCGCATCCAGCACGTGCTGCCAAGGCCGCACTGCGTTGGGATTGCGAAGGCGTAAGGTCTGACCCTGGGTGGCGGCGTGCACCAAGTCTGTCATCAGGCGATCGGGGGACCAATCTCCGCCACCAATAACGTTGCCGGCACGCGCGGTGGCGATGCCGGTCCCATCGTAAAAGGCCCGGCGCCAGGTCGCCGCCACCAACTCCGCGCAAGCTTTGCTACCCGAGTAGGGGTCGTTTCCACCGAGAGCGGCGGATTCCGTGAAGGCCTGGGATCCGTCGTCATTCCCGTAGCACTTGTCACTTGTCACCACGACGACTGCGCGCGCACCCGGCATGGCACGCGCTGCCTCCAATAGGTTGGCCGTACCCATGACGTTGGTGGAAAAGGTCTCCAGCGGATCAACATAGGAGGCTCTGACGATGGATTGCGCGGCCAGGTGAAAGATCACCTCCGGCTCGCACGAGGTAAGGGCCCGCTTCACCGCAATGCTGTCACGGATGTCGACCCATTGACTCGACGCAGCCTCGGGTGCGAGCGCAAGCTGATACAGATTGGGCCGCATCGCAGGCGCCAAAGCCAGCCCCTCGACGTTGGCGCCCAGAGTCTTCAGCCAAAGCGTCAACCAGCTGCCTTTGAAGCCCGTATGGCCTGTAATCAGTACGCGTTTGCCTCGCCAGAAGGCCGCGTTCAGGGCCATACTTTCCAGGGCGCCTCGCCGCTGGCCCAAAGTTCTTCAAGTAGCGTTCGGTCACGCAGCGTGTCCATGGGTTGCCAGAACCCTTGATGAACAAAGGCGGAAAGTTGGCCAGCTCGCGCGATAGTTTTCAGAGGCTGCAACTCCCAGGATGTGTCATCGCCTTCGATGAAATCGAAGGCCTGGGGAGAAAGCACAAAGAAGCCACCGCTCACCCAACCTCGATCGCCATTGGGCTTTTCTTCGAAATCACAGATCTTGTTGGTTTGAAGATTCAAGGCACCGAAACGTCCCGGGGGTTGCACGGCCGTGACGGTGGCGATGGTGTTCTGGCTACGGTGAAAAGCGATGAGTTTGGTCACGTCCACATCGGCCAGACCGTCACCATAGGTAAAGCAGAAGGGTTCGTCACCCAGGTACTTGCGAACCCGCCGAAGCCTACCCCCGGTCATCGTCTTCTCCCCGGTATCCACCAGGGTGACCTTCCAGGGTTCAGCACTGTTCTCGTGCACCTGCATGCGATTGCTTCGCATATCAAAAGTCACATCCGACATGTGCAGGAAATAATTGGCGAAGTACTCTTTGATCAAGTACCCCTTATAGCCGCAACAGATGACGAAGTCATTCAGGCCATGGGCCGAGAAGATCTTCATGACGTGCCAAAGCACGGGCCGAGCGCCAATATCGATCATGGGCTTGGGCTTGAGGTGCGACTCTTCGCTGATGCGGGTGCCAAACCCGCCTGCCAGAATGACGACCTTCATGGAATAGGGCGCTGTTCGACTAGCACGGTCCGGGCTCCTGGACCTGCGCTAATTCTTAAATATTTGTCATACTCGGGCTTAACGGCCGGGCTTGCGGCGACTTTAGTCTTTCTTCCGGATGGTTTTCGGGCCGACCAGGACAATGCATCCGGCAACGTATCCGGCATTGACACCAGCCAATTCTCCCCTTATGGTTAGGCCCATTGCGCCAATTTGTCCCTGATTGCGGGCGCTTAATAAATGCGGCTAAAACTCGGGAGCACCGGGCTCGATCGCATTTGCGCATCGGGCTTTTTGTTTCTAGTCTCCAATGAACCCACTACTGACGGAGTTGGCGAAGAGTTTGATGGACTGCGATCTGATTTGGGGGGATAAACAAGGGGGTTCTCCCCTTGTTCGTAACACGCTTTTTGCCCACGCGAGCGCTTCACTTTGGCTCCGGCTTCGCCGGCTTAGGATCGCATTCAAATGACTCACACCACGCGCCGACTTAAAGATCTGCTCCAAGAGCGCACCCTCTTGCTCGATGGCGCCATGGGCACCATGATCCAGGGCCACAAGCTGGACACCCGGCATTACCACGGGGACCGCTTTCACGATCACCACTGCGATCAAAAGGGCAATAACGACCTGCTGACATTGACCCAGCCCAAGGTGATCTCCGGTATTCACGCCGCTTATCTGGATGCGGGCGCGGATATCCTCGAGAGCAACACTTTCAATTCCACTCGCATCTCCATGGCCGACTACCACATGGAGAATCATGTCATCGAACTCAACCGCGAAGGCGCCCGGCTCGCCCGCGAACTGGCGGACGAATATTGCAAGCGCACCCCCAACAAACCGCGCTTCGTCGCGGGCGTGCTGGGGCCAACCAACCGCACGGCATCCCTCTCGCCCGACGTGAACGACCCGGGCGCGCGCAACGTGAGTTTCGACGAACTGGTAGCCACCTACGGCGAGGCAGTGCAAGGCTTGGTACAAGGCGGCGCGGATTTGTTGCTGGTGGAAACGGTGTTCGACACCTTGAACTGCAAGGCCGCCCTATTTGCCGTCGACGAGTACTTCGAGCGCCATGGCGTAATCCTGCCGGTGATGATCTCAGGCACCATCACCGACCTTTCCGGACGCACGTTGTCGGGGCAAACGGTGGAAGCCTTCTGGAACTCGGTCTCGCACGCCAAGCCCTTTGCCATCGGTCTGAACTGCGCACTGGGCGCCAAAGAACTGCGACCCTACATCGCCGAGTTGGCGCGTATCGCCAATACTTTCGTATCCGTCCATCCTAACGCGGGATTGCCCAACGCCTTCGGCGAGTACGATGAAACGCCGGAGCAGATGGCCACGCTATTGCGCGAATTCGCACAGGAAGGATTCTTCAACATCGTCGGCGGCTGCTGCGGCACGCGACCGGAACATATTCGCGCCATCGGTGATGCAGTCAAGGACTTCGCACCACGTCAAATCGCGCAGGTCGAACGAAAGCTCCGACTCTCGGGGTTGGAACCGCTCAACATCGGCGACGATTCGCTATTCGTAAATGTCGGCGAGCGCACTAACGTCACCGGCTCCAAGGCCTTCGCTCGGCTGATACTGTCTTCCAACTACCAGGACGCGCTCACGGTCGCGCGCCAGCAGGTGGAGAATGGCGCGCAGATGATCGATGTGAACATGGACGAAGGTATGCTCGATTCCAAGGCGGCCATGGTCACATTCTTGAACCTCATCGCTTCCGAACCCGACATCTCGCGCGTGCCGCTGATGATCGACTCCAGCAAATGGGAAGTGATCGAAGCCGGACTGAAGTGCGTGCAGGGCAAGGCGGTGGTGAACTCCATCAGCATGAAGGAAGGTGAGGCGGAGTTCCTGCGTCAAGCGCAATTGCTGCGCCGGTATGGCGCCGCCGCTATCGTCATGGCTTTCGACGAACAGGGTCAAGCCGATACGCTACAAAAGCGCAAACACATCTGCACTCGCGCCTACGACCTGCTGGTGAACAAGGTGGGATTTCCACCCGAGGACATCATCTTTGATCCGAACATTTTCGCCGTCGCCACCGGCATCGAAGAACACAACCACTACGGCGTGGATTTCATCGACGCCACGCGCCACATTCGTCAGCACTTGCCATACGCCAAGGTGAGCGGAGGCGTGTCCAACGTTTCGTTCTCCTTCCGAGGCAATGAAGCCGTGCGGGAGGCCATCCACACCGCCTTCCTCTACCACGCCATCCGGGCCGGCATGAGCATGGGCATCGTCAACACCGGACAGCTTGGCGTGTACGAGGAAATCCCCAAGGATTTGTTGGCGAGAGTCGAGGACGTGCTGCTCGATCGCCGGCCCGACGCCACCGAGCGCCTGGTGGATTTCGCCGACTCCTTCAAGGGCCAAGCCAAGTCGGTGACGGAAGATCTGGGTTGGCGCAATGCGCCTGCGCGCGAGCGCTTGATGCACGCGCTGGTGAAAGGCATCGACGCCTACGTGGTTGAAGACACGGAAGAAGCGCGACTTCAGTTCGATCGGCCCATTCAGGTGATCGAAGGCCCGCTCATGGATGGCATGAACGTGGTAGGCGACCTGTTCGGTTCCGGCAAGATGTTCCTGCCTCAGGTGGTGAAGTCCGCACGCGTGATGAAGCAGGCCGTTGCGCATCTCGTGCCTTACATCGAAGCGGCAAAGTTATCCAGCGGCGACAAGACCAGCAAAGGCAAGATCGTGCTAGCTACCGTGAAGGGCGACGTACACGATATCGGCAAGAACATTGTCGCGGTGGTGCTCCAATGCAACAACTTCGACGTGGTGAATCTGGGCGTCATGGTGCCCGCGCAAAAAATTCTCGATACCGCCATCGCAGAGAAGGCGGACATTATCGGACTTTCCGGATTGATCACGCCGTCCTTGGAGGAGATGTCGCACGTCGCCAAGGAGATGCAGCGGCAGGGATTCAAAATTCCGCTCCTGATAGGCGGGGCTACTACTTCGCGCGTACACACATCGGTAAAAATAGAACCCGGCTACCAGGGTCCCACCGTGTGGGTTCCCGATGCGTCGCGCAGCGTGGGCGTGTGCACAAGCCTGATCAGCAACGAGTTGCGCGATGCATACGTCGCCAAAGTAAAGGCCGAGGCGCAGCGGGTACGCGAGCAGCACAAAGGCAAGAAAGGCCAAGGCCCCTATTACACCATCGCACAGGCGCGCGAACACGGCATGAAGACGGATTGGACAACCTATTCACCACCGGTACCGAAGCGACTTGGCCGCATGCAGTTCAACGACTACTCGTTACAGGAAATCAGTAAAGTGATCGACTGGACGCCGTTCTTCCAGACTTGGGAATTGGCGGGCCGCTATCCCAAGATACTGCAGGATCAAATTGTGGGCGAGACGGCGAGCAGCCTGTTCGCCGATGCGCAAGCGATGTTGAAGCGCATCATCGATGAGCAATGGCTGAGCGCGCACGCGGTCATCGGACTGTTTCCGACCAATCGCATCGACGGCACGGACGACATCGAGGTCTATGCCGACGAAACCCGCTCGCAGGTCCTCACGCGCTTTCACTTCCTGCGCCAGCAGATGCAAAAGCCCGAGGATCGCGCCAACCTCTCGCTCGCCGATTGCATCGCGCCACGCTCTTCGGGAAAATTGGATTATGTTGGCGCCTTTGCGGTCACCACCGGTATCGGCATCGACGCGCGCGTGGCGGAATATGAAGCCAATCACGATGACTACAACGCCATCATGCTCAAAGCCCTGGCCGACCGACTGGCGGAAGCCTTCGCCGAACTCATGCACCGCCGTGTGCGCCGCGAATTCTGGGGCTACGCCACCGACGAGGGACTATCAGTAGATGATTTGATCGACGAAAAATATCGTGGCATTCGTCCTGCGCCTGGCTATCCCGCATGCCCGGACCATACCGAAAAAGGCGCTCTGTTCTCGCTGCTGGACGCTGAAGCCGGTGCGAGAATGACGCTCACCGAGAGCTTCGCCATGTTGCCGGCGGCGGCCGTCAGCGGTTTCTACTTTTCACACCCGGACTCCCACTACTTTGCGGTGGGCCGTCTCGACCGCGATCAAGTGCACGAATACGCTCGCCGCAAAGGTTTGCCTATCGAGCACGTAGAGCGTTGGCTCGCCTCGAATCTCAACTACGAGAGAGCAGAGAAAGAGACAGCATAGCCGCCGGCAGGCTAATGAGCAGAATACTGAACACCGAAAAATCGGAATAAACACGGCAAAGTGATACCATCCGCGCTCCTGTCAAGCCCGCCGATCATGTGTTGTCGTTATCCAGAGCATGCTTTTCCCCGCGCCATCTGTTTTGGCTGCTGTGCCTTGGCGCCCTCTCGTCCGCCTGGGCGGAAACGCCAAGCCGGGTGCATCATTACCGTCTCGAACTCGATGAGGCACTGACCACCCTCAAGGCCCGCGCCTGCTTCAATGGGGCGTTGCCGCGCTATCTGATCGCAGAGTCCTTGGACGCCGCGGGTGCGCTCAAGGACGCTCGCATAGAAGGCAGCAAGCGCAGGCTCGAACCCCATGGCGCGGAACTCAAGCTGAAGTCCAGCGCGCAGGACGCCTGCCTAGTCTATGAAGTGGACATTTCGCCTGCGTCAATGCGGCACGAACGCGGTGGCACATTGACTGGCCGGGTAGGCGATGACTTGGTGGTGGACGTGGGTCTGTGGTTCTGGCGCCCGCATACGCTCTACCCCGACGAGGATATCCAGCTGGAGTTCGTGCTACCAGAGGGAATATCGGTCTCCACACCGTGGATCAGAGACGAAAGCGCAGGAGAAGCCACGTTTCTCGCCGGGCGCACGCCCGCCGATTGGCCAGCACTGGTTGCCTTCGGACGCTTCAAAGAGCACATCGTCGAAATTCAAGGGGCGACACTTCGTATCGCGGTATTGGGTGTCACCCCCAAAATCAACACCACTGCGATCATCGCATGGCTGCGCAATGCCGCGCTCGGCGTAACGACCGCCTATGGCAAGTTTCCGGTGCCTAACGCCAGGCTGCTCGTGATCCCCAACGCCCAGGGCAGCGAACCGGTACCCTGGGCCTTCGTACAGCGAGGCGGCGGACCCTCCGCACAGTTTCTGATCAACCACCGCCTACCCACGGAGGAACTGCTCGCCGACTGGACCTTGTTCCACGAGTTGGCGCACTTACTCCTTCCGTATATCAGCTCGCAGGATGCGTGGCTATCGGAAGGAATGGCAAGCTACTACCAGAACGTGCTGCGAGCTCGTCGTGGCGTGATTTCCTCGCTGGATGCATGGCAGCGCATGCACGCCGGCTTCGAACGTGGCCGCAAGAGCCAGATCGGCACAACTTTGGCGGATGCGACCGAGCGCATGTATCGCAACGCCGGATATATGCGCGTGTATTGGCAAGGGGCCGCCATCGCGCTGGTGGCGGACTATCGCCTGCGCGTGCGCACTCGAGGACGCCACTCCCTCGACAGCGCCTTGGCCGGACTAGCGCAGTGCTGTTTGCCATCCGAGACCGCCTGGCGCGGACGCGATGTGCTACAGCGCCTGGACGAGATCACCGACACCACGGTATTCACCGAACTGCACGATCAATACATCCGCTCGGAAGCCTTCCCCGATTTGAGCGAGATCTACGTCGGGCTCGGTCTGGAAGTGCGCAACAAAGAGATCCATTTCATCGAAGGCTCGCCCCAAGCCGGGCTACGCGATCGGATAATGCTAGGAGATCCATGATGGAGGCACTGGTCGCCTATCTGCACTTCGCCGCCATCATCGTTACCGGGGCAGCCTTGTTCACGGAAGTGTTGCGTTGTCATCAAGAGATGCAGCCGCCCGACATTCGCCTTCTGGCGAGAATCGACGTGGTGTATGCCGTTTCAGCACTGGTCGTACTCGCCACCGGACTCGCGCGCGCGTTCCTGGTGGGCAAGGGATTCTCCTTCTACTCGCACAATCCGGTCTTCTATATCAAGCTAGCCCTGTACATTGCGGTGGGACTGCTGTCGATCCCGCCGACCTTGCAGTTCCGGCGCTGGAATCGAGCCCTCAAGGCAGGGGAGGGGCGAGTGCTCAATGGCGAGCAGATCAGCGCCACCCGCAATTATCTTCTCGCTGAACTGGTACTGTTTCTATTCATCCCCCTGATGGCCGTGTTAATGGCCAGAGGTATCGGGGTGCAGGCTCCGCATCCGTGACCAATTCCATTGCCCCTAAGCCACCCTACGAAAACCAGATCTCCCGCAACACCGCAGCAATAGAACCCGCAACCCATGTCTGATCAATCACTGTGCTTTCTACCCGCCACCGACCTCGCCGCAATGATTCGCCGCAAGGAAATCTCTTGCGAAGAACTGATGAAGGTTCATCTCGACCAGATCGATCGCATCAATCCAATGGTGAACGCCATCGTTACTCTGCTCCCCGATCAGGCAATGCAAGGTGCCCGCGCAGCAGACCGTAGCATTGCACGCGCACACGCGGTGGGTCCGTTGCACGGATTGCCGGTTGCCCACAAGGATCTGATGCTGACCAAGGGCATCCGCACCACCTTCGGCTCGCCTATCTTCAAGGACTTCGTGCCGGACCAGGACGGACTCATTGTCGAGCGCTTGCGCGCGGCGGGCGCCATCACCGTCGGCAAAACCAATACGCCGGAATTCGGCGCTGGCTCGCAGACCTTCAACCCAGTGTTCGGCACCACAAAAAATCCCTACGATCTCACCAAGACCTGCGGCGGCAGCAGTGGCGGTGCCTCTGTCGCTCTGGCATGCGGGATGATTGCTATTGGCGATGGCAGCGATCTGGGTGGATCGCTGCGCAATCCCGCTAGTTTCTGCAACATCGCAGGGTTTCGCCCATCGGTGGGGCGAGTGCCGAATTGGCCGGTCTTGAATGCCTTCTATGCGCTCTCCGTCGTTGGGCCCATGGCGCGTACCGTGCAAGATCTTGCATTGACGCTGAGCGTCATAGCTGGACCGGATGGGCGCGCACCACTGTCCATCGCGGAACCCGGATCGATATTCACCCGAGCGCTCACACGCAACTTCAAAGGCACCAAAGTGGCCTGGGGTTCGAACCTCGGTGCCTTCGACGTGGATCACAACGTTACGGACGTTCTCGATAAGCATCGCCACGTACTGGAGGACGTCGGCTGCGAAGTAGACGAGGCCCATCCGGATTTCCGCGATGCCGACGAAATCTTCCAAGTGTTACGCGCCTACGCCTTCGAGACCAACTACGGCCACCTGCTCACCTCCCACCGCGGCCAGATGAAGGAAACGGTCATTTGGAACATCGAAGCCGGCCAACGGCTCACCGGCTCCGAGGTGGCACGCGCCGAAACCAAGCGCACGGAGCTCTACCACCGCATGTGCGCGTTTATGGAAGAATACGAATACGTGGTGTTGCCCGTGGTCCAAGTTGCGCCCTTCGACATTACACAGGAGTACGTGACACACATCAATGGGCGCAAGATGGAAACCTACATCGATTGGATGCGCTCCTGCTACTACATCACCGTCACAGGTTGCCCCGCGATCTCCGTTCCTTGTGGGTTTACCGCAGAAGGACTACCCGTCGGGTTGCAGATAGTCGGACGACCCCAACAAGATTTTGCCGTACTGCAATTGGCCTACGCTTTTCAGGAGCAAATGCCCTCCTGGAAGCGCAAGCCTGCTTTGTTCAACGGACTCACTTGATCCAACCAATATGAATTTCTCCACTCTTGCACGACTTTTCTGTGCATCGCTCATGGCGTTGTATTCTCTCCAAGCCTCGGCGCAATCCGAAGCGCCGCCTGCCTCGCAAAATTCCAGCGACCCAGCCAAAGCGGCCAAGCGCGCGCCCCGCCCAGACCGCGTATTCGTC
>JANNFC010000312.1:0-2177 GCA_031379405.1 Betaproteobacteria bacterium | reverse complement strand
CAGTTGAACAGTGCACCGGTGCAGGATGCGTAGGGTGGGTTGCACCCACCTTACGCCCTAACCGATGCCCGATCAGTACGTTGCGCATAGCACCCAGATCGTTGCCATCGGCGAGTTCGCGCGCCATGTGCTCGAACGCAGTGGCCGCCTCGTTTTTCCGCTGGCGGAGTTTCCTGACGCACCGTACTACGAGGCCGACGGCGAGATTCTTTGGGTAGGAGCGCGACTGCCCGCGATGCATCCGCGTGCTGTCGCGACAACCGCAGCCGTTTCACCCGGAAAAAGTGTCTATTTCGAGGCGTTGCCCTCTTCGTGCTGGACACCTGATACACCAGCATCAGGTACGATCTCGTTGGAGTGCGCAGCGCGTTGCGCCAAGACGCTTCGCAACGCCTTGATGGGATTGCGCGCGCGCGGATTTGGCGAACTTCTCGCGGGTCGTATTCCCCCTTTTCCGCTGCAACTGGCCGCCTCGCGCGTGTATCGACTGGCACGTGCCTATGCAAACGACGACGCAGATGCGGTGTTCGCTGCTTCGGACTCATTACTAGGTGTTGGCAGCGGACTGACTCCGTCAGGCGATGATCTCGCCGGCGCTGCCCTGTTTGGCCGGCGATACCTTGCGCCCTGTGATCCGCGATGGAAGATCGTGGAAGATCACCTCGCCGAGCGCATTACGCGGGCAACCCATCATAGGATAAGCGCGGCGCTGTTCCGCGATCTCATCGCAGGCCACAGCTTCGCACCCCTTCACGATCTGGCCAAGGCACTGTTGACGGGTAGAGAGAAGGACGCGCAGAACGCGGCCCGGATCCTGGTTGAAATAGGACACTCCTCCGGTTGGGACATGCTTACGGGATTGATCATTGGGATGCTGGGGGAGGAGTTTGCGGTGGCTTACTCGTGAGGTGCAATCCGTTGGGGGAATTCACCAATACGCGCGAGGGGAAACATGCACAACGCTACCTCGCACCCTACCGCGGGTTCATCCAAGCCGATGCCTTCGCAGGTTCGATGCCCTATTCGCCCATCCTTCCACCGGCAAGATCGAATTCGGCTGTTGGGCGCATTATCTTGAGTGCTGTTTTATCTTGAGCTACGGACCGACAACGCCAAATTTGCGCCGTGTGATCCGCAGGAGAACACGGCATAAATTCACGCCGTTCAGAGTGACTGCAAGAACGCGAGCAGGTCGGCCTTCGGTTTCCACGGCTTGGCATGCGCGGACTCGATTCCGGCATGTTTCCAGAAGGATTGCATGGCTTCGCGCTTCATCTTCAGGTTCGTCGTGATGTATCGGTCGGTCGTGGCGACGCTTGCGTGACCAAGATAGTCGCGGATCACTGTCACGTCAGTCCCTGATTGCAATAGCGCAACGGCACAACTGTGTCGCATCACATGCGGCGTAATTCGATTGCGTTGGAGCGTTGGGCGCTCCCGCGCGGGTGCCGACGCATGCTTGTTCAGGATGTACGCGATGCCATCACGGGTCAGCGGTTGGCGATGGTGGTTCAGGAAGACGTGCTGGTGGTCCTCACTCTTGGCTGTGGCACGCAAGCGGTGCAATGCATTGACCGTCTCACGCCACAACGGCAGCAGACGTTCCTTCTTGCCTTTACCGCGCAGGCGCACCTGTCGCGAGGGCGCCAACTGCAAATCGTCCCAGCGAACCCCCGCCACTTCGCTCACACGGGCACCGCAGTTGTAGAGGAACAGCAGCAAGGTGTAGTCGCGCCATCCGTCGGCGGTTCGGCGATCGGGATTGGCAATGATCGCCCGTACGTCATCGGCTTCGAGGTAAATGGCAGGGCGCAGTCGTGCCTTCTTCGAAGGAATGGCCAGGGCCTGCGTGTACTGCTGCGAGTGCGCCAAGTCGTTGCGAACGAGGTGCTTGAAGAAGCTGCGGATGGCAGCGCGACGACAGTTGCGCGTGACCGCCGAGTTCGAGCGCGCAGTTTCGATGTGATCAAGGAAGTGAGTGATCGTCTCGGCGTCAATATCCTTCAGTTCGAGGGAAGCGACCCCGCACCCCAAGCGTTGCGCAACGAACTCGAACAATAGCTTCAAGGTGTCACGATAGGCGCGAACCGTGTGCACGCTGGCGCCGCGTTGGCGAGGGAGATACTCGACGAAGAACGATTCGACGAGCGCAAATAGCGCGCGCGGAGCGGCGGTAC
>JANNFC010000301.1:0-22334 GCA_031379405.1 Betaproteobacteria bacterium | reverse complement strand
GCCTACGACTTCGTAGGGTGCGTTCTACGCACCACGTCGTACCGGTAACTTCACATGTACGTGATGTCTAGCGAATTCGGTGGGCATCAAACCTGCCTAAATCGCCTCCACAAACCGAATCAAGGCCGTACGCTCCGACTTGCTCATCTTGCTGAACGCGTCGCGAGCTGATGTGCCCTCTCCGCTGTGCCAAAGTATCGCCTCTGCAACATTGCGCGCGCGCGCGTCGTGCAGCAACGCGGTGCTACCATTTACCGTTTTCGACAGACCCACACCCCACAGCGGCTGCGTGCGCCAATCACGCCCACCTGCTTTGAAATCGGGTCGTCCATCGGCCAACTCCTCTCCCATATCGTGCACCAGTAAGTCGGTGTAAGGGTAGAAAACTCGGTTGGCAAGCTTGGGAAATGCAGGATAGCTGTCGGCGGTTTTCAGCACCGGAACGTGGCAAGACGCACATCCCGCCTGGGAGAACAGCTTTTCACCTTGCTGCACGATGGGATCGTCCAGGTTGCGAGGCGCCGGGACGGCGAGTCCGCGTAGCCACATCTCGAAGTCGTCCATATCCGCGTCGATGACCTCGGGGTCGTTGGCGGGATCCTGGATCTGGCAGGCGTGCTGAACGGGTGGGCAATTGTTCTTGCGTATGAACTTGGAGGTGACGCCGATATCGCCCAGGAAGGCGGCGGCGGTTTGCTGCATCAAGTTAGGTTGATTGGATTTCCACCCGAAGCGCCCCAGGGACATACGGTTGTGCACGATGTCCCAGACGTAGTTGGGGCGGCCGTTGAGTCCTTCTTTCTTCTGCGCGTCGGCCAGTGCCAGGATGGTTTCCTCGGGCACCGCCTCCAGCAGGCCGAGGCCAAACACGGGTTGGGTGTTGCGCAAGGAGAACATCGCTCCGTCTCCGACGGGACCAAAGGCGAGCTTCTCGATGCGCATCTTGGGCTTGCGCAGGCTCACTTTTTCGCCGTCCGCCAGGGTGACGGTTTTCTCTTCCCAGTCGAGATAGATCTCGGCCTCCGCCGGCACCAGCTCGTGGGCGTAGCGCAGATCCACTTCCTGCCCCTGCAAGGCATTGTTCTGGAACTGGTCGCCGTAGTTGGGATCCGGTTTCGGCCCTCCATGTTCGTCAGTGCCCGGCAGACTCAGGCGTACCAGCATGGTGGATAGCTGCTCATTGGCCGCCGTGGGCGGGGCGCCGCGTCCATTGTTGATATGGCATTCGGAGCAACGGGTCTGGATGAAGGTGGGGCCCAATCCCCATTCGCCATTGAAGGTGATAGGGGCAATCCAGCGGCGCTTGAAGTGGCTGCGCCCGAGCATAAACATCTCCCGCTCGCGGTAGCTCAATACCGGGGCCGGGTGGATATAGGCATCCTTGTCGAGAGCGGCGACGGTAAAGCCGTTGTCGAGTTCGGTTGCCGCCACCGTCGCGGTGGCGACTGCCGCAACGCCCAACAAGCTTACAATCCGCCAGCGCATCGAATTCTCCTCAACAAGTCGGGTCCTGTTACACCTGTAGATTGTGCCTCAAGTCGCTTGAGTTCGCGAAACCCGCACTCCATGCGCGGCCGTGAACAGGCAGCGCCCTGGTACACACCGAGCCACGCGTGCGATCGCCGCTATCGCTGGAGTTAGGTTTGATATGCATGGGGGGTCAATGTACCGCATCGTCACGCTTCTGTAATATGATACCGATAAGGTTCGCGCTTTTATCGACGACCCCTCTACGGGAGCTGCAATGAAGATAGCGACACGAATGGCCGCGCTGGCGGCAGCACTTGGATCCTTTGCTGTCATAGTGAGTACTACGGCGGTGGCCGCACCGACCTTCGTCAACGGTTTTGCCATCGCGGGAGACAAGGGCGATCAGTTCGGCACATCGGTCAATGACGGCCGCCTGGGGTTCTTCTCGGACTTGTACTACGACCCCGTGCGCAAGGATTGGTGGGGGCTATCCGATCGCGGCCCGGGCGGGGGCACAATCTCCTATGAAACAAGGGTTCAGCGGTTCACTCTGGATGTGAACGCCACCACCGGCGCGATCTCGAATTTCAACGTGGCGCAAACCATCAAGTTCAACAACGGCGGGAGCGCTTTCAATGGCCTTGCGCCGAATCCCACGGACACCCTGGGTAATGCTCTCGATCCCGAAGGCTTCGTGGTCAATCCGCGTAGTGGCAATCTGCTGGTATCCGACGAGTACGGTCCGTCGCTCTACGAGTTCGATCGTGGCGGCAATCTGTTGCGAAAATTCAATACGCCAGAGAACATCGTTGCGCGCAACGCTGTGACCGGAGAGCGTAACTTCGCCGATGACCCTGGCAACACTGCGGGCAAGCGATCCAATCGCGGTTTCGAAGGGCTGGCCATTAGCCCGGACGGCAAGCATACCTTCGCCATGCTGCAAAGCGCGATGCTTGATGAAGGTGGCGGTAACGGCACGTACAACCGTATCGTCAAGTTCGACAACGCTACCGGAGAAGCGGTCGCACAGTTTGCCTACAAGATGGAGGGCTCGAGTCAAGGGCGTGGTATCTCGGCCTTGGTGGCGCTCAACGATCACGAGTTCATGGTCCTGGAGAGAAACAATCGCGGCCTGGGCGTGGGTTCGAATCTCGCCGCACCCTTCAACAAGAAAGTGTTCAAGATCGATCTGACAGGCGCGACGAACCTGATGGGCGTGGATGTAAGCAGCGACGCGGACGATATCTCCATCACCGGAGGTGTATTGCCTCCTGGGGTCAATGTGGTGAACAAGGATTCGGCACCGTTCCTCGACTTGGCCGCCGATACTTTGGCGGAACTGGACAACCAAGTACCTGAGAAATGGGAAGGGCTCACCATTGGCCCAGCGCTCGCTGACGGCACGCGCCTGATTTTGGCGGGCACCGACAACGACTATTCGGTGACGCAGAACGATACCGATGTTCAGTTCGATACCTACTTCAAAGCTGCTAATCGCATACAGTGCGATATCGGGACCTTCGACAATTGCCTGACGATGCTCGCCAACGGCGATGCCGGTGACCCCTTTACGGATAGCACGGAGGGTTTCAGACTGATTCCCGGCGTGTTGCACGCATATAAGGGTGGAGCAAACGATTTTCTGACTTACGTCGTACCTGTACCGGAGCCGCCGACGGTGGCACTTTTGGCGGGCGCTTTGGGTGTGTTCGGGCTGGTGTGGCGGCGGCGCTGAGCTGAGCCAAGTGGAGCGTGTGATGGACGGCGGGTAGCGCTTCGCTCACCCGCCCTACGTTCTCGCCAAGTTTTCCAGGTTGTGGGATTTACTTAACGCGCATCCCCGGCTGGGCGCCCTCATCGGGGTCGAGCAGGAAGATGCCGGGTCCGTCACCGCTGGCTGCCAGCACCATGCCTTGCGATTCGCCAAAGCGCATTTTGCGTGGTGCGAGATTGGCCACCATCACCACCAGACGGCCCTTGAGTTTTTCCGGGTCGTAAGCGGACTTGATCCCGGCAAACACCTGGCGCTGTTCAGTACCGATATCAAGGTGGAGTTTGATGAGCTTCTCTGCGCCCTCCACATGCTCCGCGCTGACGACGCGTGCGACACGCAGGTCCACCTGCATAAACTCGTCTATGGAAATCACACCTGCTGTCCCGGGTGCCGCTCCGCCTCCGCTCGCAGGAGAGGGCTGGGCAGTGGGTTGAACGGGGGTGGCGGTAGTCACTGCCTGGCTCACGACTTTCTCCGGTTGTTGTGAAGGGACTTGGGACGTGGGCCGAAGCGTTTCTTTGTTGGCTTCCACCAATGCGGCGATCTGCTTCGTGTCGACGCGCGTCATGAGATGCTCGTACGGCTTGATCCGATGCCCCGCCGATAGCGCGTGCGACGCATCACGCCAACTCATCGCCGGAATCTGCAGGAAACTTTCCACTCGCGCCGCGACGGCGGGAAGTACCGGCTTCAAGTACAGCGTGAGCACACGGAACATCTCCAAGCCCAACGAACATACGCGTTGCAAGTCCGCTTCCTGTCCGGGCCGCTTGGCGAGATCCCATGGCTTCTCCTGGTCGACATACTGATTGGCACGATCGGCCAGCGCCATGATCTCGCGCAGCGCCTTGCCGAATTCGCGCTGATCGTAAAAGGCGGCGATGCTTTCGGCCGCGGCCGTCATGGCATCCAAAATGGGATGACTGACACGCACCACCTGGCCATCGAAGCGCTTGGCGATGAAGCCCGCGCAGCGGCTGGCGATGTTGATGTACTTGCCCACCATGTCGCTGTTCACGCGTGACGCGAAGTCCTCCAGGTTGAGGTCGATGTCTTCCAGGGTCGCGCCCAGCTTGGCGGCATAGTAGTAACGCAACCACTCGGGATTGAGTCCCACCTTGAGAAAACTCTCGGCAGTGATGAAGGTGCCGCGGGTCTTGGACATCTTTTCGCCATCCACCGTGAGAAAGCCGTGCGCGAACACACTGGTGGGTGTGCGATAGCCCGCGAAGTTGAGCATGGCGGGCCAGAACAACGCGTGGAAATAGAGGATGTCCTTGCCGATGAAGTGCACCATCTCGGTGCTGCCGCCCGGCCGCAGGAAAGCATCGCTGTCGATGCCGCCTTGCTTCTGTGCGTAATTGCGGAAACTACCGAAGTACCCCACGGGCGCGTCCAGCCACACGTAGAAGAACTTCTTTCCGTCGGTGCCCGGAATGGGGAAGCCAAAGTAGGGCGGATCGCGCGAGATGTCCCAGTCGGACATCCTGTCTTCACCTTCCACGCCCAGCCACTCTTGCATTTTGTTGGACGCCTCCGACTGCAAACGACCGTCCTCCCGCGTCCACTGGCGCAGGAATTGTACGCAGTCCGCGTGCGACAGGCGAAAGAAGTGATGCTCGGAAGCCTTGCGCACCGGTGCGGCGCCCGACACCGCCGAATACGGATTCTTCAGATCCGTGGGTATGTACGTGGCTCCGCACACTTCGCAGGAATCGCCGTATTGGTCCTTGGCGCCGCACTTGGGACATTCGCCCTTGATAAAGCGGTCCGGCAGAAACATCTCCTTCACCGGGTCGTAGAACTGCTCGACGGAACGCTTGGCGATCAGATTCTTCCTCTGAAGTTGCAGATAGATGTCCTCGCAAAACGCGCGATTCTCCGGCGAGTTGGTGGTGTAGTAGTGGTCGAAGGCGACATGAAAGCCAGCGAAATCCCGTGTGTGCTCCGTGTAGACGCGCGCAACCAAGGCCTCGGGTGTGATGCCTTCCTTATCCGCGCGCAGCATGATGGGAGTGCCATGCGTATCGTCGGCGCAGACATAGTGCAGCTCATGGCCGCGCATCTTCTGGAAGCGCACCCAGATGTCCGTCTGGATGTACTCCACCAAATGGCCGAGATGGATGGCGCCATTGGCGTAGGGCAGGGCAGAGGTAACGAGAATGCGGCGAGTCATGGGTTCAAAGCGAGACGGCAAAGGGTTGGAGTGTAGCAAAGGGGGGCCGGCGCACCGAGTAAAATGCCACCCTTACGCAAAGAGACCCTTCATGACCCTCACCGAAGATTCCGTCAAAGCCGCACTCAAGCAATGCCAAGATTCCGTTCTGAACAAAGATTATGTAAGCGCCAAGGAGATCAAGTCCGTCAAGGTCGACGGTCACAACATCGCTGTCGAAGTTGTGCTGAGTTACCCCGCCAAGAGCTTGTGGACCGGCATCCGGGACGAATTACAGACCAAGTTACGCGCCTTGCCTGGCGTTGGGCAAGTCAGCGTCAACGTGTCGAGCAAAATCATCTCGCACTCGGTACAGGCTGGTGTGCAGCGCCTGCCCGGAGTGAAGAACATCGTGGCAGTGGCTTCGGGCAAGGGCGGTGTGGGCAAGTCCACGGTTGCTGTGAACCTCGCGCTAGCGTTGGCGGCGGAAGGTGCCACCGTAGGTATTCTCGACGCCGACATCTACGGTCCTTCGCAACCGTTGATGCTGGGTTTGCAGGGCCAGCGGCCGCAATCCACCGACAACAAGTCGCTGGAGCCGCTGGAAGCGCATGGCATTCAGGCCATGTCCATCGGGTTTCTCATCGATGTGGAGCAACCGATGGTGTGGCGCGGGCCGATGGTGACGGGAGCCCTTCAACAGTTGCTCGGCGATACCCGTTGGCGTGATCTGGACTACCTCATCGTCGATATGCCCCCTGGCACTGGCGATATCCAACTGACTCTGGCGCAAAAGGTTCCGGTTACCGGCGCCGTAATCGTGACCACGCCACAGGACATCGCCTTGCTGGACGCTCGCAAGGGCCTCAAGATGTTCGAGAAAGTAAACATCCCCATCCTGGGTATCGTGGAAAACATGTCACTACATGTGTGCACCCAGTGCGGCCACGAGGAGCCCATCTTCGGTGTGGGCGGTGGCGCCAGCATGGCGAAGGATTACAAGATCGATTTGCTGGGTTCGCTGCCGCTCGACATCAAGATTCGCGAGCATGCCGACGCCGGTAAGCCGTCCGTCGCCGCTGAGCCCGAAGGCCCCATCGCGCAGATCTACAAACAGATCGCACGCCGAGTCGCTGCCAAGATTGCGGAGAAGGCGAGGGACATGAGCGCGGTGTTTCCGAAGATAGTTATTCAGAATACGTAAGGAACACGAAGGGGGTGGCTAGCTGAAGATTTCCCATCTGGGGGGCGCTTGTTTTTTCGCTGTATCATACGTTGTATGACATCTCTTACTTCCAAGCCCCGTCGCTCGGCCCGTGCGCCCCGATCAGCGTATTCGGTCGAGCCCATTCGCGTGAATGCACGTCTGGACAGCGTGTATGCCGAGAAGCTTCGATACTTGATGAATGAGCGTCGCTGCACCGCGACCGAAGCACTGAAGTTCGCTATCGAACGCGGATACGATGAGGTTCGTGACGCGAAGAGCGCTGGGCGCAAATTCCTGGACTCTCTGGTCGGCACGTTCTCCGGTGGTCCACCCGATGTGGCGTCAACATACAAGGATTATTTGACTGAAGGCCTATCGCAGAAGATAGGTGTGAACGGCGCCCCGAATCGTAAACGTGATCATCGCTGATACGGGCTTTTGGTTCGCCCTGCTGCATGCTGATGACCACTGGCATGGGCGGGCAGCAAAGGCCTACCAAAAATTCGGCGACTCTTTGATTACAACTTGGCCCGTACTCACGGAAGCCTCTCATCTTCTGAGCCGGCGTGTGAGCACACTCGCCTCTCGTGGCCTCGTGCATTCCGCCGCAATCGGCGCGTTTGACGTATGGGATGTGCCGCGCTCACTTCTAGGTCGGGCGCACGCGTTGATGGATCAGTACGCCAGCCTACCCATGGATCTAGCTGATGCGTCGCTGGTCTTGCTTGCCGAACATCTAGGGCATGGGCGCATATTGTCCACCGACCAAAGAGACTTCCAGACCTACCGTTGGAAAAGCCGCGCGCCTTTCGACAACCTACTTCCTCGCATAAAGGAATCGGAATGAGCATCAAATCCGACCGCTGGATCCGCCGCATGGCGCAATCACAGGGCATGATCGAGCCCTTCGAGCCCAATCAGATCAAACAAGTGGATGGTAAGCCGGTGGTGTCTTTCGGCACGTCGAGTTACGGCTATGATCTGCGCTGCTCGGATGAATTCAAGCTGTTCACCAACATCAACTCCACCATCGTCGACCCGAAGAATTTCGATCCCAAATCGTTCGTGGATGTGAAGGGTGAGTTTTGCATCATTCCCCCTAACTCCTTTGCGCTGGCGCGCACGGTGGAGTACTTCCGTATTCCGCGCAACGTTCTGGTCATTTGTCTGGGCAAGAGCACCTATGCTCGCTGCGGCATCATCGTGAACGTGACGCCCCTGGAGCCGGAATGGGAAGGGCACGTGACTTTGGAGTTTTCCAATACCACGCCGCTGCCCGCGAGGATTTATGCGAATGAAGGCGTCGCCCAGGTGCTGTTCCTGGAGGCGGCGGCGGACGATATTTGCGAGACGTCCTATAAGGATCGTGGTGGAAAGTATCAGCGGCAGACCGGCGTGACGTTGCCCAAGATCTAGCCCGCTTTCTGTCCTCACGGTGGGCGATCCTCAACCCTTGGGGAGAGCGGGGGTGCATGAACGAGCCAGCATCCTAGACTGCGGTTCTTGAGGGGGTCCCTGATCGTTATCCGAATATTTCACTTGCACTACAGCGACGAGTTCATATAATTCGCGCCGCGTTTTCCGGTTGTGTTGAGTGTTGTTAGCCCGGCACGCGTTCGGGATCGTGCTCGCACGGTCAAACTTGTCGCTAAATCAGTCCTTAGGGCTGGGTTTGTCTGGAGTGAAATTCAATGCTCAACGCGCTTCCTCGTGAAGGGGTTGGTGGTGCTCGTCCGCAACTGCCGTCCCCGTCCCTCGATTCTCACCAAGAACTTCGTCTCGATTTCTCCCACGTGTCGAGCGCTCTGGCTCAGGGCTACGACCGACCCTTGCTCATCATCGATCCGTCCATCGTGCGTGCCAAGGCACGCCGCTTCATGGCGGCGATGCCCCGCGTGCGCCCGCATTACGCCGTCAAGGCCAACCCCCACCCGCGGGTACTCAAGACGCTGATCGGCGAAGGGGCCGGGTTCGAGATCGCCTCCATTTGGGAGTTGGATTTGCTGCTGGGACTGGGCGTCCCCGTAGAAGAAATTCATTACAGCAACCCCGTCAAGTCGCGCGACTATATTCGCTACGCTCGCGACAAGGGCGTGCTGTGGTATTGCGTGGATGGCGTGGAAGAGATGCGCAAGATCGTGGCACTCCAGCCCGATGCCAAGCTCTACGCCCGCCTAGAAGTCTCCAACGCCGGCAGCGATTGGCCGCTGTCGGGTAAGTTCGGCGTGCACGCCATGGAAGTGGAATGTCTGCTGGATGAAGCCGTGCGCATTGGTGCGGACCTGGCGGGGATTACCTTCCACGTCGGCTCCCAATGCCGCAACGCTGAGAATTGGGCCATCGGCATCGATCTGGTAAAGAAGATCTTCCACGACATGCGGGTTAAGGGGCTCAAGCCTCGGTTGCTCAATATCGGCGGTGGCTACCCGGTGCGCCATACCAAGCCCATCCCGTCCATCGAGGTGATCGGCGATGTGGTCAACAGCGCTTTGGCGGATCTGCCCTCCGACATCCGAGTGATGGCCGAGCCCGGGCGCTACATGGTGTCTGATTCGGGCTACTTCGTGTGTCGCATCATCGGCAAGGAAGTGCGCAACGGCAAGCGCTGGATGTACTGGGATTCGGGCCTGTTCAGCGGAATGGCGGAAGCACACGAAGGCCTGCAACTCTGTATCGACTCCGACCGCAAGGGTGCGCTCGTGCCGTGGAATGTAGGCGGTCCCACTTGCGATTCCATTGACATCGTCTACAAGGACTTGCTGTTGCCGGCGGACATGGAGCCCGAGGACTTCATCTACATCCCCAACGCCGGCGCCTATACCACCGCCTACGCCAGCAACTTCAACGGCTTTCCGCTACCGGAAGTTCGGTTCGTCTAACCGCGCAGTCAACCAGGGCGGGGTTAACTCGTATTCCCCGCGCTCTTGGCGCGGGGGCAAACTTTGGGGGTTTCCAAAAGGGGGCGACGTGATTTTCACGTAGCCCCCTTTGGTCAAGGGCGGGGTCAATACCCCGCCCGCGAAGTCCCCTTTATTTGCCCCGCCCGCGAAGCCCCCTTCGTTCCGGCGCGCGCCGAATTGGCTATGCCGCCGGCATCACCTCGCCTCAAAGATTCTCAAGTTGAGGTGCCTTAGCGCCGAAAACCGTCAGGCTTTCCTCTCAAGTTTGACGGTTCCTTCATGCAGATTCCAGGTGTTCCGGTGCGGACGTCGCGGCGGCCTTGCCCGCATCGCCGGGTTCGCCCATGGGCGACTTTCACCGGATTGTTCGTTTCCCTGTTCCTCTTTGCCAGCGGCAACCTGTGCGCCCAGGATGATTCGCTAGGGCTCGCTGCGCGTGATCTGGAGGCGGGAAATGCCAGAGCCGCCTATGAACGGCTGGCGCCCGCCCGTTTCGAACGCGCAGGGGAACCCGACTATGACTATCTGCTGGGATTGTCGGCGCTGGGCACGGGACGAGGAACCGAAGCCGTCTTCGCACTGGAGAGAGTGCTCGCATTGCGCCCCAAGGATACTAGGGTGCGCACCGCCATGGGCCGCGCTCATCTTGCACTGCGGGAGACCGAAGCCGCCCGGCGCGAATTCCAAACCGCGCAGGCACAGGCTGGTTCCGCTGACACGAAACGCGCGATCGAACGCTATTTGACCGCGGTGGACCAGATCGAAGCGGCGGCGAAGTTTTCCGCGCGGCTTTTCGTCGAATTCGGCGTCGGCTACGACAGTAACGTCAACAGCGCGACCACCGCGACACAGGTTGCGGTACCTGCCCTGGGCGGCCTGAACTTCGTCCTTTCGTCGAGTTCACGCAAACAAAGTGATGGATTCCTGTCCGCTGCCGGTGGGCTTCAGTTTCGCAGCCGGGTGTCGCCTTCGACATCGCTCTTTGGCGGCCTGTCCTTTGGCACCCGTCTCTACTTCGTGGAAACCACTTACGAACCGTCGTCGCTGGATGCCTCCCTTGGGCTTGCGCGCAGCCGTGGGGCCAACACGCTTAGCGCAGCGTTGCAACTCAGCTCTTTCCACGTCAACGATCCGTCCTATAGCGGCAACTATCGGGAATCGGTGGGTACAACCCTGCAGTGGCTGCGCAACTTTGAAGGGGCGGGGCAGACGAGTCTATATGTGCAATATGCGTTACTGACTCACCCCGACCAGGACCCGCGCGATGCCCATCGCTATGTCCTAGGCGGCGCCTACGGCAAGGGATTCCAGAATGGGGCGAGCGCCTACCTGGGCGCCTACCTCGGTATAGAAAAGGAAAGGAAGGCGAACTACGCCTACCTCGCGCACGTACCGGCCGGATTGCGCGCGGGCGGCGATTGGCCCTTCGGCAATCGCTGGGGACTATTTGCCAACGGCAGTTTCGAGCATCGCCGATACCGGGAGGCGGATCCCCTGTTCATGGTAGTGCGCAAGGACAAGCAGTACGCCACCGCTATGGGGTTCAACTACGAACTGGAAAAAGGTTGGCGTCTGTCTCCCCAAGTCAGCTACACCCGCGCGTATTCCACCATCGACATCAATGCCTACGATCGGTGGCAGGCGCAAATCGTATTGAGGGGAGAGTTCTGATGAGTGTTTCGCGAGCATTTCGCGTTGCGCGCTGGTGGATCGCGCTTCTCTGGATGGCACACGCCCAATCTGCCATAGGAGCAGAACCCGCTGGTAAAGTGGTGTTTTCCATTGGGAGCACGACTGCAACCGGCACAGACAGCAAGGCACGGCCCCTTGCGAAAGGCGCTGCGGTTTTCGAAGGAGATCTGATCAATACCGGCGCCGGCCGCATTCAACTGCGCTTTAGCGACGGTGGCTTTCTCTCCTTGCAACCGCAGACTCAGTTCAAGCTAGAAAAATATCACTACGCCGGCAAGGCCGGCGGCGCCGACCAAGGCGTGTTCCATTTGGTCAAGGGCGGCATGCGCACGATAACGGGCCTGATCGGCAAGAACGAGCGCAAGCACTACCAAGTCCATACCAAAGTCGCGACCATAGGCGTGCGTGGAACCGAGTACAGCTTGAATTTCGACTCCGGTCTGCAAGGAAGTGTGGCATCCGGCCAGATCGACGTGTGCAATAGTGGGGGTTGTTCACCGTTCGCGCAGGGCGAATCATTCATTGTTCCCAATGCCGAGATTCGCCCGCTATTGACCTTGCGCAAGGCCGATCTGCACGCACCGCAGACGCAGGAACGCAAACCGAAAGGACCGCCTGGCGCGCCGGGTCAGGAAGGCAGTGGACCGCCTGGTGCGCCTGGTGAGGAGAGGGACGCCCCACACGATGCCTCCGGACAACTGGGGACTGCGCCGCCACCCACGGACCAAAACGGTTTCGTGCAAGGCAACGCTACGGACGAGTCGGGAACTGCCATTCCCTTCCGATTGAGCGGAACCCATACCCTAATGGCGGTCAGAGCCAGATACACCAGTACCGGACTGTTCGGATTGACGGCGCCATTCATGACTACGGTGACGTTGGACGACAACGGCTTGGCGACATCGATCGGCACTACAACCCTCTCTGCGGTCAAGGGAGGGAGCGATGCACTTAGCGCCGGTGGTGTGGGGATCGAGGACGTCAACGGCGCCGCGTTTCACTACGTCGTGGGATTCCCCACGCTCGCGCCCGACATTCAGTTTCTGAAGACCCAAATGCCCATCGGCCATTACGGCGCCTTCAAGGGAACCGATCCTACGGGCTTCTTTGGTACGGTTGCGCCCGCGAAGGAAACCTATATCGGAAAATTCCTCGGTGGATCGCTCACCGCCGATTTCGCTGCGTCGAAAGTCGCGCTCAACATGCAACTGGAAATCTTGGGCAAAGTGCTCGGGGTTGACGCAGTCAATCTCAACCTTACGGGGACGGCAGGCAACACATTCTCAGGCCCATGCAACGCTGGTGTTCAGTGCGCCATCGACGGATTCTTCGTGGGCCCGAATGCCGGAAAGGCTCTGTTGGGTTACGAGTTCGGTGGCGCGCCAGTCGATGGCCAATTGGTGACCGGGCGGGGCATCGCGGTGTTCAAGAAGGATCCATGATCCTGTCGTAGGTGACGAAGTCGTAGCCGTTGTATCCCGCGCCGCTGACGGCGCGATGCTCCCGCGCTATTTCGCGCCAGTGCGCGGGCTCGAGTCGCGGGAAAGACGTGTCACCGTCAAAGCTGCCCTCCACTTCGGTGATATAGAGTCGGTGCGCGGACTCAAGGGCGTGCTCGTAAAGTTCGCGTCCTCCGATGACGAAGGCTTCCCCGTCTTCCTTGACAAAACCTATGGCCTCTTCCACGGATCCCGCGACTTTTGTTCCGGGAGGGCAGGCATATCCGGCTTGTCGAGTCACGATGATATTCAACCGTCCGGGCAACACACGCCCGATGGATTCGAAGGTCTTGCGTCCCATGATAATCGGATGACCCATGGTGAGTGCTTTGAATCGCTTCAAGTCCTCTGAAATATGCCACGGCAAGCGATTGTCCTTACCGATGACGCGATTTCTATCCATGGCGACGATGATTGAAAGTCGGCATGCGGGTGTGTTACTCGCGCCGGGTTCGGAGCCTTGTTGCATAGCGTGCTGTCAAGTTTAGATTGTTTGGCCGCCTATCCAATCATGCTGCGCAAAGCGCGCCTTACACGGCTACGGGTGCACGTATCGCCGCATGCGGTTCGTAGCCTTCCAGCACGAAGTCCTCGTAGCGAAACTCAAAGATGTTCTTCACCTCCGGATTGATGCGCATGGTTGGCAGAGGACGCGGAGCGCGTGAAAGTTGTTCACGGGCCTGTTCCAGGTGGTTCAGATAGAGGTGGGTGTCGCCCAGTGCGTGGACAAACTCGCCTAGCTTCAGCCCGCACACCTGCGCCACCATCATAGTGAGCAGTGCATAGGAGGCGATGTTGAACGGCACCCCCAGGAAGAAGTCCGCGCTGCGTTGGTAGAGTTGGCAGGAAAGCTTGCCGTCGGCCACGTAGAATTGAAAGAACGCGTGACAAGGCGCCAGTTTCATTTTGGGTACGTCCGCCACGTTCCACGCCGAAACCAGCAAACGTCGCGAGTCCGGATTGCGATTGATCTGCTCGACCACTTCGCTGATCTGATCGATGTGCCGGCCATCGGGTGCGGGCCAGGAGCGCCACTGGTAACCGTAGACCGGGCCCAGGTTGCCTTGCTCATCGGCCCACTCATCCCAGATACTCACGCCGTGTTCCTTGAGATAAGCGATGCTGGTTTCGCCTTTCAAGAACCACAACACTTCGTGGATGATGGATTTCAGATGCAGTTTCTTGGTGGTCACCAGCGGGAAACCTTTGGCTAGGTCGAAGCGCATCTGCGGACCGAAAATGCTTAAGGTTCCGGTACCGGTGCGATCGGTTTTTTTCGCACCCTCGTCGAGGATGCGTTGCATGAGGTCAAGGTATGGACGCATATGAATAAGGGCGCATGTCAGTAAGTCGTCATCGTTGACGGGAGCGTTGTATGGTCCTCGCTTCTTCCACCATTCGCAGGCTGCGGGACCAGCCTTCTTGGAAGATTTGTCGAAGTATGGTTAGCTTGCTATGGGCTGGAGCGATCCGGCTGCCCGCTTCGGCGCGGCCGAGGTCGAGTTGCCACTCCGCCAACGTCCGCAGGTAGCTCGTTCGCTGCGAGCGTGACAGCAATATGGGAGGCTTACCCGCACGCAACACCGGTAGATTGGCCAGCAGTCGCGCCATTCTGCCGTTGCCATCGGCGAATGGATGTATACGCACGAATCCGGCGTGCAGGTAAAGATAGGCGTCGAGCGTTTGCTCATCGGTGTAGCCCGGTGCGTCTCGCAGCGAAGCATTGGCAAATTCAATCCACACTCGCATCAGCGCAGGGACATCCTGCGGGCGGGCGTAGGTATCGTTGAACTGCGTGTGCTCGTGCACCACCACCATGGCGCCGTTGGGTTCACGCTTCCACGTGCCAACCGGCTTCATGATGTCGATCTCCACTCCAGTCTGAATGGCTAGGTGCAAGGCGACCAGATCATCCTCGAGGATTTCTTGATTTGCCTCCACCAGACCCATCATCAGATCGATGGCGCGAGCGTGCCCCACCACTTCTTGGTGATCCTTGAGGGGTTTGCCCGCGATGGTCAGGCCCTCGCCGATGACGAAGGCGGTCTCGCCCTCGGTAAGGGAGTTGCCTTCGATGGCGGTGGAGTGATGGGTCCATTCGACTCGCAAGCGCTGGGTGAGGCCGCGCTTGATGTCGTCGTCTAGGTTGTCCAAGAAGCTCATCATGGGTGGGAGAGAGTCTAGCGCATGTTAGACTTCAGGCTCCCTTCGTCGTGCTACCTCGTAGCGCCCGTTTCATGTCTGGCAATACCCTCGGCAAACTTTTCTGCGTCACCTCTTTCGGTGAAAGCCACGGTCCCGCTATCGGTTGTGTGGTGGACGGCTGTCCGCCCGGCATGACATTGAGCGAGGCCGATATTCAACCCGAACTGGATCGGCGACGCCCAGGCACCTCGCGCCATGTGACGCAGCGACAAGAGTCCGATACGGTCGAGGTTCTTTCCGGGGTATTCGAGGGAAAAACTACCGGCGCCTCCATTGGTTTGCTGATACGAAATGCCGATGCGCGCAGCAAGGACTACGATGCCATCAAGGACACCTTTCGTCCAGGCCACGCCGACTACACCTATTGGATGAAGTACGGCATTCGCGATCATCGCGGCGGGGGCCGGCAGTCGGCGCGCGAAACGGCGGTACGAGTGGCGGCTGGGGCCATTGCCAAGAAGTGGTTGCGGGAGCGCTACGGCGTCGTCGTGCGTGGCTATATGAGCCAACTGGGCAGCATCGAGATTGCCTTCAAGAGCTGGGATGTGGTGAACACCAATGCCTTCTTTGTCGCCGATGAGAGTTATGTTCCGCAGTTGGAAACCTTCATGGATGAACTGCGACGCGCGGGCGATTCCGTCGGCGCCAAGATCACGGCGGTGGCGCACAACGTGCCACCGGGCTGGGGTGAGCCGGTCTACGATAAGCTCGACGCGGATATCGCTTACGCCATGATGAACATCAACGCCGTGAAGGGCGTGGAGATCGGGGCGGGCTTTGCTTCGGTGAGCCAGCGCGGTTCGGAACATGGTGATGAAATGACGCCCGGCGGATATCTATCGAACCATGCGGGCGGTGTGCTCGGCGGTATTTCCTCCGGCCAGGATATCGTGGTCAACATCGCCATTAAGCCCACATCCAGCATTCGCGTGCCGCGCCGCTCCATCGACAAACAGGGCAAGCCCACCATCGTGGAAACCTTGGGCCGTCACGATCCCTGTGTGGGGATTCGCGCCACCCCCATTGCGGAATCGATGCTGGCCATCGTGTTAATGGACCATGCGCTGCGCCATCGCGCGCAAAACGCGGATGTCGAGGTGACGACTCCTCGCATTCCCGCCTCGGAGTAATCTGCGGCGCGCGAGCTCGCAATTTCTAGAGATCTCCTCGTGATCAAGAAAAACAAATCGAAAACCCTCGCGCCTGCCCCACAACCCGGGCAACTCGATTCCATCGAGCGCTTGCTCGCACAAGAGCGCTACAACGAGGCCTCCGCCAAAGCGGAACGCTTGTCGGCGGAGTTCCCGGAGCACATTCGGCTGCGAGACCTCCGCATCCAGGCATTGGCGTCAACTGGCCAGAGGGTGCCAGCTACGCTACTTGCCCTGGACTGGTCAGAGGCGCGCCCCAATAGCCGGCGCGCATGGGCCTTGCTGTTCGCATTGGCGAGCGACTACGGCATGGGCTTTCTCGCCTTTCAGGCGCATGCACGATTGGAGGCGCTTGGCATGCCAGACGGCGTGCGCGCCGATCAGGCTAACGAGAGCATCGAGCTGATGCGTACGAAGTATGTAAATCTCACCGGTGACGAGGGATTGCGTTCCGACCGAGGTTTGCTCTATATGATGGCGCAGCGATTGGAAGATGCCCGTACGGAACTGGAATCCACAACGCACCCCGTGCCGCAAACCAACCTGGCTGCGGTGTTGTTCGATCTGGGGGACATGCCCGGTGCCATCCGTACCGCGCAAGCGGTGTGGGAAGAGAGGTACGGTTCATACGCGGCGCGTACCCTCGTACGCGCGTTGCTCTATACCGGGGAATTGCAACGTGCGCGCGCGGCCGGCGAGAAACTGAAGACGATGCAGGCACGCGAACCTGACGAGTTGGCCGCGCAACTCGAAGCGTTGAATCTCCTGGAGGACTTCGCCGGCACCATCGCCTGCTTCAATAAGTTCGACAAGACCAAGTACGAGACTTTTCGCCCCGAAGTGGTGGCACGCGTGATGCACGCGGCCGCGGTGGCTTTCCTGCAAACAGGCGAACGCGCACAAGCACAGGCCCTGTGGGAACGAGCAAGCGCGCACAACGCGCAATATCGGCTCTACCAGATCAATCTCATGAACACCCGAAAGGTCGATACCGAAGAGCCGGCGTGGTTGGAGATGATGGGAGAAACCTTTCCCTATGCGCGTGCCAAGGTTCTGCAAAAGGATGTCGAGGATGCCGGCGGCGCGGCAGGGATACTGCAAGAACCCGATCTGTTCGAGACCGAGATGGACGCTCATTCCATTTACCTGGGCAGAGTGTTGCGCGTCGCCGATCCGCTCATGCGCGCCATTGCCCGGACGGAATTGGTACGCCGCCTGGAGCGAGGCGACGAGCACGCGAGTCATGCGCTTCAACGCTTTACCACTCATCCCTTCGGCACCGACGGCGAGCGCATCGAAGCCGTGCGCGCGCTTTACTACTCCCACAAGATCGAACGCAGCGCCCCCGTTGCAATCCACCTTCGCAAGCAGCCCAGAACGCTGAGCGTGAATGTCCCCATCTGCGAAATCGACCGTGGATTTGAAGACTTGCCGAAGGACGCACTGAACGATTATGTGCGGGCGGTTTTTGCCGCCGAAGCGAAAGAACTGCGGGATCTGCTCGGCAAAATGGAAAAGTGGCTAGGTCAGGCCGTCCAACGCGCCGATCAATTGAAGCTTGAGCACCGCGTTATTTTGATACTGCACGCCATGCACAATGCGCAAAGCGATGCAGCCAAGCGCCTGCAGTGGGTCATCGACGCAGGCGATGCATTGCCAAGGACCTACGCATTCGCGGCACGCGTCGCCCTGTCTGAGAACGATCTGCCCAAGGCGGCGAAGCTGCTGGAAGGGCAACTGGAGCGCGCCGGGACGAACGACGAAGATCTCGCGCCCATGCTACTGGCTACGCGGGAATTGCACGCCGCCCGCAAAGAAGAAGACCAGGAACTCGCCACCTGGATTGCGTACGAGGCGCTGGGCGCCTTCGAGCCAGACAAGGTCTAGGCCCTCAGTGGAAGCCAAGCAGGTCGCCTTTCGGCTTTCCGGTTTCTACTTCGTTTATTTTTTGTTGATCGGGGCGTTTCAGCCCTTCTTTCCGCTCTACCTAAAGTCGCTTGGCTTAAGCGCCGCCGACATCGGTTTGTTGCTCTCCACCAATCCGCTCGTGCGCGTGGTGGGGCCCAACGTGTGGGCATGGCTAGCGGATCATCGCGGTGAAAGAGTGAGCCTCACGCGCATCAGCGCGGTGGGTAGCGTCGTGACCTTTGTGCTGATGATGTGGGGCACGACCTTTACCTGGTTGTTCGTCAGTATGTTGGTGCTCAATGTATTTTGGAGCGGCACGCTGCCTTTGGTGGAAGCGAGCACGTTCTCGCACCTGCGTGGCCGGCTGGGCCGATACGGTCGCATCCGCGTATGGGGATCCTTCAGCTACGTGCTGGCCGTGATCGCGCTGGGTTACTTTTTTGAGTGGGTGGAGATCTCCGCGGTGCTCTGGGTACTGCTGGCGATATTTGCCGGCATTGCGTGGTCGAGCTTTCTGCTTCCTCCCGATCACACGCAGACCTCTTCGGGAGCCAAGCCACCCATCACCGACTTGTTGAAGCAGCCCGAAGTCATCGCGTTGTTCACGACATGTTTTCTGATGGCATTGGCGCACGGACCCTATCACACCTTTTTCTCCATTCATCTGGTGGATCACGGCTTCAGCAAGAGCACGCTGGGTTGGTTGTGGGCCATCGGCGTGATCGCGGAAGTGGGCGTGTTCTATAGCATTCACATTCTTTACCGCCGATTCGCCATCAAAGATCTGATTTCCTTCGCACTGGCTTGTGCCGTCGTGCGCTTTATTTTCATCGGCTGGTTCGTCGATGTGCCGGGCGTGGCATGGATCGCGCAATTGCTTCACGGCGCCACCTTCGGCATTTTCCACGCCTCCGCCCTGGCCGCCATTCACAGCAAGTTCAAGGAAGGCTATCAAGCGCGCGGCCAGGCGCTCTACACCAGCATCGGATTTGGTGTCGGCGGAACGCTCGGCGGGATGTTCAGCGGATTCGCCTGGGAGCACTTCGGTCCGGCGGCGACTTTTAGTCTCGGCTCATTGGCCGCGCTGATCGCGCTGGGGCTCATCTTGAAGTGGTGGCCGAAGGGGGCCGGGTAGAACGATTCTTGAGAGAGCGCGCTCGAATTCGAGGGTCTTTCCTTCCGGCGATTTGAGGAGTTCGACAATTTGATTAGCTCGGCGTTGACTACCGATCCTACCCATCACAGAGCACCATGATGGACTCGGCATGCTAGTATTAGCATTATTACATGCTCATTCGAATAGGTGTCCCATGAGTGCGAAAACTACGATACGTCCCGAGCAAACTTCATCCGCCAGGCGGCGAGGCAGTGCAGGTAGCCAACAGGTGAGAGTTAGCAGTTTCGCCGAGCTCTTGACGGTCGATCCACTCGCCAGAATCGCGCTGGTCCGCGGTGGTTTGCCTGCTGTAGCCCTGCAATCCGCGGCGGAACTTCTATCCTTGTCGCAAGTCGATTTGCTGACCGCCTTGAGAATTCCGGTGAGCACATTCACAGCGCACATGCGAGAGCGAAAGCCGCTTTCTCCCGATGAATCCGATAAACTGATCCGCTTGGCGGAAGTGGTGAAGGCCGCGGTAGTTGTATTTGGCGATTCCGACGAGGGGAAGGCCTGGGTTACGGACACGATTTTGTCTTTAGGTGGCAAGCGTCCAGTGGACCTTCTGGATACACAGGATGGCTTCACGTTGGTCATGCAGACACTCGGACGAGTCCAATTTGGAGCGCCTGCGTAGGTGCGTTTCTGGCGCATCGCATCAAACGTTCCTGGCGAGTATGCGGCCGATGATCTAAGGGGCGAAGGGGCGAGAAAACATGGTGGGCGCTGGAATAGTCCAGGCGTGCCTGCTGTTTATGCCAGCCTGACCGTGGCAACGGCCGTATTGGAAACCCTGGCGCATATCGGCATGCGTCGCCAACCCACGAATCGATACTTGGTTGCCATCGACATCGCCGACAAATACCTTTCTAGTCCTGACGCGAAGATCGTGACTTATAACGCGAATGACCTTCCCATTCACTGGAATGCCCAGCCAGTGCATCAGGTAAGCCAGCTGTGGGGAGATCAGCGCCTATTTTCCGTTGCTCGCGCACCACGCGGGAATCCGCTGCCCCCGATGGGATTCGTGGTGCCTTCGGTCTTGGTGGAGGAAGAGTGCAATATCGTTCTGAATCCAAGGCACCCATGGGTCAAGCGGTACGCTAGAGCCAAGGTCATTCGGCCATTTGTATTCGATCGGCGCCTCGTAACGGACGATTGATACGGACTAAGCGCGCCGCCTGTTCGACGCCTACCCATATAATCGAATGCATAAAATCAAGCACAAACATCACTTGGGACGATGCCACATGGAAGGCGAAATCGCTGATTATGGATTTAAACTCGTATTCCCCGCACCAAGAGCGCGGGGAATACGAGTTCGGCTTCATAACCGATACCCGCAATGCCTCTCCCCATGACCGGCGATACGGTTTGTGTCACCGTGGATGACCGCGAGGCGAGGTGCGGCGTGCTGGAGGCATTGCAGCGCCACGCCGATTGCACGGTGCAGGTCAAGCGTTTGCGCCTAGGGGACTATGTCATTGATGGCCGACTAGTGTGTGAGCGCAAGACGCTCCCCGATCTCGTCGAATCGATCATCGATGGACGATTTCTCGGGCAAGCCAGCCGACTCGTAAGCAATCCGCTAAGACCCGTTATCCTGCTTGAAGGCACTGCGCGTGACATCGCGCAGTGCGACATGAGCCGAGAGGCCATTCAAGGGGCGTTGATTGCCGCCAGTGTCATGTTCGGAATTCCACTGTTGCGCTCGCGAGACCCTGAGGAATCGGCGCGGCTGATGCTAATCGCGGCCCGCCAGGCGCGGGCGAGTGTGACGGGCGCATTGCCGCGCTTTGGATTTCGCCCGAAGTCGAAGAAAGCCCTTCAACTTTATATCCTGCAAGGTTTGCCCAATGTCGGCCCAGTGCGCGCCAGACGTCTGCTCGAACGATTTGAAACAGTCGAGGGCGTCGTGGCAGCCAGCCCGGATGACCTTTCCATGGTCGATGGGGTTGGGCAGACCATTGCCCGCAAGATTCGCTGGTCGGTGAGTGAGCCCGAGGCGAAGTATTCAATTTGAACGGCGCTCCATGAACCTATCTCGGTGACCCCCATGAGTAACCGACGGATCTGTCCTTTTAGAAAGCACGGGGACAGGTCTTTCCGTAACGTAGGAATTGCTGGAGGCGTAGCTGATGGGTGCGCTGTGGAAAAACTCCATGTGGATCCCAGGTGCTGGAGGGTAAGCTGGCGGTCGCTGACCGCATTGCGGAGTTCGGATTCGCGGAGATCAAGCTATTTAGTAACTCCAACGCTAAGCCACCGCCTACGGCGGTGAGGATCGCAGAGGCTCTGCCGTGAACGGGAATTGGTTGGTGGAAGGACACCTGATGCCCGATCACATACACATGTGTTTGGGGATCCCGCTGAAGTACAGTGTCGCCAACACGGTAGGGAAGCTGAAAGGAAAGTCGGCGATCATGATTCAACAGAAGTTTGGTCGGAAGCACAATTTCGTGGGGTTGCACTTTTGGTCGAGAGGGTACTGTGTGAGCACGGTTGGCATTGAAGAAGCCGTGATTATTCGGTACATCCAAAACCAGGAGAAGCACGACAAGTAAGGAGAGCAACTAAAACTGGGTATTTAATCGATGAATTTGGCAGGTCCCAAGAGCCCCCTTCAAAGGGGGCTTCCTCATACCACCCGCTATGCGGGTGGTACTTGATTGGTAGTATTTGTGGCGTTGCTGCAGTTACTCTTGAACCGCAGCTGCTTCTAAACAAACCGGAGATGAGAGTGGAGAGCACACTACAGCCCAAGCACTTCCAGCCAGGCGACGGCAAGAGCTTTAAGGTAGGCCGAATGACAATGACCTTCAAGACCACATCCGCGGCGGACTGGAATGGGTATACCGTCTGCGAAGCTATCGAACCCCCCGAATCTGGTGCTGGCTATCACCGACACCCAACCTACGATGAAACTTTCATCATCGTCGAAGGGCACTACGACTTTCGCCTGGACGGCAAGCTGCTGAAGCTCGGCTCTGGAGACGTGGTGTTCGTGCCGCGCGGAACACCACACGGCTTTGTGAGCACGGGTCCCGAAGTAGGTCGTCAGATAATCATCAGTTCACCCGGCGGCATCTTCGATGCGCTGATCGCCGAAGTCACGATGCTTGATACCGGTAGCCCAACGCGCCAAGGCTCGGGGGAAGCAAAGGCCATCGCGACGAAGTACGGGCTTGAGTTTCTGCCCTCATAAGCTGAGTCCAAT
>JANNFC010000275.1:0-3441 GCA_031379405.1 Betaproteobacteria bacterium | reverse complement strand
CGCCGGGAAACGCGTAGACCCCCTGTGCCAATCGAATGAGCCAGCCGCTCTCGACATGTTTCGCTGCCAGTTGGGCTGAGATTCCTTGCTTGGCGAGCATGGCGAGGTCGAATGGCATCCCTCGGGGCATGTTGGCCTGGAGGTTCTTGATTAGAGAGTGCCGGGTATTTAGCGTCATGGTTGAAAAATAGCACTAAATCTAATCGTTCACAAGTGATTAGATTCCGGTAAAAATATATCCTATGAGTTGGTATTTGTAGCAATATCTAATCACAACTAGGCATCCTTTCCCCAACGGATGCGCGTCGCAGAGACCTTACACGAACCAGCGTAGCGGCAATCTTTCTCAGCTTGGAGTAGCGGCCACAGTACCACCCACCCTGTGGTGTAACAGCACAACCCCATAGCACAACCCCATCACCTTGTACCCAAGACGGAGATTCATGGACCGCATCGGCACCGCCAACAGCCCGTTTGCCCGCAAAGTGCGGGTGCTCCTCATGGAGAAAGTCATCCCCACGATTGGGAAGTACAACTACCCTTCGCCCTCTTTGGAAACCCCCGAAGTTTGCCCCCCGTGCGAAGCGCGCGGGGGATACGAGTTCAAAGAAGTGAGCTGGCGCGAACGGCATGCGAATCTGGCCGGGCTGTTTGACCGTATTCATGAACGACCAAGCTTTGCTGGAACCATTCCCCCAGGCCTGTAATCCGAGGAATAGACTTTTTGGAGCTGCTATGAGATTCACGCGATTCGCAGGGTTTTGCGCGCTGTTGTACTGGTTACTGGTGCCATCTGTTTGGGCGATGAAGGCAGCGGAGGTGGCGGCGTGTCGCCCCAACATGCCGCAAACGGTTCGCACCCTCAAGGGCCTGTTCCATGTCCACATTGCGTGCGATCACGTCTTGTTCGAGATCCCCCTCGACAAACTCAACAAAGACATGTTGATCAACACCGAATTCGCCGCCCTATCCACGGGAAGTGATTTCGTGGCGCCAGGATCGGTAGTCGATAGCCGTGTGGTGCGCTGGGTGCGGCGCGGTAACAAGGTGTATCTGGAAAATGTTCGCTACGAGATGTGGGCGCCTAACATGGCAAACTTACAGCGTGGGGTCGAACAGGCTTCGCTGCGCACGGTGATCAAGGCTTTTGACGCGGTGTCCGAGGGTGCCGATGGAGCGCCCATCATCGACGTGACAGGGCTCTTCGCCACCGATGTTCCGGACGGTTTCGGGCGTGAATTCAAGCAACACTTCCGCATGAACGGAATTGATCCCAAACGCTCCTATATCGAGAATGTGAAGGCGTTTCCGCAGAACATCGAGGTGCGCTTCTATCAAACCTGGGTGCCCGATGTTAAGGAACTGAATAAACCAACGCCCGAGGACCAGGACCCGATTCCGCCTGCCCTTGGATTCGTATTCCACACCAGTATGCTGTTGTTGCCCGATGAGCCGATGAAGGGGCGCTATGCCGACCCCCGCGTTGGCTACTTCGCGGAATCGTTCGACGACTACGGCACCAGCGAGCACAGTAAAGTGCGGCGCGCATTCATCACCCGCTACCGTTTAGAGAAGGTGCTGCCGGAGGCGGAGGTGTCACCGCCGGTGAAGCCGATCGTGTTCTACATCAGTCACGAAGTACCGGATAAATGGCGATCCTACATTAAGAAGGGGGTAGAGGCTTGGCAACCGCTATTCGAGAAGGCTGGCTTCTCCAAAGCCATCCAAGCCTTCGATGCACCGACGGCGGAGGAGAATTCCGACTGGGATCCTGAGGACGTGCGCTACTCGGTCATTCGCTGGACGCCCAGCGGACGGCAGAACGCCATGGGCCCAGCGGTGGTCGATCCGCGCAGCGGAGAAGTGATTTCTTCGCATGCGATCTTTTGGCATAACGTGTTGAAGCTCACCGAGACTTGGTACTTTACGCAAGTGTCTCCGCTGGATGCGCGCGCGCGCAAGCTGCCATTGCCCGATGATCTCATGGGGGAGTTGCTAAGTTACGTCGTCGCCCACGAGGTTGGGCACGCCTTGGGCCTGCGGCATAACTTCAAGGCGCACTCCGCCTATAGCGTGGCGCAGTTGCGCGATCCTGAGTGGACCAAGAAGTGGGGCACGTCCGCCTCCATCATGGACTACGCGCGCTTTAACTATGTCGCACAACCCGGAGACGATGCGGGCCTGATTCCTAAGTTTGGTCCCTACGATTACTTTGCCATTGACTGGGGCTATCGTGACTTCGGCGACGAGTTGACGTGTGATGGCGAATGGCCGCTGCTCGATGACATGGCGGCCAGGCAAGTCAAGGATCCGATGCTACGTTTCGGTGGCGAAGATTACATCGCGACGTTGGATCCGACGGTCAACGAGAACGTGATTGGCGGTGATCCCATCGAGGCAGCTGAACTTGGGCTGCGTAATATCGATCGAGTTGTTCCCTATCTGTTGTCGGCGACGTCGTCATTGGGTTCCGATTACACCAAATTGGCGGAGCAGTATCACGCCTTGATCAACCAGCGCTTCCGCGAACTGGGAGCGGTCTCGAAGATTGTTGGCGGTGTGGAGGAAGTGCGCGCCCTCGCTGGCCGCGGTGATGCGCCTTACACGCCGGCGTCCGCGGAACGGCAGAAAGCGGCGGTGAAATTCCTGATCGACCGGGGTTTTTCAGTACCTCGAAAACTGTTGGATCCCGCAGTAAACCAACGTATCTTCGCCCAAGGCCATGCGGATCCGCTGCAGGGGTCAAACGTACAGTTGCTGTCCCGGCTACTGCGGCCGGCGGTGATCCAGCGGATGGCCGAAGCCAAGCAGACAAATGGTGGCAAGGGTTACAGCGGTATCGACATGCTGAAGGACCTCAACAACGGCTTGTTCCAGGAGCTCGACAGCAAGAAACCGATGGTAGAACTGTTCCGGCGCGATTTGCAGCGCAACTACGTTACGCTACTTCTCGTATCTGTCGGCAACGTGAGCGACCCGTCCAGCGAATCGGATGGCATCGAGCGCGACATCGAGCATCGCTCGCTCGATAGCGAAATTCGACGCAGCCGCATGCTGAGCCGAAACGTGACTTCGGCGCTGGCTGAAGTAGCACAGCAGTATCGTCAAGCGAAGGGACGCCCCAGTGAATATCGCGCAGCGCTGCGCTCGGGGCTTACGCATTTGCGTGGGAAGCTGGAGAAGGCGATCGAGCGCACTACGGATGTCGATACGCTTAGCCACTTGCGGGATCTTAGTATCGAGTTGAACAACGCGCCTTGACGGTGGCGAGAATCGTAGGGTGGATCAAGGCGCGGTGGGTTACGATGCTCGCACCTTGCGGCCAGCGGCCGATTAACTCGTATTCCCCGCGCTCTTGGCGGGGTGCCAACCTCGGGGGTTTCCAAACGGGGGCTATGTTTTTTTCCCTCCGCCCCCTTGGCTCAAGGGCGGGGTCAATAC
>JANNFC010000274.1:0-1591 GCA_031379405.1 Betaproteobacteria bacterium | reverse complement strand
GGGAGTTCCGATGCGGCCAGCCAGGGACGCGTCACCTCTCGATTGGTGGAGAGCCGGCCGTTGCAGCGCCCCGGCGAGGTTCTGGAATTCGTGCCTGGTCTGATCATCACGCAGCATAGTGGCGACGGCAAAGCCAACCAGTATTTCCTGCGTGGCTTCAATCTGGATCACGGCACCGATTTCGCCACCTGGGTGGGCGGCATGCCGGTCAATCAGCCTACCCACGGCCATGGTCAAGGCTATACCGATCTGAACTTCGTGATCCCGGAGTTGATCGATCATATCGACTATCGTAAGGGGCCCTATTTCGCTGATGGCGGGGATTTCGCCAGTGCGGGCATGGCACGCATCGAATATGTCGATCGGCTCAAGCAGAGTTTGGGTAATCTGACCACCGGTGGCGATGGTTACCGGCGCCTGATGGCCGGCGCATCACCGGACATGGGAGCGGGCCACTTCCTGTTTGGCTTCGAGGCTTTGCGCAACGACGGGCCGTGGGACAATCCGGCTGATTTTCGTAAGGCCAACGGCATATTGCGTTACACGCAAGGGCCCGCCACCGACAACTGGAGCGTGGCGGCCATGGCTTATCGAGGCACCTGGAATTCCACCGACCAGATTCCGCTGCGGGCGGTGCAGGCCGGCGTCATCAATCGCTTCGGCGCGCTCGACCCGACCGATGGCGGCGAGACCTCGCGCTATAGTTTGTCGACGCAGATCCGCAAGGATCAAGGTGCCAACGCGTTCAGCTTCGAAGCCTACGCCATCAAATCAAAGCTCAATCTGTTCTCCAATTTCACCTTCTTTCTGGATGACCCGATCAACGGTGACCAGTTCGAGCAGGCCGATTCACGCAAGGTCTATGGGCTGAGCTCCAGCCTCACCCATCATCACAAGTTGGGCGAGTATGAATCTGATACCCGCATCGGTGTGCAGGTGCGCCACGATGAGATCGACAACGTCGCGCTTTACCACACGCTGGCGCAACAGCGCTTGTCGACCACGCGTGAAGACCGGGTCAAGGAAACCTCCACCGGCTTGTACCTCGACCACAGCACGCAGTGGCAAGAGAAAATACGCACAGTGCTTGGCGCTCGCGCGGATTTCTTCGATTTCAATGTGGATGGCAATATCGCGGCCAACTCCGGCAGCCTGCGCGATCACATCCTGTCGCCGAAAGGTACGCTGATCCTCGGGCCGTGGAACAAGACCGAGTACTTCCTCAATCTCGGTTATGGCTTCCATAGCAATGACGCGCGCGGCACCACCATCACTCTTGATCCCAAGACCTTGCTCGTGGTCGACGCAAACGGCGATCCAATCCAGAAGGTGACGCCCCTGGTGCGCACCAAGGGAGCTGAAGTCGGCCTGCGCAGCGAGATCATTCCCCATTTGCAAAGCTCGGTTTCCTGGTGGCACCTGAGCTCGGAAAGTGAATTGCTGTTCGTCGGTGACGCCGGGACCACGGAAGTTTCGCGCCCCACACTGCGCTCCGGCATCGAATGGGCCAACCACTATGTACCGCTGTCATGGCTGCTGTTCGATCTGGATTTTTCCGCGTCACGCGCTCGATTTACCAACGATGACCCGG
>JANNFC010000258.1:0-2415 GCA_031379405.1 Betaproteobacteria bacterium | reverse complement strand
CGATCACGTCGCCGCTCTTAAAGCTCCGCGCTGATTCCAGTGCCAGACATTCACGGGTGTACTCATCGACGATGCTCAGCCACTTGATCGCCCGACCGTCCTCGGTGCGGTCGTGGATGAAATCCCACGCCCACACATGATCCTTCCCGGTGGATGCGTGACGCACGATGCCGTTGGCGCTGCATCCCAGTCTTCGCTTTTTGCACTGCTTTTGCGGCACTTTCAGGCCTTCTTTCCTCCACAGCCGGTACACCCGCTTGCGGTTGACCTTGAACTCTTCGCTTCGCAGCAGCGCCCAGATGGGTCGGTAGCCGTAACGTGGATGAACGCCCAACAATGCCAGCATCTTCTCCTTCAAAGACTCTTCTTCTTTGCGTTCCTGCGGCGCGTAACGCTGAGAGCTCCTGGGCTGACCGATCGTGCGGCACGCCCGACGTTCGGAGATCTTCAACTGCGCCTGCAAGTGAGCGACGCAGCGCCTCCGACGCGCCGGACTTGTCCGTTTCCCAGGTAGTCGTTGGCCTCCTTGAGGATCTGGTTATCCAGCGTCAGATCCGCGACGGCTTTCTTCAGCCGCAGGTTCTGTGCTTCCAGTTCCTTCAGACGTTTGACCCCATCGGTCTTCATCCCGCCGTACTCAATGCGCCAGCCAAAGTAGGTCTGGTCGCTGATGCAGAACTTCTGAGTGACCTGCGCGATCGACTGGCCGGAAGCCATAGGGGCTTCGGCTTCCCGCAAACGCATTCTCGTTCGCCCAAGCCTACATGCCAGATGGTCCGCCGGGTGTACTCGATTCCGGGAATACGTCAGCCCAGCAAACGGTGTTTTTGATCCAAAAACGCGGCGCTCTCGCGCGAGTGGTTATGAAGAGGGTTACGACCGGGGAGCTTCCGATCCAGCAACGTGATTCGCGACATACCAGTTAGCTAACGACCCCGAGAGTTGACGCTATCGGGGTCGCGCGTTTTCCGCACGGTTTCGCCGAGACTTTCGTGCACTTGAGTTCTCCGTTGGAGCCTGAGAGCGCACGCGAGAATCTTGCGCGAGCGCAGGTTTCCCATCCATCGCCCGACTAACGAAAGAATTCTCTAACTCTCTGCTCGAAAAGTGCCTCCCAGTTAACAACCGGGTTCCATTTGGTGTCCGTGACAAACAACCTGCGAAATGCGTCGCCACGGACTGATCAACTCCATCTAAAACACAGATGGCAATTTCGACAGACAGTTTGGCTTCGACGCCTATGTACTAATCGACAAAGGATACAACTAGGGTATCAGCGGAGGGGAAGTGAATTGCGACTTCCATTGCAATGGATCGCGCGAAAGTTCATAGAGTTTAGGTTGGCAAGATGCGGCTGTTGCTGCGGATTACTTCAGACTTTTCGGAGTTCTGCTATCGATAGCATAGAATGTGCGCACAATGATCACACTTCCCGGTTTGTTTGGGGCATCCTCTGGACATTAATGTCACGCATTGTCTTTGTGAGTTGGAATCGCCGTGCCACACTCGGGGCAGCGGTCCTTGCTGGCGCGGAGGTCGTAGCCGCATTGAATGCAACACCCTGCGGCAAAACGTTTCCGACATGCGATACGAGAGACGAGATATGTCGGGTACATCAGCCCAACTACAAACGGAACCCACATTTGTACTTGCACGAACCAACCGTTCGAATCTACTACTACCCATGGCAATCGAAACTTGTTCAAGCCACGCACGCGCAATGGCTGCCAACCCCACGCCCAGCCCCTTTTTGCGCCTCCACGCTCGTCCGAGTGCAGCCACATTCGGTCGTCATGCCGGCGTGCAAGATAAAGTTCACCGCCGTTTAAGGCCATGCGAAAACTTCCGACATGTGGATACCGTTCGTTCGTGTCGTTCACATACGTCGTGTAATTCAAATAGAAGTAGCGTCGGTGAGACGTGTAGCACCCGACAACGCCGCTGCAAACGCTCAAAAGCAAACACAATACACAAATAGAACGCTTGATGCGCCGCCTGAAGCGTTTTTGCCTGCAGACTTGTAAAGTTGAACGCATAGGAACTCCTCACGCGGAGTTCACGGAGTGAACGGTATCTGTGCGAAAATTGTCTCTTTCAGGTTGGGATTGTTTGACGGTTTCAGCTGCGAACCGCCCGTATAGTTGTATACAAATTGTTCGATTGAACGGTTCTCCCAATTTACTTCGGCAGAACCATTTTGATCTTCATCGAAGCGCTCTCCATACGAAGGATCGAAAATCGTGCTGCCCATCCGAACAACCACATGGTTCCTAAATTCGCGTTTTGGGTGATCCAATCCTTGCCCGGCAAAATCCTTGACAATGAATCCGCCATCGTCAGTGCTATTGTTTGCAATCAGAACTCCACCTTCATTGTTCGGGGGAGCCCCAGCGAAGTTTCTCAGGATTGTCATTT
>JANNFC010000253.1:0-2542 GCA_031379405.1 Betaproteobacteria bacterium | reverse complement strand
GACGAAGACAGTTCCCATCGTATGCGCAACAATGAACGACCCAGTAGCGTCGGGGTTAGTCCTCAGTTTTTCTCATCCTGGCGTAAACTTTACTGGTGTTTCCTGGCAAGCACTGGATACAACTCCCAAGCGTCTGGAATACGCATTGGCACTAATGCCCAAACTGAAACGTCTAGCGGTAATGTTCGACGGCAGTGATCATGCTGGGCGCCGCGAACTCGAGATCTTGCGAGAGACTGCCCACGAAACGAAAGTGACGATAGTACCTTTTGATGTACGTAGTCTTTCGGATGTTCGAGCAGCTTTCGATTCCATGACTGCACGACGTATAAGAATACTGAATGTGGTGCAGACTGGGCTGACAACTGGAATGCGTGACCAGATTGCCGCAATTTCGCTGAACGCGCAGATCCCATTTATTAGTGCCGAACGTGTATACGCTGAACTCGGTGCCGTTCTCACGTATGGTCCAAAGGTGGCACCACTATTCAAACGAGGAGCAGCGCTTGTAGACAAGATCTTGAAAGGCGCGAAACCTCAAGACCTACCTATAGAACAACCTATGGTGTTCGAGTTGGTAGTGAACCTTAAGGCTGCTCGTAACCTCGGTGTAAAGGTGCCAACGTGGGTAGTGAACAACGCCGACGAACTAATACGGTAGGAAGGAAGGTTAAAGCCCGATGCTCAAAAACGGGTTCAAGAATAAAGGGGACTTCGCGGGCGGGGTATTGACCCCGCCCTTGACCAAAGGGGGCTACGTACAAATCACTTCGCCCCCTTTGGAATCCCCCGAAGTTTGCCCCGCGCCAAGCGCGCGGGGAATACGAGTTCAACATCCCAAACCTAAGCTCTTAGACCCTTGAACCCCCAGCTCCCGCATCATCGCCTCGCGCATCAGATACTTCTGCGGCTTGCCGGTCACGGTGGTCGGCAATTCGGCAACGAAGCGAATGTGGCGAGGAATTTTGTAATGCAAGATCTGCCCCTGGCAGTAACCACGGATTTCCTCTGCAGAAGCCGAAGTGCCGGGCTTGAGTACGATCCACGCGCACACCTCTTCTCCCAAGCGCGTGTCCGGCACCCCGAAGACTTGTGCGGCCTGAATTTTAGGATGGCGAAACAGAAACTCCTCCACTTCGCGCGGATAGACATTCTCGCCGCCGCAAATCAGCATGTCCTTGACACGGCCCACGATGTGGCAATAGCCATTCGCATCCAACGTGGCGAGATCGCCACTGTGCATCCAGCCTGCGTCGTCGATCGCCTCGCGTGTGTGCTCGACGTCTTCCCAGTACCCTCGCATCACGAGATAGCCCCGCGTACACAACTCACCGGATTGGCCGACGGCAACGATGCGGCCGTCGCTATCCACGATCTTCACTTCCGCGTGCGGTTGCACTCGTCCCACGGTGGATACCCGCATTTCCGACGGGTCGTCCAATCCCGATTGAAACGACACCGGACTGGTTTCCGTCATGCCGTAGGCGATGGTGACTTCGCTCATACTCATGTCGGTGATCGCTCTTCGCATGGTCTCGGTGGGACACGGGGCGCCCGCCATGATGCCGGTGCGCAGGCTGGAAAGATCGAATTGACGAAAGCGCTCATGCGCCAGTTGCGCGATGAACATGCTGGGCACGCCATGCATCGCCGTACAGCGATAGGTCTGAATGGCTTTTAGAGTTTGCTCCGCATCGAAGCTCGGGCCCGGGAATACCATGGCAGCGCCCGCAGCGGTGCACGCCAACACCCCCATCACCATGCCGAAGCAATGGTAGAGCGGAACGGGAATGCACAGCTTGTCGCGCTCGGTGAAGTTCATTGCGGCCGCTGTGTAGCGCGCGTTGTTTACGACGTTGTAGTGCGTGAGGGTGGCGCCTTTCGGCGCGCCCGTGGTACCGCTGGTGAACTGAATGTTGATGGCATCGTCGGGGTCGAGTTTCGCGGTTAAGGCGTCGAGCCTGGAGCGGTGTGCGGGTCCGGCGAGCGTGATGAGTTGCGTGAACGACATCATTCCATCCGGCCGCTGCCCATCACCAAGCAACACGGCGTGCTCCAGGTGCGGCAGACGATCGGCGATGAGACGTTCGGCGCGCGTGTCGATCGCGGGTGCGATGCCTTTCAGGATGGCGACGTAGTCACTGGACCTCAAGGCCGGTGCCATGATCAGCACCCGGCATTGCGTTTTGTTCAGCGCGTATTCAAGTTCGACGGCGCGATAGGCAGGGTTGATATTGACCAATATGGCGCCAATGCGCGCTGCACCAAATTGGGCGAGCAGCCACTCGGGACGGTTCGGCGCCCAGATGGCGACGCGGTCGCCGCGGTTGATGCCCAGTGCCAGGAGTCCCGCAGCCACTTCGTCGGCACCGCGTTTGAGGTCGTGCCAGGACATCCTTGTTTTCTCTGCCGCGAAAATGGCGGCGTCACGAGAGCCGTGCTTGTGTACGGCTTCTTGCAAGAGCGCGGGGATGGTGATGAAGCGCAGGGGATCTGAGGTGTCGCCTTTAACGTAGGAAAGGCCGGCTTGCGGTCTTTGTTG
>JANNFC010000156.1:0-7114 GCA_031379405.1 Betaproteobacteria bacterium | reverse complement strand
TTCCCTTAACTATCTCAATCATCAGTTGAACGCCATCGAAGGTGTCGAAGACGGTGTGTTCTTCGTGCCTGAAGCCCGGGCGGCCACCGAGGCGGCGGGAGGGGTGGCGCGACTGATGGCCTTTGCCGTGGCGCCGAAACTCTCGGAGCAGGCTCTACGCACTGCGCTGCGTGAACGCATTGATCCGGCATTCATGCCGCGTCCGCTGTATCGCGTGGATGCCCTGCCTCGCAACAGCACTGGCAAGCTGCCGCGCGAAGCGTTGGAGGCATTGGTGCAGCGACTCAAGGGTACGCGCAAGCACGCATGATCAACGTGCGGCGACAGTTCCAACAGCAGCATCCCGCCACCCAAGGTCATTTTCCGCAACGGCCCATCATGCCGGGTGCCTTTGTGTTGGATGAGGCGATACGAGCGGTGGCAGCGCAGTGGCGGTTGTCTCCTCAGCACCTTGTGGTGGCAGCGGTGAAGTTTCCCAATTCGGTATTACCCGGTCAGAGCATGCATCTGGAGATCGAAGATGCCGTGGTGAAAGGCCATGGCACCCGCGTCAATTTTCGCGGTACGGTGGAAGGGAAAGTGGTGATAACCGGGTCGGTGCAATTTTGCGCGACCTAAGCCGGCGGAAGTTTCTACTTTTTCTAAGCGCGTGGGGTTGCACGTTGCCGAGCACCCTGCGAGCCCAGGAGTGGACGCTTGCGCAATTGATGGATCAGCTCTCGCAAGTGCGCAGCGCACGCGCGCGTTTCGTGGAAAAGCGCCACTTGTCCATGTTGCGCAAACCGCTCGAATCCATGGGCGTGTTGCGCTACGAGGCGCCCGGCCGATTGGAGAAAATCGTGCATAAGCCCAAGGCTGAGAGGCTCTTGCTGGAGGGCGACCAACTTACCTTGGAGCGCGACGGCGGACGCAAACGCAAAGTGCTGGCGTTGACGGATATCCCTGAACTGGCGGCACTCGTCAGCGGGTTGCGCGCGACATTGGCGGGCGATATGAAGACCTTGTCGCGTCACTACGAAGTGGCGCTGGAAGGTCCGGCGGAGCATTGGCGCATGACCCTTAGACCCATCGAGAAGAAGGCGGCGGCACTGGTGAAGTACATTCGGATCTTCGGCACGGGTGTGGATCTCACCACCGTGGAAGTTCAGCAAGCCGACGGCGACCGCTCCGTGATGTATCTGGTCAAGGACCTCAATTAGCAAATGCCACGTAAGGCCTTCGTGCTCGTAGTGTGGTCGGTCGTTTTGGCTGTTTGCGGTGTCATCGTTTCCAACACGCGATTCTCATCGGATCTTTCCGCCTTTCTGCCGCGCTCCCCGACGCCCGCACAACAGGCGTTGGTAGAGCAGCTCAAGGACGGCGTGGTTTCTCGATTGGTGTTGGTGGGATTGCGCGGCGCCCCGCCTGATCGACTGGCCGCTATTAACAAATCCATGGCTGCCGCGCTACGTCAGGACGCCCGTTTCGTCGCGGTGAGCAATGGCGAACCTGCATCGCAGGATGCGGATCGCGAGTTCATTTTCCGCTATCGCTATTTGTTGAGTACGCACATTGCGCCCGGGTATTTTGATGCGCCGCGCCTGCAATCGGCACTCGAGGAGGCGCTCACGCTCATGACTTCTGAGGCCGGCATGCTGGCCAAGCCCCTGGTGATCGCCGATCCCACTGGGGAAGTAATGCGCATGGCGGAAGAATTGGCAGGCACCACCTCGCCGAAAACGCATCAGGGAACATGGATATCGAAGGATCAATCCTATTCGCTGATGCTGCTGCAAACCCGTGCAGCCGGCTTCGACATGAATGCGCAGGAGCAAGCCATCGCTGCGATTCACCTCGCGTTTACCAAAGCGGGCGGCAATGCGGCGATCCATCTGGATCTCGTCGGACCGGGCGTATTCTCAGTGATGACGCGCGCTGTGATCAAGGGCGACGCAGAGCGCTTTGCATTGGCTGCGGCAGCGATTGTGGCACTCATGCTGCTGATTGTGTTTCGTTCGCCGCGGCTGCTGGTGTTGGGTTTTCTGCCAGTGGGAAGTGGCGTATTGGCAGGCGTGGCGGCGGTGGCGCTTTTCCACGGCGAGGTGCACGGCATCACGTTGGGGTTTGGCGCCACCTTGATCGGCGAAGCGGTGGACTACGCCATTTATCTGTTTCTGCAAAGCCAGGCGCGGACGGGTGAAAGACTTTCCTTGCGGCGCCTGTGGCCTACGCTGCGGCTCGGTGTGTTGACTTCGATCTTCGGTTTCTCGGCACTGTTTTTTTCGAAATTCCCTGGGTTGGCGCAGTTGGGATTGTTCTCCATCGCCGGTCTGATCGCGGCGGTGCTGGTCACGCGCTTCGTGCTGCCCGAGTTGCTGCCGCCCGGATTCAGGGTCACGGGCATCGATCGATTCGGGGGTTATCTGTTCTCCGGATTGCGTCGGTTGCGGGTGTTGCGTCCGTATCTGGCGATTGCCGTGGGCATAGGCATCGCCTCTGTGCTGGCGCGCGCAGACCATCTTTGGCAGGACGAACTATCGAGTTTGAGTCCGGTGCCCCTCGACGCACAAGCGTTGGACGGCCGCTTGCGAGGCGAACTGGGAGCGCCCGACGTGCGCCATCTCGTGGTAGTGTCTGCAGCGGATGAGCAGAGCGGTCTCGAACTCACCGAGACGGTGACAGCGCGCTTGGAATTGATCAAGCAGCAGAACCTGATCGCGGGTTACGACTCGCCTACTCGATACTTGCCAAGTCTGAAGGCGCAGCGAACGCGCCAGGCCAGCCTGCCCGCCAGCGCGCAGTTGCAGGTGAATTTGGCGCGCGCCGCCGAACAAATGTCCTTCGCACCAGAGGCCTTCGCGCCATTCATCGAACAGGTGGAACAAGCCAGGCACTTGCCGGCGATGACCCGTGCCACCTTGCAAGGTACGCAACTGGCGCTGCGCTACGATTCGCTGGTGCTGCAACGGCAAGGTCAATGGTTTGCCATGCTACCGCTCACCCAAGTGAACGAACTCGCCAAGCTGTCCAATGCGCTATCCCCGGTATTGGGTGAGCAAGTGGCGCTGTTGGACCTGAAGCATGAGACTGACACCCTGTACCGCGACTATCGCAAGGAGGCGGTACTGCTCTCCGTCCTGGGCGCCGCCGCGATTGTGCTGCTGCTGGCGATGAGTCTGCGCAGTGTGCGCAGGGCGTTGAGTGTGTGCGCGCCGATCGCCATGGCCATCGTGTTGACAATGGCGGCGCTGATCTGGAGCCATCAATCGCTGACTATTTTTCATCTGGTCGGCATGTTACTGGTAGTGGCTGTGGGATCGAACTACGCCCTGTTCTTCGAACGTGGACTGAATGCCGATGGCAATGCACCGCGCACTTCGGTCTCGCTGCTCACGGCCAATCTTTCCACCATGGTAGGGTTCGGCTTGCTTGGGTTTTCGCAGGTGCCGGTACTATCGGCCATCGGGACGGTGGTGGGATTGGGGGCGATACTGAGTCTGGTTTGTTCGGCAGCTCTGTCCTCGGAGTTTTCTCGAGAGCATGCATGAACCGTGTGCTGAAGGTGCTTTGTCTCATGACGTTGGTTGCGGGGTGCGCCAGTGCGCGCCCCACGAAGGTGCCTATGGAAACGCTGAGTGATTTGCAAGGGAACCCAGCCGAGCGCGTGCTGCTGGTAATGCTTCCGGGCGCCTACGATATACCCAAGGACTACTTCACCTACGGCTTTATCGACGAAATCAGGCGACGCGAATGGGCCGTCGATGTCATCGCGGCGGACGCCAACGTCAACTACTACACCGGACAGAATCTCGTAGAGCGATTGCACCACGATGTGATCGTGCCCGCGCGTGCGAAAGGATACCAGCAGGTATGGCTGGGAGGTATCTCTCTGGGGGGATTTGGCAGCCTGCTCTACGTGCATCAGCATCCGGGCGAGGTGCAGGGCGTGCTGCTGTTGGCACCCTACTTGGGCACACGCAGTCAGGCGCAGGAGATAGCGCGTTCGGGGGGATTGGCGTACTGGAAACCAAAACGCGATCTTCCTCTCGACGAGGAACAGGAAATGCTGGTTTGGTTGCGCGATCTGTTGCACGCAGACACGAACGCACCGCGACTGTATCTGGGATATGGCACGGCGGATCGCTTTGTCTCGTCCATCACGGTGCTCGCGCAAACCATGCCATCGGATCGTGTCACGCAGATCGAAGGTGGGCACGACTGGCCGACCTGGTCTAAGTTGTGGCGCCTGATGCTGGACAAGCAACCGTTCGACCGCGCGGACACCGCGCGCTGTAAAGAACGATGCTGATTGCGCGCGCACAACTGGAGGGCCGAATTCCTCACGCCGGACGCATGTTTTTATTGGATGGCGTATTGCGCTGGGACGAATCCCATATCGCCTGCTGCGCCAGCAGCCATCGGCAACCGGATCATCCGATGCGGGCGGAGGGTCGGCTGGGCGCTGCCTGCGCAGTCGAGTACGCCTCGCAAGCCATGGCGATTCACGGTGCATTGGTCAAGGCCGACGAGGCGCCGGCCAGTGCAGGATTTCTGGTGGCGCTGCGTGAGGTGACAATCGCGCGCGCGCGACTCGACGATATCGAGGAGGATCTGCTGGTGGAAGCAAATCGCGTAATGGGAGATGAAAGCCGAGTGATCTATGAATTCCGTGTGAGCGCCGCAGGCAACCTCATCGCCGAAGGTCGCGCCACCGTCGTGTTGAACGCGCCGCCATGAAACGCGCGCTCGTCACGGGAGGTAGCGGCGCCATTGGTTCGGCCATTTGCCGTGCGCTGGCGCGAGACGGATTCGAGGTCATCGTTCACGCCAACAGCCGCTTGCAGGAAGCGCGATTCCTTGCCGCGTCCATCGAGAGCGAAGGTGGGATCGCAAGTGCCATCGCATTCGACGTCACCCAGCCTGATGTGGCCTCGCAAACACTATCCGCCCTGACCGAGGCCAGTCCCATCCAGGTGATCGTGAACAATGCCGGCATGCACGACGACGCCGTCATGGCAGGCATGAATTTCAAGCAGTGGTCGAGCGTGATCGATGTGTCGCTGCATGGTTTTTTCAACGTCACGCAACCGTTGCTACTGCCGATGATCCGAACGCGCTGGGGTCGCATCGTCAACATCAGTTCGGTGGCCGCGGTCATGGGCAATCGCGGCCAAGTCAACTACGCGGCGGCGAAAGCGGCATTGCACGGCGCCACCAAATCGCTCGCCATCGAGGTGGCCAGCCGCGGCGTTACCGTGAATGCGGTTGCGCCCGGTATCATCGCATCGCCCATGGCAAGCAGCGCTTTCCCGAAAGAACAGATTGACGCACTAGTACCCATGAAGCGGGCAGGACGACCCGAGGAGGTGGCCGAGCTGGTGGCGTTCCTGGTGTCGGATCGTGCGGCCTATATCTCGGGACAAATTCTCTCGATCAACGGCGCGATGGCGTAGGGTAGGTACGTTATGGCGCCATCCGTCGTCCGGAAAAAGCCCCGTGGCTATGCCGCTGTTTCATCCTGTTAGAAAGGTCTGGAAGGATTTTCTTGGACAGGATTAACGCGATGATGACACGGATTTCCGTGACAGCTTGCGCAGCAGCAATATTGGAAGTCTTATCAGGAACCCGAAAAACAAGCGGGTGTGCATCCAACTCAACAACGCATTGTCCCGCACGTAATTGAAGTGTGAGACCCCGCCCTCTTCAGGCGTCAGATACTTCACCGGCGCCGGCAAATTGATGATGGGCAGCCCGTGCCAGGTCAGCCGCACGGCGGCTTCCACGTCGAAATCGAAGCGGCGCATCCAGCGCGTGCGCTGCATGATGTCAAGCAATGGCGCTACGGGATAAACGCGAAACCCGAACAGCGAGTCGTTGACGCCCAACCAGAGCGTTTCCAGATTCGCCCACCAATTGGAGACACGGCGTCCGCGTACTCTGAGTAGGGGGGCGGAGGCGTCGAACTGCGGGACGCCAAGGATGAGTGCCTCGGGATGGGATTGCGAGATGCGCATAAAGTCGACAATTTTTTCTGCGGGATGCTGGCCGTCGGCGTCCATGCTCAGTACGTGGGTGTATCCCTGACTGCGGGCGTACTGCAGGCCCAGCAAGATAGCGGCGCCCTTGCCTTGATTCCTCTCCGCAGTGAGAATCGTAATGTTCGATAGGTTGCCCATCGCATCTTGAAGGCGATGGTCGGAACCATCGGTACTCCCATCGACGATGACGCACACTGGCATCCAGGTGTGGCGCACCGCCTCAATGGTGCGCAATAATTGCTCGCCGGTGTTATAACTTGGGACCAGTACCATATGCGAGGGCGACACTTCAGGCATTGTGGTGGGCTCCAGTTGAGGGGGCACTGGGGATTGGGGCCTCGTAAACGCGGTGATTGAGCGTTATGATGTGTTCCGAACGGGTTTGCATTACGCGGTTGTATCCTTGTTCTTCGCGAAGTTCGTCGATACTACGGAGGCATAGCATGAAGTTTATCAAGCATAGTCTGGTTGCGGTGTTGGCTGTTGGCGGCGCACTGATGGCTGGCTGTCAGTCAGGGGGTACTTTCTCTGGGGACAAGGCGGGAGCGAAGGCGGCGGCTCCATTGCTGCAGGGTTATACGTGCTGCAACCTGCGTTATGAAGCCGGCGGGGACTGGATCAGCGAACTGAATTATTCGGGCTGGCCAATGATTGCACTAGGTACGCCCGCTTCAGTCACCAAATACGGAAGGTCTCGCGCATCCGTAGACCTGGGCGGTAAGCCGATGCGAATCGGGCAGGATTACAGTCGCGAGGCGTTGTCGCTCGATCAATATATGGCCAGGCTAATCGTGGCGGAGGACCCAAAAATAAAACTTGCGACCTACCCAAAGGAATTCCAAGAAGCCATAAAAGTGGGAAAGGTCATGAATGGAATGAGCAAAGAGCAAATAATAATGTCTGTGGGTTACCCGTTGACTCAGGAGAATCCCACTATGGACGCGCCGATGTGGCGTATGTGGGCCAGCAGCTTCTCGGAATATCAACTGATGTGGGACAGCAATGGCAAAGTCAAGGATATCATCGCCGATCCGGTGACCAAAAATATGATAGTGCATCAGCCGTAGTTGTCGTCGTTCTGGCTGGAAATTTCAGAA
>JANNFC010000266.1:0-3368 GCA_031379405.1 Betaproteobacteria bacterium | reverse complement strand
CTGACTTTTCCCCTTCACAGCCGCTGTGAAAAATAGGCGCTGCCCATCCCTTGACCAAAGTGGAGCACCTGCACCCAGATCCTCGTCCATGTGCGTAACGGCGCGCGATTCGCCCCCGTCGGGACTAACCACATACAAGTTAGCGCGGCCATCGCGGGCGGATATGAAGGCGATCTGTCGACCATCAGGCGACCAGGCAGAGTGAACGTCAGGATATGGATGGTCGGTCAGGCGCTTCTGCCCACCACCATCGGCATTCACGACATAGATTTCGGGATTACCGTCACGCGTGGAGGTATACGAGATACGTTTGCCGTCGGGTGACCACGCCGGCTGGTTGTTGCCGCCTGGACCCCGCGTGATAGCCCTTTCCCCCGAGCCATCCGCCTGGATCGCGTAGATCTGCATCTGCCCGTCACGGTTTGACACGAAAAGCACAGATTCGCTCGAAGCGAACGCCAGTCCGGTCGGCACGCAGGAGAGCATGATTAATAGCGTCGAGATCGGAAGTTTCACTGTCATGTTGCCCCTCGAATCGATCAGAATCTTCAACTCACTGTGCGACCGCCAACGAGCCTTTGGCCAGTACCTGACCTTGCGAGTTGCTGGCCTGAAGGCGATAAATACCACCCGCGTTCACCGACATCGCATAGCTGAAGGAACCGTCCGCGTTGACGCCAACGACCTGGCTATATGATCTACCGGAGGGATCGGTCACCGTCATTCTGACCGCCGTGTTTGGAGTGAAATTAGACCCGCGAAACACCGCCGGCTCGCCTACGGTGATGGCTGACGGACCAGCCAATCCGGCGGCAACAGCGATAGTCGCAAAGGACGCAGCGGCCAAGGCAAAAAGAGACTTGACCGAAAGCAGTGAAAACTTGTGAATGGTACTCATCTGGTCTCCTTCATTGCGATTTAGAGGTTGTGGTGGTGAAGCGGCGTATAAACTACTTTCCCGACGTACTGCACTATTCACGCCATAATAATTAAAGTCATGCTATCAAATGGTTACGATTTCGGAGTGAATCGAACGTAAAGGATGTTGACATCCCGTAGGAGATTCTCCAGTTCCGAGAAGTATGTTCGATCTTAGGAATTCCTTTTCTTGCACAAGGAGTTGAGTGACCGCAAGATATTTCAGACATGGCGTAGATTGGCGACATAGGATGTAAGAAAACCTGACAGGACAGTACATACAGGAATGTTCAAAAGGGGTTGGACATCGAGCAGTTCGATCTATCGATGTTGCATATCCGGTCATCCTCGATCGGAGGTACTCTCAAGCAGTGGTCCCGACTACAATTCAGTGGAACACTCAACCGACAAGGATTCATGATGGACGCGCGCCCCCTAGGAAAATCGGAGATAAGGATCTCACCCTTGGTGTTTGGCGGCAATGTCTTGGGCTGGACGGCCAATGAGGCAACGTCCTTCAAAATCCTTGATGCCTTTCTCGCCGAAGGCTTCAACTGCATCGACACCGCCGACGTCTATTCACGCTGGGTCCCTGGTCATCAAGGCGGCGAATCCGAAACGGTGCTGGGCAAATGGATGAAGGCGCGCGGGTGCCGCTACAAAGTCGTCGTCGCCACCAAGGTCGGCATGGAAATGGGGCCTGGTAAGAAGGGACTCGCCTCCGCGTACATCGAACAATCGATTGATGCCTCGCTCAAGCGGCTGCAAACTGATTACATCGATTTGTATCAATCGCATATCGATGACACCAGCACCTCGCACGAAGCCACCCTCGAAACTTATGACAAGCTCATCAAGCAGGGAAAAGTAAGAGCTATCGGTGCTTCGAATTTCACCGGAATTCGTCTACGGGAGGCGCTCGACATCAGCGCGCAGCACGCCCTTCCCGTCTACCAATCATTGCAGCCCCACTACAATCTGTGCGAGCGTGCCGACTACGAGACCCATCTCGAACCGGTGTGCTTGGAAAAAGGCGTGGGCGTGATCCCCTATTTTTCTCTCGCCGCTGGGTTCCTCACCGGCAAGTACCGCTCCGAGGCGGATTTCGGCAAGAGCCCTCGCGGCGCAGGTATGAAGAAGTACCTCAACGAGCGCGGGCTGCGCATCCTGAGTGCGCTCGACGGCGTCGCAAAACAAACGTCCTCTACACCCACAGCGGTTGCCCTAGCTTGGTTATTGGCACGGCCCAGCATCACCGCGCCTATCGCTAGCGCTACCACTGTGCAACAGTTGGAAACCCTGGTGGCAGGCACGCGGCTTCAGTTGGACCGGTCCGCGATCGACCTTCTCAATCAAGCCAGTGCCTAGAACACAAGCAGCATCGATCTTGCGGTATTGGGCCAGTTAAGCGACACCGCAGCCATAGAACTCGTATTCCCCGCGCTCTTGGCGCGGGGGCAAACTTCGGGGGTTTCCAATGGGGGTGATGTGATTTTCACGTAGCCCCCTTTGGTCAAGGGCGGGGTTAATACCCCGTCCGCGAAGTCCCCATTATTCGAAGGTCTTCATCTCGGGTTCTTGCTGCGGTGTGCCGTCGAAGCCTTCAATAACTGCGCCTCCCGGCGCGTCCGGTTAACAGAAATGTTAGGTCGCCTGCAGTACTGCTCATCGTAACCGGGGTGAAAGTTCAATAGGAGAAAACAATTTGGCCGGATAGTGATAATCATCACCGGATTCATCGATGATGCGGACAAGTTTATGCGCGGTAGCGTCTTCGTCCGTCACTACGACATAAAGCTTTCGCTTTTCCAATGATGCCTCGTACCCTTCGTTTTCCAAGCAAACTACCCTATGTGTCGCCGACTTACTCATTCTCAGTATCCTCCAATTAGTCGCTTTATCTTGAACTCTTTCCTTCCGATGCTTGAGGCTTCATACCAGTGGATTTCGGGCAGATGAACTGTGCCATCGGTGAGGCGAACCCTGGCGACACCAGTGAACAACCAAAATCACGCGCGTCTCGAACACCGTCTACACTTCTCGGCATCGGCGCTGATCGCGGCTCCAACCCCTCCGAACAGCATTGATAGGACGGCCTCGGAGCCGACTACCATCGGTTCATTTGTCACCTTCACTGCTGCTGCCACGGATACGGAGTCTATCGCTGCTTGGTCTGTTGGTTTCAACGTCTTGCTTCCACCGCAGGCGGCAAGGGCCAGGACGGCGGACAGCATCATCATCGCAAGAGAAATAGCTCGCATCGGCATCTCCTTCCGCAGGCAAGAATCTTTTTGCGCCCCCTTAACGATTCTTATGGCTCCACGGCATTTCCAGGCCACACGGCCCCGGTGGAATGGACGGGACAGCGACCAAGCCATTCCTGACGCCCAACGCAAAGGTAACCGGTGCGCAGGCACGATGCTGGCGAAACTGAAAGCTGCTTCCCGGCG
>JANNFC010000103.1:0-3884 GCA_031379405.1 Betaproteobacteria bacterium | reverse complement strand
TCGTCCTGAGCGCATTGCGCGCGCCTATCCTCTATTGCAACGCGCCTTCGGCCGAGGACAGCAGTATTTGTGCTTGAGCAAACGCGCTGCCGCGCTCCACTGATGGCTCAATGACTACGAATGCCGCGATTCTTGGTGAGGTGCTGGAATCCCCGGGATTCAGCGCCGCGCTAAGTTTAAGTACCTGCGACCTAACCCTCTTCCGCCGTCTCATTCACAGCCAGTGGCTGACGCGCATTGCGCAATGTCATCCCGCACTACGGGAGCGGGCCGAGTCGCTGGGCATCGGCGGTTATCACGAACTTTCCGGCGAGATCGATCACCCAAAGCTTTGGCCGAAAGCGCAGCGTATCCTCCCTCAAGCCGCGGTAGAAGCGCTCAAGCAAACAAACCTGTTTCGTGATCTTCGCGCCGTGTTCGGAGATTTCACCTTAGCCGAGGGCTATCACGGCCGTACGCACATTGCCGGTCTGGATGAAATCTACTGGCGCCTGGTACGCCCCCGAGCTGTCAATGACGTCGGTGCATTGCACGCCGATCACTGGTTCCATGAAATGATGCACATGGGCGGCAAGGCCTTTTCTGCCTCGGCCTTCACCTTGAAAGTATGGTTACCCATCTATTGCGAACCAGGACGCAACGGCCTGCTACTGGTGCCCAACTCGCATCGTCGCGAATGGAAGCACAGTACTCAGTGGGTAAACGGGCTTCCAAAGCCCCAATTCGACGACACAGCCGACGCCATTTTGATCCCTACGCCCTCTGGAAACATGCTGATCTTTCATGAACGCACCCTGCATGGTGGCGCCATAAACCAGGGCCAGTCAACCCGTGTCAGTGCGGAAATGACATTAGTCTTCGAATCCGAGAAATACCTACGCCAACGATTGCGGGAATTCGCTGTGGAATCGCACTGAAGGCATCAGCGTCTTCCCATAGCCCGTTTGTGCCCATTCTCTTTGGGTTGTAACAACGACTCGTAACGCTGGAGAAAGCGGCCCCCTAACGGTGAACCCAGGAATGCGCCGTTACGCTGCAGCATCGCATCGTATCGTGCGCGCAACTGCGCAAAAGTTTCCTGCTCAGTCGAACTCAGCAGTCCTTGCGATTCCTCCAGCATCTCCACCGCCGCCTCGGCGATATCCTCCGGCGTATTGTCCACCACCTCCACCCAAGGCGGCACGTTCTTGGCGAACTGCGAATGCACCACTCGATGTTTGAACATCTCATCGAAGCCCAATAGATGTCCGTCGCGCTTGGAACGGAACAATTTGGGCAGCATACGGTCCTTGCCGTAGGGAAACGGAATGGAGATGGGTGCGAAGTTGGTCAGCAGACAGGGAACTCCAAAAGTCGGAGGCAGCAGACTGATACCGGAATTCACGCCTATGAACAAACGGCAACTGCCCGCCAAAAATACATCCATGCGCTCGCTCTTATGCTCGCCATGAGCGTAATCGATGACCCCTGGCATCGATTCCAATGGACGCATGCTCTGATCGCCCATGCGAATAATCGTGCCGCCGCGCTCGACAATGTTCTCGATGGCTTTGCGGTAAGTGGCAATGTGCGCATTGCGGATGCTTGGATGGTGTCGGTCCCACTGCCACCAGAATCCCGGCTCGCGAACATGCAAGCACACATACCATGCACTGGGCGGTACGCCCATTTTCCGTAGAACGTCCGTCCCGAAATCGCGGTCCTCGTCGGTCAGACTGATCAGATTCGGACGTTGGCATGCTTCCCATTCCCGTTGCACCTTGCAGGCATATTCCATGTGCCAGAACTCGCGGTGCTCGGACTCACGCACGGCAAAAAAATGATCCGTCACCAGTGGCAGGTGGGCTCGCTTTACGCCAACCTCCCGCGCCGTACTGTCCCAATTGTCGCCGAAGTCATCCATCGGCGCTTCATGCAACCACGCTCGCCAGTACTGCAGGTAGTGCGAGTTGGGAATTTTTCGAGAACCTAGCCGCAGCAGCCACAACTGCCTCACTGGCTGATTGCCGAGCGCAGTAGATTTGAGGTAGATGTCCAACATTTGAATATGACCTACCGCCAAGTACCAGGAGGTATCCAATACCCGATGAGGAAGATCGCTCAACCCTGCCGCGGACGCCAGAGCGTCGCGTTTGCGTAGACCTTCGGCCCACGCCTCGCCAGCAAGATCGCACTGTTCATCGTGGTGGTACGCCACGCCCAATTGCATGTACGCATGTAGACAATCGGGGTCAAATGCAAGGATCTCGCGCAGTACGTCGATCTTGCCCGGATGATCCAGTTCCATCAAGCGTCCGGCTTGCTTGAGGAGTTCATCCTCGATGCGCTCCTTGGGATGCCTGGCCTTTTGCATGCCCGTCCACACCATTCTCGCAATGCGCGCCATGAACTGTCGTTCATCCACGGCATCGCGTCCGCTTTTCGAAACCTGCGTGATCCGCCTGAATGGCGTATGCAGCAGCCCCTGCAATCGATGCTTCAACCCAAGCCGGCCATAAACCACCACCAGTTCGGCGCGCACCCAATAGAGATCTGCATCGAGCTCCAAGGCGCGTTCGAAACAATCCACGGCGCGCTCGTCCTGTTTGTCCAGCAAGGCCAGGCGACCGAGATTGGCATGGGAGAGAGCGAAGCCAGATTCCGCGGCGCGAGCGCATTCAAACCAGGCACGCGCTTGATCGATGTTGCCTTGCTCCTCATAGGTCATCCCAATGTTGTTTAGAATCTTCCCGCTATGGGGCGAGAGTTGCCGTGCCTTTTGCAACGCCTTGATAGCCTCTTCGTAGAGGCGCTGCCCCAACAGCAAACATCCAAGGTTGTAGTGTGCCTCGACTTGGGTTGGATACTTATCCGCCGCCGCACGCAAGGTGGTGATACCTTCATCATAGCGACGCAGCACAGTCAGTGCGATGCCCAGATTGATGTGAGCATCGGGCGAAACTTCGGCACGCAGCACGGCCTTTTGCAGCAGCTCACAAGCAAGCCCGTAGTTACGCACCTGATAGGCCGCGGCGCCGGCCAACTCGAGTGCTTGCGTGTCATCATCGTCCGCATTCAGCAGACGTTCCAGTACCGGGATTGCAACCTGAGGCTTGGAAGCGCGCAGGGCCACTTGCGCTTGCTCAATCCATAATTTGCGTTTCTCCCTCAACGCCTCACATCGTTGACGCCACACGTTCCGATAACGTGACTCCACTGCCGCCGCGTAACGTGTGGCATCCCCCAGCACCGAATCCAACAACCGGCTTCGAAGCTCCCGCCGTGCCCTAAGGCTCCTCTGAAAACTCGAAGCATGCTTAACAGCCAGCGCAACATATTCGTCTTCGTCTTTGGCGATCCACGTCAGCCCCAACCCCAGGGCCTGCACGAGACTCGATCCGAGCCTCCCGGCAGGTGTACTTCCTTGCAGCACAAGCGATGGCACGCCCATGGCAAACCCGTCAAGTAAAGACACACCGCCACCGTGAGGAATAGGATCGAGTTGAATATCGATCTCCCCAAAGCTTGCCATGTGCGCCATCCAAGACGAGCGCGGCAGCACTTGAATGCGCTCGGGATCCACGCCCGTCTGGGCGAAATCAGCTTTGGTCTGCGCAAGTACCTCTGCATCCACTTCTTCGGAGCTCTTGAGCAGCAAACGCGATTGGGGTACTGCACGCAGTATCCGAGCCCACAGCCCGATAGAGGCTTTAGTGACCTTGTGCAATCGCGAGAAACTGCCGAATGTGATGTCATCACCCGGGGTGCCGGGTGAGACAGAAAGTGGCGGAAGCTCATCAAAGACGTAGTATGGAATGACCGCGGGCACATCCGCACGCTTTTCCGCGAAGCATTCCATATCCTCGTCAGGTAGGTATGCAGCGTCCGCCAGGATGTAGTCCATC
>JANNFC010000100.1:0-17037 GCA_031379405.1 Betaproteobacteria bacterium | reverse complement strand
GTCTGAAGTATCGGCGAGTCGGCTAAACCGAATTCCCCGCCAAGCCATCGACGGCGTCGTACTGCTCGACAAGCCCCTCGGAATCTCCTCGAACCAGGCCCTGCAGCGGGTGAAATGGTTGCTCAATGCCCAAAAGGCGGGGCACACCGGCACTCTCGACCCAGCGGCGAGCGGGCTCCTGGTCTTGTGCTTCGGCGAAGGCACCAAATTGGCCGGTATCGGACTCGCCGAAGACAAGACTTACGAAGCTTGCGTGCAACTCGGTGTCTCCACGGATACCGGCGATGCCCAGGGTCAAGTGATTGCCCGCCAGGCCTTTACCGGCTCCGATGCGGATATCGCGGCCGCTTTGGCCGCCCATCGAGGCGAAATCCAGCAAACACCCCCCATGCACAGCGCCCTCAAACACCAGGGCAAGCCGCTTTACGACTACGCCCGTGCCGGAGTGGAGATCGAGCGCGACGCCAGGACCGTCACGATCCACGAACTGGTGCTGATTCGCAGGCAAGGCGACAAGCTATGCTTGCGAGTGGGCTGTAGCAAAGGTACCTACATCCGGGTTCTGGCGGAGCAGATAGGGGGAGCGCTGGGGTGTTGCGCCCATTTGGCGGCGTTGCGACGTACCCGTATCGGGGATCTGGATCTGGCCGGAGCCCCAACCGTCGAAGACCTGGAGAGGATGGCACCGGAAACCCTTCGGCTGGCTGTGCGTCCCCCGGAAATCCTTTTAAACTCCGTACCCTCGCTGATTTTGGACGCCTCCGAAGAGGGTGCCGTACGCCAGGGGCAATGCATCTGGCGCCTCAATGTGGGCTCCGGTCTGGTGCGCCTGCACGGGGCTTCGGGGCCCCTGGTGGGGCTGGCCGAGGTGAAGGATGGCGCTGTTTACCCCAAGCGTATCCTGTTGCCCCGTCAAAAATAGCAGAAGTTTCGACCTATCTCTTGAGGAACAAGACGATAGTCAAATACAATAGCGTGTTCTTTTGGAGAAGCTTGAAATGACGATAACCGTAGAAAGCAAGGCCCGCGTCGTTGCGGACTATCAACGAGCCAAGGGTGACACCGGGTCGCCCGAGGTGCAGGTCGCTCTGCTGACCGCGCGCATCAACGATCTGACCGGGCACTTCAAGTCCCACGTCAAAGACTTCCATTCGCGCCGCGGACTGCTGCGCATGGTGAGCCGCCGGCGCAAGCTGCTGGACTACCTCAAGCAATCCGATACCGACAGCTATCGCAAGCTGATCGATCGCCTGAGCCTGCGTAAGTAGTGCGCGCACGACTTTCGTTGCACGGTTTTAGCCTAGCATTAGTGGTTGTTCCTTCCTTCGCCGCACGTCCCAGCAAATGGGTGCACGCGCGGCGCCCATCAGCGTAAACGCACCGAGTCAATCCTCCGCCTATGGATGTGAATCCTCTAGCAGTCACCAAAAAGTCAATCCGCTGGGGTAATCACCAGCTCACCCTAGAAACCGGCGAGATCGCTCGTCAAGCCCACGGGGCAGTGGTAGTGAACCTCGACGATACCGTCGTCCTGGTTAGCGTAGTAGGAAAAAAAGAGGCAACGCCCGGCCAAGATTTCCTCCCCTTGACCGTGGATTACATGGAGCGCACCTACGCCGCAGGCAAAATCCCCGGCGGTTTCTTCAAGCGCGAAGGTCGTCCTTCGGAAAAAGAAACTCTCACCTGCCGCCTGATCGATCGTCCCATCCGGCCTTTGTTTCCGGATGGCTTCTTCAACGAAGTGCAGGTCATTGCTACCGTCCTTTCCTCCAATAGCGAAGTCGATGCCGATATCCCCGCGATCATCGGTGCCTCCGCCGCGTTGGCGCTTTCGGGGATTCCATTCAACGGCCCCATCGGCGGCGCGCGTGTCGGGTATGCCAACGGCGAATATCTGTTGAACCCCACCGCCACCGAACTGAAGACCTCCCAGCTGAATTTGGTGGTGGCCGGTACGCAACAGGCCGTGCTGATGGTGGAATCCGAGGCCCAGGAATTACCGGAGGAAGTCATGCTGGGCGCCGTCGTATACGGTCATCAGCAAATGCAAGCGGTGATCGACCTCATCAACGAATTGGCAGATGAAGGCGGCAAACCCCTGTGGGATTGGGCGCCGGTAGCCAAGGACCAGGCGTTGATCGACAAAGTTGGCACCATCGCCGAAAGCGGCTTGCAAGAAGCCTACAGCTTGCGCCAGAAGCAGGCTCGTACCGAAAGCGTGAATGGCTTGCGCGATCAAGTCGTGCAGGCGCTCGTCAAGGATGCGCCCCAGCCCGCGGACGACAACTTGGTCAAGACCCTCTTCGGTGATCTGGAGTCCAAGATCGTACGGGGACGAATCCTAAGCGGAGAGCCCCGTATCGACGGTCGCGACACGCGCACCGTACGCCCCATTGCCATTCGCACCGGCGTGTTGCCGCGCGTGCACGGCTCCGCACTTTTCACACGCGGCGAAACGCAAGCGCTCGTTAGCGCCACCTTGGGTACCGCACGCGATGAGCAAATCATCGATGCGTTGCAAGGTGAGTACACCGACCGCTTCATGCTGCATTACAACATGCCTCCCTACGCCACCGGCGAAACCGGCCGCGTGGGCACGCCCAAGCGGCGCGAAATAGGGCATGGACGACTGGCCAAGCGTGCGTTGATTGCGGTGTTACCGGCCCCGGAAGAGTTCTCTTATTCCTTGCGCGTGGTATCCGAAATCACCGAGTCCAATGGTTCCAGTTCCATGGCATCGGTGTGCGGCGGATGTTTGGCGTTGATGGATGCCGGCGTTCCTCTGAAAGCCCACGTCGCGGGTATCGCGATGGGCCTTATCAAGGAAGGCAATCGCTTCGCCGTATTGACGGATATTCTGGGCGATGAAGATCACCTGGGCGACATGGATTTCAAAGTGGCTGGCACCGAAAGTGGTGTGACGGCGCTGCAGATGGACATCAAGATCCAGGGCATCACCAAAGAGATTATGCAAGTGGCGCTCTCGCAAGCACGCGAAGGCCGCATGCACATCCTCGGCTTCATGAAGCAATCGCTACAAACCGCGCGCGCCGAGATTTCCACCTATGCGCCGCGTATGATCACCATGAAGATCAAGCCGGAGAAAATCCGCGACGTGATCGGCAAGGGTGGGGCGGTAATCCGTGCGCTAACCGAAGAAACAGGCACCACCATCGACATCGGTGAAGACGGCACAGTGACCATCGCATGTGTGAATTCCGAAGGGGGCTTGGCGGCTAAGAAGCGTATCGAAGACATCACCGCCGAAGTGGAAGTGGGTCGTGTCTATGACGGTACGGTGTTAAAGCTTCTCGACTTCGGGGCCATCGTAAGCGTTCTGCCCGGCAAGGATGGGTTGTTGCATATCTCCCAGATCGCCGAAGAGCGTGTCAAGGCAGTGGGCGACCATCTCAAGGAAGGCCAACAAGTGCGCGTGAAAGTGCTCGAGGCCGATGAGAAGGGTCGCCTTCGTCTTTCCATGAAGGCGGCAGCTGCCGAACAGAGCACGCAGCCAGCAGGTAGCACGTAGGGCGGAAAAGCGCAGCGCCTTCCGCCGCGAGGGAGCCGCGTGTTCGGCTTTGGCACCCGAACACGCGTAGATTCCCCCGGCTTAGTGCGCCGCCGCCCCCGTAAACGGCACAACCATCTCCGTGAACGGATAGACGTACGCTTGCAGCATGACCACCACACCGACTAAGGAGGCCAGCACCAGCGAGTGCCAGAACACGTAGCGCAAGATGTCGCCTTCGTGACCGTACCAGCGCGTGGCGGTGGACGCCACGACGATGCTTTGCGCGTCGATCATCTTGCCCATTACGCCGCCTGTACTGTTGGCCGTCGCCATCAGGTTGGGGTTGAGCCCCAATTGTTCAGCAGTGATGCGTTGCAATCCGCCGAACAGCACGTTGGATGCCGTATCCGATCCGGTTAGTGCAACGCCCAACCAACCCAGCATAGTCCCAAAGAAGGGATACAGTGGTCCGGTGAGAGCGAAGGCTAATCCCATGGTCGCGTCCGTGCCTGAGTAGCGAGTGACGAATCCCAGCGCCAGCATGGCGGCGATCGTCAGCAACGAAAAGCGCACTAGAACGATGGTGTGCCAATACTTGCGGAACATCTCGCCAAACGAGTAGCCCATGAAGAGCCCTGCCAAAATGGCCGCGAGAAAAATACCGCTGCCGGTGGCGGAGAGCCAATTCAAAGAGAAGACGGCCTTTTCCTTGACGGGCTTGGCGACGACCGGCGGCACCTTTTCAATTTTCTCGTGCAGCCACGTGAGCGGGAAATCCAGTCGCGTCGCGGCATAGGTCACCTTCTCCTTTTTCACCCCATCGACTTCCACCATTTGCTTGCTTTCGCCGTTGAGTACTTCTTTCACTTGCGGGGTGCCCCAAGCAAAGACGAAGATCGTGAGGATCAGCCACGGCACCCACGCGCGCGCGACGGTGCTGCCACCATGACGTTCGAATTGGGTGGGCGTTGCCGGTTCGGCGGAGGCGCTGTCGTCCTTACGCCCAGGCAACGCGGTGGTGCGCCAGATCTCTTTGGGCTTCCAGAATTTGAGGAAGATCACCAGGGAGATCATCGACACTATGGCCGCACCCACATCCACCAGCCACGGACCGTGGTAGTTGGAGATGAGAAACTGAGGAATCGCGAAGGTCACGCCCCCAACCAGAATCGCGGGCCACGCACCCTTCACACCTTTCCAGCCGGAGAAGGCCCAGATGAGCCAGAATGGCACCAACACCGAGAACAGTGGCAACTGCCGTCCCGCCATGGCGGAAAGTTCAAAGGCGTCGAGTCCAGTCACGGCTGCCAGCGTGATGATGGGCGTGCCCAATGCACCCCAAGCCACCGGAGCCGTATTGGCAATCAGGGACAGCCCCGATGCCGCGAGCGGAGAAAAACCAAGCCCGATCAAGATCGCGCCCGTGACCGCCACCGGTGTACCAAAGCCGGCGGCTCCTTCGAAGAAGGCGCCGAAGGAAAAGGCAATGAGCAGCAATTGAATGCGGCGGTCCTCGGAGACGTTCGCGATACTGTCTTGCAGGATCTTGAACTGGCCCTTGTCCTTGGTCAGTTGGTAAAGATAAATGATGTTCAGAACGATCCACCCGATGGGCAGCAATCCGAACAAGCCGCCGTAGAGCGCGGAGCCGAGCGCCATCTCGGTCGGCATGCCGTAGACGCCGATTGCTACGACAAGCGCGCTGATCAAGCCCAGGATAGCGGCCCAGTGCGCTGAGATATGGAAGAAAGCTAGCCCGCCCAACAACACCACCACGGGAACGGCGGCGAGTAGCGTCGATAGCACAGCATTATTTAGGGGGTCGTAGACCTGTTGCCAGATCATCGTGTGGCCTCTCTGATGGTGATTTATTGATATGGCTTGCGGGCTAGTAGTCCCCCGCAAGCCGCGCGATTATAGCCAAAAGAGTCTGTGGTTCCGGCTTGCTCCTATAATCGGCACAGCAGATCTCTAATGGGAAAAATTCGATGAAAGATGGGAAAAATTCGATGAATGCCTCCGTTGATACGAAGACCGGTGCTCAGTTGCTGGTCGACGCATTGTGCTTGCATGGCGCCGATACCGCTTTCTGTGTGCCCGGCGAAAGCTATCTCGCCGTGCTCGATGCACTCTATGACGTGAGAGGGCAGATCAAACTCATCGTTTGCCGCCAGGAGGGAGGCGCGGCCTTCATGTCGGAAGCCTACGGAAAACTCACTGGCAAACCCGGCATCTGCTTCGTGACGCGCGGTCCGGGGGCGAGTAACGCCGCCATTGGGCTGCACACGGCACATCAGGATTCCTCGCCAATGATTTTGTTCATCGGCCAAATCGGCAGCGACGTTGCCGAGCGGGAAGCCTTTCAGGAGGTGGACTATCGCCGCATGTTCGGTCAGATGGCGAAGTGGGTCGCACAGATCGATCGCGCCGATCGCGTGATCGAGATGGTGAGTCATGCCTTCCATGTTGCGGTATCCGGCCGACCTGGGCCCGTAGTGCTCGCGCTGCCCGAGGATATGCTGGTGGCGCCTGCGCTGTCGGTGCGCGCACAACCTTATCAGCGCATCGCCGCCAATCCGGGCGCCAACGATTTGAACAAGCTGCGTGACATGCTTAGCAGCGCGCAGCGGCCTTTGGTGATATTGGGCGGTGCGGACTGGACCTCGCAAGCCTGCGCCGATATGCAGGTATTCGCGGAGAATTTCGGCTTACCCATGACCTGCAGTTTCCGCCGTATCGATCTGTTCGATAACCGCCACGATCAATACGTGGGCGAGGTCGGTATAGTCACCAGTCCGGAATTGAAAAAGCGCGTGGCGCAATCGGATTTGATCGTCACCATCGGGGCGCGCTTGGGCGAAATGACCACGGCGGGTTACACGTTGTTCGGCGTGCCAAAGCCTGCGACGCGCTTCGTCCACGTACACCCGGGGGCGGAAGAGTTGGGCCGTGTCTATCAAGCCGATCTGATGATCAACTCAGGCATGCCGGAGTTCGCGGCGGCGCTTCGCCAACTCCCAGGCATCTCGTCTCCGAAATGGATGGCATGGCAGCAGGAAGCGCGAGCGGAATATTTGAAGAACATCGAACCCAACGCCATGCCGGGTGATTTGAATCTCAGTGAAGCGATGGCCTATCTGCGTAAACGCCTTCCGCCGAACGCTATCCTCACCAATGGTGCGGGCAACTATTCCGGTTGGGTGCAACGCTTTTATCAGTACGCCGGTCTGCGCACTTACCTTGGCCCCACTAGTGGCGCCATGGGTTACGGCGTGCCGGCCGCCATCGCGGCCGCTGTGGTGCATCCCAACCGAACCGTGGTGAGTTTTTCCGGTGATGGATGTTTCATGATGAATGGTCAGGAACTCGCCACCGCCGCGCAGTACGGCTTGAAGATCATCTTCATCGTGGTGAACAACGGCATGTACGGCACCATCCGCATGCATCAAGAGCGCGATTTCCCCGCGCGCGTGCATGGCACCGCATTGAACAATCCCGATTTCGCGGCGCTGGCGCGGGCTTACGGTCTGTATGGCGAAACGGTGAGTAAGACGGCGAATTTCGAACCCGCATTCGAGCGCGCCATGGCGCATCATTGTTCCGCATTGCTGGAACTTCGCATCGATCCGGATGCGATCACCACGCGCGCGCAACTTTCCTCCATTCGGGAGCAGGCGTTGAAGAAGCGATGAACGCGATCAACTTCGCAATTGGGCAACAAAGAAAAGCGAATTGGGAATACGAGAATATTGGGAAGAAAAGAATCGGCGCAGCATCGATGGCATTGCGACGAACATCGTCGAGCGCGGTACCTAGGCAATCGCCTTCGAAAGAGCCATCGTTCCCGCGCTGTTCCCGGCGATGCGGCCGAATACCGCACCGGACATTAAGCCGCTGCCGCCGGGATAGTTGAGGTAGAACAAGCCGCCCACCAGTTCTCCCGCGGCAAACAATCCGGGTATCGGCGCACCGTCCGTATCGAGCACCTGTGCATCGGTATTGATGCGTAAGCCGCCGAAGGTAAAGGTGACACCGCACGTTACGGCATAGGCTTCGAAAGGTGGCGTGTCGAGAACATTGGCCCAATTGGACTTGGGCACGCCGAGACCCTCGGTGCGCCGCCCGTCCTTGATGTTGGGATTGAAAGGAATGTCGGCCCGTACCGCGGCGTTGTACTGCCGGATGGTTTCAAGCGCTCTGGGCGCGTTGACGTCATCGAGTTTTGCAACTAATTCCTGCAACGTATTCGCGCTGATTTTTGTCACTTGCCGAATGCGATACTCGTCGCGCAACAGATGCGTCACTTTTTTATCGAAGATCTGCCAGGCGAACTGCCCAGGTTGCGACAGGATCACCGAGCCGTACTTGGCGTAGGTGTAGTTGCGAAAATCCGCCCCTTCATCCACGAAGCGCTCGCCCTTGGCGTTCAGCATGATGCCGAAGGGGTAGGAGTGTTTCTGGAATCCGTCGCCGACGGCTAAATCGCCGAACTCGGGCGCGTTGCGATCCCAGCCCACCGCGTGACATCCCGACCAGTTGCCGCACGGCGCGGCACCGATCTCCAGCGCCATACGAATGCCATCGCCGGTGTTGAACCGCGTACCGCGCACCTTGGCGAGATCCCAGCCCGGACCCAGGTAGCGGGTGCGCCACTCGGGATTCGACTCAAAGCCTCCTGAGGCGAGCACCAGCGCCTTGCATCGAATGCTGCGCGTTTTGCCCAGATGGCGCGCGACCACGCCCTGCACCCCGTTGTCATCGCACAGAATGCTGAGCACGCGGGTATCGTAGAAGATCGGGACGCCGAATTTTTCCGCGGCTTTTTTCTGCGCATCCACTAAACCGGGACCTCCGCCGTAGGCTTCGACCGTCAGTCCACCCCAGAATTTGAAGCGCCCATCCACCTTGAAGGCTTGCCGCCCGTAAATGGGGGCGAAGCGCAAGCCTTTAGCCCGCAACCACAGCAGGGTGGATTTACTACGGCGAACCAGCTGCTCGCACAAATCCGGGTGTGTGCGATTCTCCGTGACTCGCGCCATATCGTCGAAGTACTGTTCCTCGGTATAGCTGCCGAAATCGGTGCGTGCGATCTCCTCCTCGGTGAGATCCGGCATGAGTTGCCGCAAATCCTCCACGCCATCGTAGGCGAAGCGAATGGCCCCAGCGGTGAAGCGCGTGTTGCCGCCCGATTCCTGCGCGGGTGCGCGCTCCAGCACGACAACTTGAACGCCGTCGTGTTCGCGCGCGGCAAGCGCGGCGCACAAGGCGGCGTTACCTGCCCCTACGACCACGACGTCAATATTCTCGGGCAGCATCGAGCGCTCCTATTTCTATCTGAACAAAACCGATTCTAGCGTTGCGCGGATGCAACGGAGGCAGGCGTCCAACACTGCTTCGCCGCTCAACGTAAAATCGAAGTACCATTCCCGACAGAAGTACCATTTCCGTACTTGCGGCGAGAATCGGAATCGGACAACATGAATACCAGACCTATGCCCATCGGCGTTAACACCATGTCCTTTATGTGGCGTTGTGGCGCCCGCGATGCACTGGAAACCTTGGCACACGAGGGTTTCACGCGCTTCGAAATCATGGCGCAATGCCCCCACTTCGATCCATTCATGGCGCGAGCACACGCCGTGGCTTTCGGCCACTTTCTGCGTGATGCCGGGCTCACAGTGGAAACCATCAACATCCCAAGCCTTGACCAGAATCTGGCCAGCGGGACACCTGAGATGCGAGAGCACACCGTCAAGGTCTTCGAGCGGCTCATCGCCATCGCCGAATGCATCGGCGCGAGCGCAATCATCGTGGTCACAGGGCGGGTCAATCCGCTGATACAGCCGGCGCGAAGTGACCTCGAAAGCTGGTTCGAGGACGCCTTCGAGCGTGTGCTGCGGGTGGCGCAACCCGCCGGTGTGTCGTTATTTCTGGAAAACATTCCGATGGGTGTGTATCCACGCGCCGATCAGCTCATAGCTTATGCCCGACGACTCGATAGTCCGAGCGTGCGCATCTGCTACGACATCGCGAATGCGCATTTCATTGCCGAAGACGCCGCCGCTGGCGTTGAAACGGTCGCCTCTCACCTGGGAATCGTGCATCTTTCGGATACCACCCGAGCAGCTTGGCGGCATGATCCCATCGGGCAAGGTGACTGCGACTTCGCCACCTTTGCCGCCTCCTTGAAGCGTATCGGATACACCAATACTGCCATGCTGGAGATCGTTGCCGATCCCGCCGTCGAGCACATCGTGGACAGTCGCCGCAGATTCGCAGCGCTGAGCTAGAAATTACTCTACCCTGCAAATTTCCTTGCCGTAGGGCGGGTGAGCGCAGCGCTACCCGCCGCACCCGGGCCGAATCCACCGAAAAGCTGCTCAATCCAACCCCCGCGGCCCACAAATCCCTCATGTACGCAGACCCCAATCCGATTTAAAGTGCGGCTACCCAACCGGCATACTGCAAAAGGTTCTTCATGGAAGTAGCACTGTTGTTCGCGCTTATTCTGGTCAATGGCGTTTTTGCCATGTCCGAGATCGCGCTTGTCACCGCCCGCAAGGCGCGTCTTCAGAAACTGGTGGATGAGGGTGATATCGCGGCGGCGGCGGCGATCGAACTGGGCGAGCATCCAACCCGATTTCTCTCGACCATACAAATCGGCATCACCTCCATCGGCATCTTGAACGGTATTGTCGGCGAAGCGGCGTTCGCCGCCCCTTTAGGCCATTGGTTGCACAGGATGGGCGTGGATAGCAATATTTCCGGTGTACTGGCTACCGCGTTGGTGGTAGTGGTGGTGACCTACTTCAGCATCGTACTGGGTGAATTGGTGCCTAAACGTTTGGGACAACTCAACCCGGAGGCCATCGCCCGCTTGGTGGCGCGCCCGATGTTGGCACTTACCGCCGCCACCAGAATCTTTGTGCGCATACTTTCCGGCTCCACCGACCTCATCTTGCGGACAATCGGGGCGCGCAGCACCACCAGCCAGGGGGTAACGGAAGAGGAGATCGAGGCGATGTTGGAGGAGGGCTCCGAATCCGGGGCCATCGAGCATCACGAGCACGCGATGGTGCGCAACGTGTTTCGCTTGGACGATCGCCAGATCGCCTCCCTCATGGTGCCGCGCGGCGATATCGTGTATTTGGATGCGAGCGCTCCGCTCGAAGAGAATCTGCAGCGTATCGAAAAATCGGAGCACTCGCGCTTCCCCGTGGTAAAGGGCGATCTGCAGGAAATTATTGGTGTGCTCAATGCCCGTCATCTGCTGTCCAAAACGCTGCGCGGAGAAAAGCCCGATCTCAGAGACAATCTGCAGCCGCCGGTCTACGTCCCGGAAAGTCTGACCGGCATGGAGTTGCTGGAAAACTTCAAATCATCCGGCGTGCAACTGGCCTTCGTGATCGACGAGTACGGTGAGTTGCTGGGCATGGTCACGCTGCAAAACGTATTGGAGGCGATTACGGGTGAATTCAAACCACGACACGCGGAGGATACCTGGGGCGTGCGGCGCGACGATGGCTCCTGGTTGCTCGATGGCATCATTCCGATTCCGGAAATGAAAGATCGTTTGGATCTCAAAGCCGTCCCGGAGGAAGACCGCGAGCGCTACCACACGCTGAGCGGCATGATGATGCTTCTGCTCGGGCGCTTACCCCGCATCGGCGATAAGGTGAGTTGGGAAGGTTGGGTATTCGAGATCGTCGACATGGACGACAAACGTATCGACCGTGTTTTGGCAAGTCGGATGAAGGAACCAGGATAGGGCCTTACGCGCTTCCACAGTGACTGATTCCCGCATCCTCGCGATGCTGCTCACGCTATGCGTGGGCACCTTCGTTGCGACTTCTTCCGGTTCGGCATTAGCGCCGTTTCTACAGGTGGTCGCCACCGATCTGAGTACCGATCTGCCCACCGTTGCCCACCTATTCGGATTCCAAGCCATTACTTGGGGCACCGCCTCGCTACTGGCCGGCGTGTGGTCCGATCGCATTGGCAGGAAAAATGTGCTGGTGGTGACCTTGGCCACGCTCGGAGTCGCACGCATTTTGTTCGCCTATGCACACAGCTATCCCACCGCGGTCGTGTGGCAGCTTGTCTCCGGATTGGCGGGCGGGGCCTTCATGGGCACTGTGTTCGCCACGGTATCGGACCACGTGGCGCCGGAAAAACGTGGTAGGTCGCTAAGTTGGATCATCACCGGCCAATCGTTGTCCTTGTTACTGGGCGTACCGCTTATCACTTTTCTGGGTAATATCCTCGGCGGGCGTATTGCCGATGCGACGCATTCACGTCCGTTGGTGTTTGCGCGCTCGTCTTTGGCCACGGCACTCATCGCAGTGCCGACGTTTATTTGGCATCCGGGGTTGATGACATCGGTGCTGTTGGCATTCGGTTATTCTTTCGTCAATGCGCTTGGGCGGCCCTCATTGTTGGCCACACTTTCCGACGTGCCGAGTGAGATTCGCGGCGCCTTGTTCGGCATTCAGATTGCCACGGCGAGCATGGGATGGTTGCTGGCGGCATCCGTGGGTGCGATCCTGATTGCAACGTCGGAATTCGCCGCCTTGGGTTTGTTCGCCGGCGGACTGGCGTTGCTCGGTGCCGGGTTGACATGGTTGAGTGTAGGGCGTGCGGAGACCAAAGGAAGTTAGCGTAGATCAGTCGGACAAAATTATGAACAACTTCAGTACATCGTTGCGCGTTACCAAGAAAGTCGCCCAAAGTGAGCATGGCATCGTCGCCGCCCAGCACGGTCGCGCCGCGGAAGTTGGCGCGCGCGTTCTCAGAGAAGGTGGCGATGCGGTGGATGCCGCCATCGCAACGTCTTTCGCGCTGGGCGTTCTGGAGCCGTGGATGAGCGGGATCGGCGGCGGTGGCGCCATGGTGCTCTACCGCGCCGAGGAAGGGCGCTATACGGTCATCGACTTTGGTATGCGTGCGCCGGGTTCGTTGCGTGCGCAGGACTTCCCACTGACGGGCGAGGGCGAGGCTTCGGACTTGTTTCCATGGTCGCGAGTTAAGGACGATCGCAATATTCACGGACCCCTAGCGATCGCGGTTCCAGGCGTAGTCGATGGGATGCGCTTGGCACAGGAGCGTTACGCGCGCTTTTCCTGGAGTGATTTAATTGCGCCCGCCATCGCGCTGGCCGATGAAGGATTGCTGGTTGATTGGTTTGCAACGCAGAATATCGCGAGTGCCGCCGCCGATTTGAATCGCTATGCGCCAGCCCGCGAAGCCTATTTAGTGAACGGTCTGCCACCGGTACCTGCCTGGTCCGCACGCAGCGAGATTCGGCTTTCCCAGAAAAGACTCGCGCACACGTTGAGACGTTTGGCGCAAGCCGGAGGGCGCGATTTCTATGAAGGACAGCTTGCTCAGCGAGTGGCGCGAGAGATTCAAGACATGGGCGGCCGCCTATCGGTAGACGATCTGGCGGCATTCAAGGCGCAGGAAGTGACGCCGCTGATGCTCGACTATCGCAATGCTCGCGTCGCCGCCACACCGGAACTTAGCGCTGGCCCCACGCTCGCTCACACGCTCAAGCTGCTCGCTGCACGACTATCGCCTGGCGTGACACCAGATGCCACCGCCTATGTGGCTTACGCGCAATCTCTGCAAGAGGCTTACGACTTTCGCCTTACTCGCATGGGTGACCAGGACGGTGCGCGCGCGCCTACCTGCACCACGCATTTCAGTGTCGTGGATCGCGAAGGCAATATGGCTGCCGTGACGCAGACTCTGTTGTCCATCTTCGGCTCGCGCGTGAGCTTGCCGGAGAGCGGCATTCTGATGAACAACGGCATCATGTGGTTCGATACCGAGCAGGGGCGACCGAATTCACTGACTTCCGGTAAACGCTGCTTGACTAACTACTGCCCCATCATCGCCGAACAAGGCTCGCGACGATTCGCGCTGGGCGCCTCCGGCGGCCGACGCATACTGCCCGCGGTGACGCAATTGCTTTCTTTCATGCTCGACTACAACGATACGCTGGAAACCGCTTTCCACCGGCCCCGCATCGATGCCAGCGAGGGTGCGTTAGTTATCGGCGATACGACGTTGGAGGATGACGTACATGCCGCCTTGGCTGCCCGCTTCGAATACATCGAACAGCATCGCATGACCCTGCCGTTCAAGTTTGCCTGTCCCAGTGGTGTGTTAAGGGTTGGTGGTACCAATTTCGGTGCGACGGAAATCTCGACGCCCTGGGGTGATGCGAGGTATTGATGGGTTTGGCGAGCGCTCTTCCCATCGGTGTGAACTCGTATTCCCCGCGCCAAGCGCGCGGGGAATACGAGTTATCAGGCTTGCATCCCATCCCAAGATAACTAGGGAGAACGCGCTATGTACGAGCACTATAAGACACTCAAGATCGACCGCATCGAACCTGGCATAGTGGAGATTCTCATGGGCGAGGAAGGCAGACTCGCGGTGGCCGATGCGCAAGGACACAAGGAACTGACGCAGATTTGGCGCGATATCGACGACGATGCGCACGTCAGGGTTGCCATCTTGCGCGGTGCGGGCAAAGGGTTCTCGGCCGGCGGCAGTTTCGATCTGGTGGAGAAAATGTCCGAGGATTTCGACACCCGGGTGCGCGTGTGGCGCGAGGCGAAGGATCTTGTTTATAACGTCATCAATTGCTCCAAGATCATCGTCTCCGCCATGCATGGTCCAGCCGTGGGCGCGGGTTTGGTGGCCGGATTGCTGGCTGATATTTCCATCGCCGCCAAGACGGCGCGCATCATTGACGGGCACACTCGACTTGGCGTAGCAGCCGGCGATCATGCCGCTATGGTTTGGCCATTGCTATGCGGGATGGCGAAAGCCAAGTATTACTTGCTGTTGTGTGAAGAGGTGCGTGGCGAGGAAGCCGAACGCATCGGACTGGTTTCTCTGTGCGTGGAAGACGATCAACTGGTAGCAAAAGCGCGCGAGGTTGCGCGCAGGCTCGCAGGGGGTTCGCAAAGCGCTATTCGCTGGACCAAATACAGCCTCAACAATTGGCTGCGTATGGCGGGCCCCAGTTTCGATACGTCACTGGCGCTGGAAATGCTGGGGTTCTCCGGGCCTGACGTGAGGGAAGGGGTGGCGTCGCACCGCGAGCGGCGACCGCCTAAGTTCGACTAGTTGGACTTAGGCTTCCCTGAGATAGAGAGTACTCCGCAGAAAACTCAGCAATGCCATCAGCCATGGCAATCTGTCCTCCCGCGTTCTCGACGGCGACTTGAATAGTGTCGGCGTTGGCGGGATCCCGGGTCAAATCGATCACGATGTCCGTACCCGGAATCACCATCGCCTCGAAGCGGGCGGCGAATCGTTGCAAGCGGTTCGGATCTCCACCGGCGTAACGAATGGTTTGCATGGCGGCGATGGCCCAGGTGCAAGTGCCGTGCACAATGATGTCCGGCAACCCCTTGCGTTGGGCGACCTTGCGCTCGGTATGGATGGGATTCCAGATTCCCGTGCACTCCGTATAGGCATGCGGCAAGGTACGGGGAAGATGAATCTGCTCGCGCCGATCGGCCCGGGAAGCGGGTGCTTCGAGTTTTTTCAAGGCGGCCCCGGTCTCGCCCGGCCGGTCGCCGCCGTCCACGTAAAGCCCTTTGAAGATCGTGTGCAGCCAGCTCGTCACCACCGGTTTGCCCGAGTGAGCGTCCGTGGTCGTTAGTTTCGTTACGGTCAGCGCCCCGGCACGCGTTCCCCGCACATGCGTGATTCGGCCCACGGTACGCAGGCGGTCACCGGGTCGTATGGGGCGATGAAAGGTGCTGTCTTGCAGCACATGCAGTCCGCCCCAAGCCTCTTCGTCGCTGGTGCCGGTCAGTGTCCGGCAGTGAGGATCGAACATGATGGGCCATTCAAGGCACACACAAAAAGGAGGTGGGGCCACGATGCCACCTTCGCGCGCGTCGTCCAAATAGATCTCTTCAACAGCACCGATGGCGGCGGCGAACGCCATGCTCATGCGCGCAGAGATCTCCACGGTGCGTTCCGCAATCACTTGTCCCGCCGCTGACGAAAGTACAGGCATCTTAGAGTCCCTTTCTGGCTCGCGATCCGGCCACGTGTTGGCGTTATTCCACTTCCCAGGGTGTGGTTCGCGGCGACACTATATCGCATTGCCACTGTGCCAGGCGAGATGCACATGGCATATTCGTTGCACAGCCGTGCATCGCCGGGGAAAGGCAACTTTTCAAACTGCAAAAAGAAAAATGGGAGATCTAGCGATGATGCATTCGAAGATTTGGCTTAGATTGGTGGGCGGAATTGCCCTGTCCTCATGCCTGCTCGCCGGGCCAGGTCATGCCGCGCCATGGGAGGAGAAGTACCCGGCGGCGGAAGGACTGGTCGATGCTCAGGGGCAGTTGCTGGGGGCTGACGGGTCGGTCCAAACCGATCGGGGCGGGAATCCCCTGGTGCCAGATTGCGCGTTTGGCGTGTTATCACCAACGGGGCCGTTTCGCTTTATGGTTCAACAGGGAGATCCCAATCGACTGCTGATTGTGCACGACGGCGGCGGCGCCTGCTGGGAGAATAATACGTGCGGCAGCGCCTTGTTGAATCCGGGCCTATCGGCGTTTGATCCGTTGATTACCGAAACGCCCGACGCACTGGTGCTTGCAGGGGGCGTGCTGAGCGAGGACAACGTCGCCAACCCGTTCAAAGGCTGGACCAAGGTGTTTATCCCTTACTGTACCGGCGACATCGGGTGGGGCAACAGGGTAACGACCTATCATTTTCCCGACGCCACGCCCTTTCAAATACATCATCGCGGCTATGCCAACATTCGCACCGCCCTGCGCTGGGTCGAGAGGGCGTATCAAGGCCATTCCGCGCCTGCCAAAGTAGTATTGGCCGGACTAAGCGCGGGCGGTTACGCTGCACCGGGTGTTCTGCTACCCGAAGCCAGAAAGCTGTTTCCGCACGCATCGACCAAGACCTACTTGATCTCCGATAGCGCGAACGGGATTGTGACCGACGATTTCTTGTCGGTCAGCAAACAAAGCTGGGGTTACGACCTAACCTTGCCAAATTACGTGGTGTCGACATTGAATCGCGGCGCGCAATTTCTCGCCCCTCGTTTTTATTTGACCCTCGGCACGCGCTTCCCGAGCACGCGCTTCGGGCAGTATCAAAACGCCTTCGATTTGGTGGAAAGTCAGTTTTACAACACCATGCTCCACGTCAACGATCCGCTCAAATGGTACGACCCCCAATACCTTGTTCCCGCCATCCAAGGGTGGAGCATTCGAGCTCAGGTTGCCGTACTACTGACGAGTATTTTGCCGAATTACCGGTTCTATACGGCTGCGGGAATCGAGCACACTGCGATCCTGAATACGCCTGCGGAAGCCGGACAGCCTTTCTGTTCCGATGAATTCTATTCGGAAGCCTCGGCAAAGAGACTGGCGTTTCGCGACTGGGTAAATGACATGGTCAATAGCGCAACCGTTTCCCCGTCCGGAAGTTGGCGCAATGCGAGCTGCTTTCCGAATTGCGTCGCGGTGCCCAAA
>JANNFC010000050.1:0-4030 GCA_031379405.1 Betaproteobacteria bacterium | reverse complement strand
CTCTGAAGACTGCCCGGCAAGACTCGCTACCGAGCCCACAGAATGGCCGTCCGTACCATGGCAATTGGCGCAGGTGGAGGCCAGATAGCGGCCTTGTGAAAGTTCCGCAGCTTGGCCGGTGGTACACAACATTGCGCCGGCTACCGAAATGAACCAGGGGAATCGCATGCGAGGTCTCCTTTTTACGCTTGTGTCCGGGATGTGCCGATGATCCTCCAAATACACATAAGAATCAATCTTGCCGGGGCATTCGTCGCGACCTTTCAGAGCGGCCCTGTGAGAAACACGTGATCCGGCCAAGGAAATGGCGCTGTCGGCGGCACCCATCGTGTCGTCGACCGTGATCGAACGCGGGTATCAGGTGCGACTGCTGAAGCAAACCCGTGGCAATATCACCCAAGCAGCCAAACCCGCGCAGCGCAATCGCAGCGAGTTTTATTCGCTACTGCAACGACACAGTTTGGAGCCTACGGACTTTAAGGGCCAGGCTGCACTTTGTTTTTCAACACCACATCGGAGATCCAACCATGCGAAATGACCTTTCCAAGCTCCCGCGGCTATCGCTGTTTTCGGCAGCGCTCACGTTTTTTCTGAGTTTCTCGACGGCTCACGCCGGATTGCTCGATGATCTGAGCAACGGTGACGTGTCCACTGGCCTGAAGGAAGCCTTGTCACAAGGCGCCGAGCGGGCGGTAACCGAACTCGCCAAGGCCGACGGATTCTTGGGCAACCCTAAGATAAAAATTCCGCTCCCGGAGGACCTGGCCAAGGTGGATTCCCTCATGCGTAAGGTGCGCATGGGCAAATACGCCGACGAACTCATCACCACCATGAATCGCGCCGCGGAGGCAGCCGTACCTGAGGCGAAGACGCTGCTGCAGGACGCCGTGAAGGGCATGAGCATCGCGGAAGCGAAGACTATCCTCACCGGACCCGAAAACGCCGCCACAGAATACTTCCGCAAACACACAGCGGATGCGCTCAAGACAAAATTTCTGCCGATCGTCGAACAAGCCACGCAGAAAGTGAAGCTCGCATCGGTTTACGATAACTTCGCCGGCAAGGCCGCAAAATTCGGTCTCATCAAGTCCGAACAAACCAACCTAAACGATTACGTCACGGGCAAAGCATTGGATGGGCTCTACGCCACCATCGCGGAAGAGGAAAAGGCCATCCGCGCCAATCCTGTCAAGCGCACTACCAGTATCGTGCAGAAAGTGTTCGGGGCGCTGATTAAGTGAGCCGCAGCGGCATGCTTGGAAAGTAGGTCGTGATAGGATGCCGTATGGAATGAGGAATCGCTTATGAACACCCCCTTAAGACTCGAATCGCTTTCCCCACCCATGAGCCGTTATCGGTTCTCGGTCTTGGACTACCATCGCCTGGCGGAAGTAGGTATTCTGAATGAAGATTCCCGCGTCGAACTCATAGAGGGAGAGTTGGTAAAGATGGCGCCTATCGGAAGTTTCCATCAGAGCGCCGTGGATCGGCTGACCGAGATTCTCGCGCGGCAATCGGAAGATTTCGTACTACGTGTACAAGGGCCGATCTCCCTAGGAGAGCATTCGGAACCTGAGCCCGATTTTGCGCTGCTTAGGCGTCGTCGGGATTTCTATCGGAAGGCCCATCCTACCGCGTCGGACGTCCTCCTGGTTATTGAAATTTCCGACGCCACTCTCGCCTACGACCGCGAGGTAAAACTACTCTTGTACGCCGAGCATGGCGTAGCAGAGACGTGGATTTTCGACATGAGCGCCCAGCAACTCGAGACCCATCGGCAACCAAGTAAAGATGGGTATCGCCAGATCCTAAAACCGGAACGGGCGGCAATCGTGTCGCCCTCATCACTTCCCGATGTTCGAGTGGATTGGGCGACGATTTTCCAGGATTGATACCTCCGCCTACCCGGCACCACACTCGTGGAACGTGCGGCGTCGTTCTCGCTCACTCCAACTTCACGCCAGTCAACCTCACCAGTTCTTTGTAGCGCTTCTGCTCATGCGCAATAAATAGCGCCAGCTCCTCAGGCGTCGTGGTAACGATCTCCGCGGCGCCCAATGCAACTTCTGCTTCGAAATCCTTGGAGTGCAATATAGGCAGCAATGTCTTGTGCAGGAAGCCGACGATGTGCTTGGGCGTTTTCGCCGGTGCCATGAAAGCGTTCCAACCCCAGAAGTCGAGATCCTTCCAACCGAATTCGGTCGCGGCCGGAACTTGCGGAATGAACGGCTTGCGTTCCGAGCCCGCGATGACGAGGGGACGCAGTTTTCCGGCCGTGATGAAACCTCTGGATGAAGTAGTCCAGTCGAACATTATGTCGATATGCCCTGCCATCACATCGGTCAAGGCTTGCATGCCGCTTTTGTACGGCACGTGCAAGACCTCGATGCCCGCCACGTGATTGAGCGCAAGCAGTAGCAAGTGAACGAGCGTTCCTGTCCCCGGCGACCCACCCTTCAATACGCCAGGATGTGACCTGGCGTAGACGATCAACTCCTGGATGCTGGTGACAGGCAGATTGGGATTCGCGACCAGAATCGCGCTGCCGCTGGTGAATCGAGTGATCGGCTCAAAGCGTTTTTCGTTCTCATAGGGGAGATTGGGAAACAAACTCGGCGCCAGCGCAAGCTCCGTGGCACCACCGTACAACAAGGAATAACCGTCAGGAGAAGCATTCGCCACAGACGTGGCGCCAATCGTGCCTGAAGCACCCGGCTTGTTCTCTACAATGACTTGTTGCCCGACCGCCTTGGACAACCGGTCCGCCACCCGTCGCGCCCACACATCCAACACCGTCCCGGAGGCATAGGCGACGACGATTTTTATTGGCTTGCTCGGATAGTTGTCCGCCGCTTCCGTGCGCCGGGAAAATACAGCGTCTGCACATACCGCTGCCAGCGCGGAATTGATGAACTCGCGTCTGTTCATTTCCATCTCCCTCAGTAAGCACCCGCTGCATCTACTTCACAGAAACACTCGCGGCAATGGTCGTGAGCCGGACTTTTCCCTCTATCGTACGCTTATGTATCACTTCGCCAGCATACGTTCCCGCAGGCCAGGCACTCTCGAGGCGTCGAGAACCCACGTAGATGAATCGACGTGCCTGCGTTTTCTCAACGGCTTGTTCGACATCGATCACCGAGCGCCCCTTCGGCCCCCTAAGGCGAAACGCAACCCGATCCCCCGCCTGAACGCCGAGCATGTCCACCCACATCACCAGCGCGGACGCAGTCGCCGAAAACGGACCATCCGAGCGTTCACCTTTTCGTATCGCCTCGTAGTCGGGCTGCCCCATGGCAATACCGGCGTTGTACAGGGCAACGGGCTCATACTCGATACCGAGGTCGCTCCTCCAAAGCGACTGCCCCGGTTTTCCGCATCCGGCCTTGATCGATAGTCCCGTGAAGGGATCCACGGTCTCGCCATTGAAACGAACGGCCAAGTGCACGTGGGGAAACTCCGTCTTCCCGGACAGACCGACGAGTCCAATGTGCGTACCGGCGGCGACTTGCTGTCCGGGCTTTACTCGTACGCTGCCTCGGCGTAGATGGCAATACTGAGTCTGCCATCCGGCGCTGTGTTGAATCAACACACCGTTACCGCACTCGCGCCCCTTGACTCGTGCCCGAGAAACTTCGTCGCGCACGGCCACATCCTCGACGCCATCGCGCACGCTCTTCACAACGCCGAGGGCGCTTGCCAGCACCGGAACACCACGCGCCATGACGCCGAGGTCACGAATGGCGAAGTCCACGCCATCGTGTCCATCGTAGGTTCGAGGTCTGCACAAGAAATCTCGCGCCGCCTTTGAGGCATCGGCGTCGAGGTAGTTGGCCACCCAGCAGGTCTCGCCAAGATTGCACTGGAGAGGTAGTCCTAGCCGCAACGGGGCTCCTGTCGTGACTGCGTTGTTCTGGGCACCAACGCGCTCGGGCAGTGGCGCAAGACAAGCGAGTGAAACGCACAAAAACAGGAATCGGCTGCGATTGCGAGTCGCTACAAACACCATTGGTAATGTCGGGGCGCATGG
>JANNFC010000030.1:0-1618 GCA_031379405.1 Betaproteobacteria bacterium | reverse complement strand
TTACGCCCGGAAATCAAAGGCCGCAATGAACTCGGCGTCCAAACCGACGAGATAACATTCTGATTGACCTTCACCCAGGAGCCCTCTGGCGTCGCATCAAGGACGTCGATGAGGCCTGAAAGATCGGGATCCGCCAGGCCGTTGCCCGAGAGGGACATGCACGCCATGACTAACAACAGATTCGAGACTACAGCGCATGTATTGTGTCGATTGGCAAACTTCATGACCGTTTCCTTCTTACCATTAATGCGATGCACAGTACGATTCATTGCGTGCACCTCGTCTGCCGCGCTGCATTGCCTGAAAGCATCCGTTCTCCGCTATTCCTCTGTCTCAGACTTGAGCACTTCGATGCTCATGGGGCGACTCGCACGTCGCCCGGTCGCATCCTGTACCTCGAGTAGAAACTCAGATCGCCCCGACTTCGCCGCCATTCCGGAGATCGTCCCCATGGACGCATTGAACTCGAGTCCCTCCGGCAGTTGACCAGACAAGACCGTCCAGGAAAATGGCGGTCTACCTGTGGCGGAGAATTCGACTTCGTAAATGGAATGCGCCTCCGCAGGCGGGACAGACTCAGGCTGGATATCGATGGCCGGCATTTCGCTACCAAGATAGAACAGACGAACTGCGTCGGCAATCACATTGCTACTTCCGTCGCCCGTAAGGCTGATTGCGATGGACCTGCTCGGAGCGTTTTGAAATACCCCGATATAGTTCCATTGCCCTCCCTGCTTACTTTGATCCGCCGGGACAGTGGTTGTGCCGTTGGCGTCAGAAATCGTCGCTCGGATAGCGCCAGCACCTCGGACTCCTTGCGGCCACCAGGCAAACAGCTGGTAGTGTCCGAATTTGGGCAGCTTGGGCGCAAACCGCACTTGGCCACTGGGTGCTACCGACCTCAGCACCCGAGGGCTGCGAGCAAGGTAGCCGTCGATCGCCCGAAATTTACCTATCAACTGTGTCTGGGGCGAGTCGCTCGTAATGATCAGATTAATCTTGGACGTTCCGGCATTTGCGCCTGAGCCCCATGCCACCAAACCCAAAGCCGCCAGAAACCCTATAAGCACCGCTCGGAGGCGTGTTCGTCCCGTGCACGCGCTCGATAACTCAAATTGCCTACCAACGGCGAAGTCCATAGAAACCTCATAGTTCATTCATGCAACCGATCTGCAGCAAAACTCTACGAGTCCGATCGGTCCGACACGACGTCGAGCCGAGTAGTAGCTCGGCTCTACTCTGACGAAGGATTGTCCTGGAGTGTTCGCGATAACGCAAGGGCCAGCACTCCACTTGCGTGGGATTATCGCGAGGAATTTGTGAACTGGATCGGAACAAATGATCGCCGTCGAATAACCTGTCTGATGTCAACGACATGAATTGTCAACCCATGCCTCGCGCGCTGGGAAGCGTCTCCATTTCTTGAAGATGAATCACACGCAGCATGGTGATTTCATAATGGCTGTTTCTATATTATGGGTATCCACTTAGCTCCACTCATCACGACTTCTTTGATTTTACGATTTTCTCGTAAGTCACAGGGGCGGTTGCGACCGCCTGCTCAACGAGACGATAGAACAGCAAGCCGCGTGATCGGGAGGTTCGTCGATTGAAGCGA
>JANNFC010000019.1:0-2482 GCA_031379405.1 Betaproteobacteria bacterium | reverse complement strand
TCAATGGCACTATCTTAAGCAGTTGTAGGTTGGGGTGAGCTTGCGAACCCCAACGAACGATAGTTGCGTAGATCGGTAGCGGTCGCCACGAGCCGATTGGCCTACTCTGTTTGGTGTTGGGGTTCCTTCGTCACCCCAACCTACAACTTCCACAACTTGCCTAAAATAGTGCCATTGATGTCCGACTTATATTCCGATCAGTTTTTCAGAGGAGATTCACGTGTTAGTCATTGATTGCCAGGTACATCCCTTCCTTGCCAATTCACCGCAACGCCCCTGGGCCAATCCCCATAACGATGGGCGTCGCCAGGTCTCCGCCGATGAAATGGTGATGGCCATGGACGCAGTCGGCGTGGATGGCGCTATCGCGGTATCTCCCAGAGGCATGTACGGCTTCGACCCCAGCTACGCGGTGGAAGTACAGCGCGCGCATCCTGACCGCTTCGCCATCGTGAGGCCGGTCGACCCGGAAAATCCGGCGGTGGGCGAGACCATCGCGGAATGGAAACGAACCGCCGGCGCAGTGGCTGTCCGTCTCATGCTCGGTAAACACCTCGGACTCGACGCGGGCATGTCCGGCACTGATGTCATCGCGAAAGAGGCCGCGCGGCATGGCTTGCCGGTCAATTTCCAGTGTTCCGGCAACCTGGATGTGGCCATGGCGCTGATCGATCGCCATCCTGAAACGCGCTTCGTGCTCGACCACCTGGGCATCTACCAGCCGCGCAAGGTGCCCCCCACACCCGATGTATGGGGCGATCTGCCCAAGGTGCTGGCGCTCGCCAGGCGGCCGAACGCGGTGATCAAGGTGTCGGCGCCTGCACCATGTCAAACCTGCCCTATCCCCACGACGACATCTGGGACAACCTGCAGCGCGTGTTCGACGCCTGGGGCCTGGATCGCTGCTTGTGGGGCACGGACTGGACACGCACCTATCCGCTGTTCCCCTATATCAACGGGGTGGATCCTTTCCGCCTGACCCAGAACCTGAGCGAGAGCGACAAGGCCAAACTCATGGGCGAGACCTGCGCCAAGGTCTACGGCTGGAAGCCGAAGAGCAGTCACATCCAGCGGCATTCCAAGGGAAGGGATGACTGATAATGAACATGCAACGCCTGATCTTCGTGCTGTTTATCGTTGCCTCGTGCGTAGGCGGCGTATCGCTGGCGGCCGACGCGCTCGAAGACCTGACGTTTGCCGCGCTCGAAAAACGCCAGGCGCTAGGCGCACTGCGCAAGCAGGTGATCGTCGATCGTGCGAAATGGTCGAAGGTCGACGTGCCAGGGCTCGACTTCACCACGGCTACGGGTAACGCAATCATCGTACACGCTGAAAGCGGCCGCCTCAAAGATCCTTTGACAGTACTTACCGATGCAGTGCCCTTCAAGCTGTTTCATCTGGAGGACGACCCGTATCGGCTCGCCCTTTCGGCGAGGGGCATTGGTCTGACCAAGGGACAAGACAAGGCGATGTACCGTACCGCGAAGCACAGGCAGACGCTTGAACATATGGTTCGTGCAAAGTACGTGGTGTTCGTTGTCGGCGAGCTGAACGAGCCGAAGATGAATATGACTTCGAAGTCATTCACTGCCGGCAAACTCGAAGGTGCGGGTATCCTCTACGAGATCGACTCGAAGAAGCCGCTCGGCGGCTTTTCGATCGAAGCAGGGAACAGCCCCAAGGTCACTACTCGCGTTGGCGGTTACACCGGCCAGGAACTCGACGCCGTGATGCACGATTTCGAGAACAACGCGCGCGCGGCATTGTGGAAGGGACTCAAGTCGCGGTTTCCCTCGGCGAAGATTCCGACGATCGCATACCTCAATTCGAAAGAATGAAGTCTCGCCCCGCACCTGCTATTCGAGTTTGATACGCGCGCGCGACACCACGTTTTTCCACATCAGCACTTCATTCTGAAGCTGCGCACGCAGCGCTTCAGGCGTGCTGCCGGACGGCGATACACCATCGGCTTGCATGCGTACTGCGACTTCGCGTGAGTGGAGCGTCTTGCCGATTTCGAGATTGATGCGCTCGACTACGGCTTGCGGCAATCCTTTGGGGCCTATCAATGCGTGCCAGCTCAACAGATCGAAGCCGGGGAGGCCCGATTCAGCCACGCTCGGAATATCGGGTTCCGCCGCAAGCCGCTCCTTCGACGTCACCGCCAGCGCACGCACACGGCGCGCCTTGGCCTGCGGTAAACCCGTTTGCGGAGGCGCAAACACCAGCGAGATCTGTCCCGCAATGACGTCGTTCAACGCAGGGCCGCCGCCGCGATAAGGCACGTGCGTCATCCGGATGCCCGCCTTTTCCATGAAGAGCTCGGTCGACAGATGAATGATGGCGCCCTGACCGCTGCTGCCGAAAGTAATCCTGCCGGGATTCGCTTTCGCCAGTGCAATGAGCTCGCGTATGTTGTTTGCCGGGAGAGACGGATGGACGACCACCACGTGCGGAAATTTCACGAGCTGGCTGATTGGCG
>JANNFC010000708.1:0-2053 GCA_031379405.1 Betaproteobacteria bacterium | reverse complement strand
GATGCCAGTACGCGCGTAGAGCTAAAGGTCGGGCAAAAACTCGACATGTCCAGTGGCGCGGTGACGGAACGCTACACCAATCGCGCACCTGCGCAGCGAAACACCGCCTCCGGAAGGGCGCCTTCCGCAACCGATCGCCCTTCGCCCATCACCCCGCGTAGGAAGCGTGCGAGCGACGCAGACCTTCCAGAAGCACAATGACTAGAAACCCAGTGACGAGAAACACAATGACGACTTCGAAGTTGCGGGTGATACCGCGTCACCAGCGCGGAGCGATCATTCTCGTCATGGCGCTGCTCCTGGGTATTCTGCTTCCCGTATTGTTGGCCGCCGCGGACAAACAGCGCCAAGCCGGCGCGAACCGCCAGGCTCGCTCCCTGCGAGCACTTGTCGCCGCCAGAGACGTCCTCATTGCACGCGCAGTCAAGGGGCGCAGAGACGAGTTCAGTCCCAGTGAGACACCGCAGTTCCGCCCGGGAAGTCTTCCCTGCCCTGACGTGAACAACGATGGCAGCGCCGACGGTTCGAATTGCGAGAACTATGTCGGCAGGCTCCCCTACAAGACTTTGGAAACGGACGATCTGCGCGATGCGTCGGGAGAACGCTTGTGGTACGTACTGTCTCCCAACTTTCGACCGGGTCTATACCCAACAAGCAATACCGAAGGCCAGCTAGCACTCTCCGGTGCAATGCATCTCCGCCAGGTCGTCGCGCTGCTAATCGCACCCGGCGGCGTCGTGGGAAATCAGAGTCGCGGATGCGATGACCAGAAAGATAAGAACGAGTGCCGCGCTTTGAACGTCGCCAACTACCTCGAGGGAAAGAATGCCCACCTCATCGATACAGTCGCGCCCCTAGCCAATGAAGCCGTGTTCGAAGCCTGGTCCGCGGATTCCCAAAGGAACCCGCCATTCAACGATACCGTCATCGCCATCACCTCGGACATGTTCATGCCCCAGGTCGAGCATCGTATCGCGCGTGAAGCGCTTGCCTGCCTAGATGCCTACGCGAATAGCAACAATCAACGCTTTCCTTGGCCGACTTCGCAATCCCAGGTTGAGCAGACGGGCACGCGCTTTGGACGCTTTCCCGTTGCCGCTGCATTCGCCCCTACGGAGAAAATATGCAGGGGGAGTTTCCCCTATGCGTATTTCGATGCGTGGCGATCGCTGATCTTCTACGGTGTCGCGCAGGCCCATGTGGCACATCTGGCAGATTCGGCTTCCGACTCAACGGGCTCCTATCTCACTGTGAATGGAGACAGTTCGGTGAAAGCGGTTGTCATCCTCCCCGGCCGCCCTTTGGAAAGTGAGGGGCAGACTTTGTCGGCACGCCAATCCGCCGAGGCTGACACGCGCCAGTTTCTGGAAGCGGATCCGAATAACCTCTTGCGGCACAACTGGCAAGTTTCCGCTACCGCACCGATGGATCGATACGTACGAACCAGACCCGCCACAACAGGGGCGCGGCAGTTCAACGATACGCTGGAATGCCTATCCGATAACAAGTCAGGCGCATGCGTCAACTGAACATTTCTGCCAGGCGACATCACCCGTTACTTTGCAATCGGCAATCCGGTTTCTCACTCATCGAGCTCGCCATCGCAATCCTGGTCATTGCGCTTTTGCTCGGCGGCCTGTTGGCGCCCTTTGGATCCCAACTCGAACAACGAAGAATCACTCGAACGCAGGAAACGCTGGAAGAAATCCGACTGGCGCTTTACGGTTTCGCCATGGCCAATGGACGCCTGCCGCGGCCAGCCAACTCCGAGTGGGATGGGACGGAGCGCCAGAAGGACTGCGCCGACGACGCCGAATGCGCCGGCTACGTGCCTTGGGTCACCCTCGGGGTGACGCGAGCGGACCCGTGGGGAAAGCTCTATATGTACAGCGTCACGCGCAAGTTCAGCAATGACACACCGGGGCTGACGCTGGCGGACTCCGGCCTATGGACCATCGAATCTCGTTTCAGCGACGATCCCTCCAAACTTCGACCGCTTGCCACCCATGTCGTGGCGGTAATTCATTCCTTTGGTGCAAAAAACTTCGGTAAA
>JANNFC010000541.1:0-3481 GCA_031379405.1 Betaproteobacteria bacterium | reverse complement strand
TGGCGACGAATATTTCCGGCGAAGGTGGGCGTGCAGCCATTTCCTCCGTACTTCGTCCTGATATGCGCGCCGCATCTGTTCGCGTGAACGACGTGGCGGGTGTGTCCGGCTTCGTGCTTCCGGGAGACGTGGTCGATATCCTCATCACACGGTCAGTGGCAACTCTGCAGGACGGTGGTACGCAACAGATCACCGACGTCCTCCTTCAGAATGTCCGGGTCATCGCGATCGATCAGAACGCCGACCAGAAGGCCGAGCAGCCCGTCATTTCGAAGACCGCGACTTTGGAAGTATCGCAAGTCGATGCCCAAAAGCTTGCGCTCGGCCAGCAGGTCGGATCCCTTAGCCTGGCGCTCCGTAATGTTGCCGATCAGGTGAACCCTGTCGTCGAAACCGTCGGGCTAGAGGATTTGCGCGACGGTGCCTATGGCGGCGGCTATCGCTCTCCCGGACCGAGCTATCTTCCGTCTGCACCGCGTGGTTGGACGGCCGTTGGCGGCGCAGCAGCGGCGCGCAAGAAGCGCAACGAGGTCACAGTCCAGATCGTCCGCGGGACGACCAACACAAGCTATGAGGTACGCCGTCATGCAGGTTTTTAAACCAGTGCTGCGGGGCACGCTTTCGCTGCTTGCGCTTGCTATCGCGCCAATGGGCATTGCCCAGGCGCAAGGTGTCACCGCTATCGGCAATGCGGACGCGCTCCATGAGGGACAACTCGACGTCCCGGTGAACAAGAGCCAGGTCATCCGTGCCAGCCGTCCGTTCGTGAAGGCGCTGGTTGGCAACGCCGAGATTGCAGATATTCTGCCGATGACTAACCGCTCGCTCTACGTGCTGGGCAAAAAGATCGGGACAACCAGCCTGACAATGTATGACGGCAGGAACAATCTCGTCTCGGTCATCGATGTGGCGGTAGGACCCGATGTGGTTTCGCTGCGCCGCCAACTGGCCGAACTGATGCCGAACGAAAAAATCGGTGCAACCGTCTCCAATGATTCGGTTGTGCTGGCAGGGACAGTCTCGAGCGGACCGGCAGTCGAACGCGCGCGCCAGATTGCTTCGACCTATGCGCCAGACAAAGTGGTCAACATGCTCTCGGTGGGGGCTTCACAGCAGGTGATGCTGGAGGTTCGCTTTTCGGAGGTCAAACGCGCAGTCGGAAAACAGTTAGGCTTCAACCACGCATTCTCATCAGATAGCGGGCGTGTGGTTGGTGGTATTGGCAATACCGCACCATCGACGGCGATCCTCTCCGATCAGGCTGGCAGACCTATTGTCGATCTCGGAGGCATCCTCGAATCCTTTGGGATTGCAGCTGGCAACTATAGTCTTGGGAGTCTGAATATCACTTCGGCTCTCGATGCACTTGAACGCAAGGGCGTCGTAAAGACATTGGCGGAACCGACACTAATTGCGCTTTCCGGCGAAACGGCATCGTTTCTCGCTGGCGGTGAATTTCCGATTCCGGTTTCCCAAGGTAGCAGCGGCGGCGGTGGCGGCGGCGGAAACAACAATGGCAACAACGGTATTACGATTGAGTTCAAGCCGTTCAGTGTCAGCCTGGGATTCACACCCACTGTGCTTGATGACGGCATTATCAACCTCGTCGTTGCACCAGAAGTGAGCTCGATTGATCCGGCTGCATCCATCACGGTCAACGGACTGGTTATTCCAGGACTTCAGACCCGTCGTGCCAAGACCACTCTTGAACTGCGCGACGGTCAATCGTTCGCGATCGCCGGACTGCTCCGTAAGGACTTCAGCGATACGGTCCGGCAGTTTCCAATTCTCGGATCGATTCCGATCATCGGTGCTCTTTTCCGTTCGACCGGTTTCCAAAAGGAAGAGACCGAACTTGTCATTATCGTGACCCCCCGGCTGGTAAAGCCGATGCGTCCCGAAGATGTACGCCTGCCGACGGATCGCGTAGAAAATCCGCATGAGCTTGACCTCTTCCTGCGAGGACGGACGGACAAGGCGGTCGGAACCGATCTCATGAACCCGGATGCGCCCCCGACGGACGCGAAGCGCGGTAAGGCCAAACCTGCTACGGGCCTGGAAGGGGAGACCGGCCATGAACTCTAGGATCCGCACAAGCATCATCCTTGCCGTCACGGCGCTGACCATTGCGGCTTGCACACCGAACGACACGACGATGGGCGGAGCGCTAAAGCACGATGTCGCCATGCAAACGATCGATCCCGATCCCGAATATGTCGGCGAGAAGATCGAGGGCGGCGATGGCACGCGCGCAGCCGCTGCCGTCGGTCGCTATCTCAAGGGAACGGTCAAGGAACCAGCCACGTTGACAACGACGTCCGGGTCCACGTCGGGATCAGGGTCAGGATCGGGCTCCGGTTCGGGGCCACGTTAAAGGAGATTTGAGGTGTTACGGTCGTTGATCGGAAAAGGTGCAAGGAATGAGAGTGGGGCAGTCGCATCAACAGTTGCCCTCTCGCTCTTCGGCCTGATCGCGGTTGGCGGGCTGGCATTTGACTATGCCCGGATGGTGTCTCTTGATACCGAACTCCAGCAGGCGGCTGATCAGGCCGCGTTGGCAGCCGTTACGCAACTGAATCAGCAGGCCACTTCATGCACCAGAGCCGTCGACGCCGCACGCCAGCTCATCACAAACCAGACAAAATTCGGCAACGATGGCGGGGGCCTCAACGTCGCAATCGCCAACCAGTCGGCCAATAGCGGCTGTGGCGGTGGCGCGGACAAGATCGTATTTTACAGCGCCTTTACAAGCAGCTCCAGCAACACGGTGACAACCGATCCGCTGGCTGCGAAATTTGTCAGTGTAACGGTCGCGACGCGCCAAGCGATTTATGCACTTACCCCTATCATGGCGCTTTTCAATTCGGGGAACCTGAGCGGAACAGCAGTAGCAGGGCTGGGATCGGCCATCTGCAAAGTACCACCGGTGATGTTATGCAATCCCGACGAGCCCGTCGGAAATAACGATGAAAACTTGGTTTTCAATGCGGTAAAAGGACTGGGTCTCAGGCTGTTCGCTGGTGATGCGGTGCTCCCGGGAAATTTCGGATGGCTTGAAACTGGACTTAGTGGCGCGAACGCGCTGAAGGGAGCGCTTGCCTACAATACTCCTCCCGGCGATTGCCTGTCAGGCGACTCCGTCACGACGAAAACCGGCTTGGTCAATAGTGCTCTGACCGCAATCAATCCGCGCTTCGATATTTATGCAAACGGCAACAGTTCCTGTCCGAACACTCCAGGTGGCACCTGCTCGCCGTCACAGAACACACGCAAGGACTTGGTTTGTGATACGCAAAATGCTTCAAGTACTTCGTGCAAAAATAGCCCCGGCTGGGGAGAATCTGCTAACCCGTATCGACCGACATCTGTAGCCGCGTTGCCGAGCAACGGCTCGGCGGACCCGGATATCATGGGATATCCGCGCGATCTCTGTCATGCGGTGAAAGGTGTGTCTCAGACATGTGCATCCAAAGGAACCGGG
>JANNFC010000498.1:0-1520 GCA_031379405.1 Betaproteobacteria bacterium | reverse complement strand
GTCTGCCAATCTTTCGAATACCGGCAGCAACTGACGAGAGTCGCACGCCTTTAATCGGCGATAGTTCGGCTAAACGGGTTAATTCAAACACAGTGGCGGTTTCGTCTATTGATCGCGTTCAGGACAATTTGCCGTGACAATGCTTGTATTTCTTGCCCGAAGCGCAGGGACATGTCTCATTTCGACCGACTTTGGGAATTCTGCGCACGAAAGGTGGGACGGCCGCAGGCGAAGCGGCGGCATCTGGGTCGGGCTCATACGCGCTGGTCGACTCGTGCACCTGCCGTTGCTCCTGGACCGCGACGTCGCGTCGATGTTCCTCGAAAGCTTCAACCTCCTCACGCGCCCTAACTTCAACCTTCGACAGGATCCCTACTACGTCACGCATTATGCCCTGCAGCATCTTCGCGAACATATCGAAAGCTTCGCGTTTGTATTCCTGTTTGGGATCTTTTTGCGCGTAACCCCTTAGATGAATACCTTGCCGCAGGTGATCCATCGCCGCCAGGTGTTCTTTCCAATGCGTGTCTAATACCTGGAGCATCACGGAACGCTCAAATTGACGCATGGCTTCCGGGGTCGCTTGTGATTCTTTTGCGGCATATACCGTTTCAAGCTGCTCCAATATCCTGGTTCGGATAACTTCCTCAGTGAGATTCTCGTCGTCTGCAACCCATTCGCTTATCGGTACGGTGAAACCGAATTCGGCCTGCAAGGCATGCATAAGTCCGTCAATATTCCACGTCTCGTGGTAACTTTCAGGCGGAATATACGCATCAATGAGTTCGTTAATGATGTCGTGACGAATTCCTTTGATGTTCTCCGAAACATCCGAAGCTTCCATGAGATCTCTTCGCTGCTCGTAAACATGCTTACGTTGATCATTCGCGACATTGTCAAATTCAAGAAGTTGCTTACGAATGTCGAAATTCCGGCCCTCGACTTTTCGTTGCGCGTTCTCAATCGCTTTCGTTACCCAAGGGTGCTCGATTGCCTCGCCTTCTTGCATCCCCAACTTCTGCATTAAACCAGCGACCCGCTCGGACGCGAAAATACGCATAAGACTATCTTCGAGCGATAAATAAAAGCGACTTGAACCTGGATCACCCTGTCGGCCTGCACGGCCGCGCAGCTGATTATCAATTCGGCGCGATTCGTGACGTTCGGTGCCGATAATATGTAAACCACCTGCAGCGATAACTTCGTCGTGTCGGAGTTGCCAATCGGTCGTTGTCTGTTGACGGGTTTCGTCAGTACTATCCTCCGGTAGTGTCGCAAGCTCGGCATCGAGGCTTCCCCCAAGCACTATATCGGTGCCTCTACCCGCCATATTAGTTGCAACGGTGACGGAACCCGGACGGCCCGCTTGGGCAATGATCTGCGCCTCTTGCGCGTGGAACTTGGCGTTCAATACTTGATGTTTAAGCGACTCGCGTTTGAGCAAATCCGATAAAAACTCAGATGTCTCAATCGAAGTTGTTCCGACAAGTACCGGCTGTGAACGAGCGACACAATCTTTG
>JANNFC010000195.1:0-2501 GCA_031379405.1 Betaproteobacteria bacterium | reverse complement strand
CACTTCGCTGCCGACGTAACTGCTACGTGTACCTTTGAGGCCCTGCGCTTCCGATAGCAACCTGGGTTCGCGCGACGCTAAAAAGTACGCAGGGTGAGCGCCGCTTTCCTGGTGATAGGCGGAATAAAACGGCAGGAAACTCTGCCCCGCACCCAGATCCGGACCATACCCCGTCAAGCTCGTGATCTCGAAAACTTCGTAATCCATGGGTTGGGTGCGATCGGGCACCACGTGAAACTCGGATACATTCTCGTTGACTTGGACTCGGATACCGCGCTTGGGAAAAAGATTGATGGCCGGGACGCAATTCAGCGCGAAGGATCGCTTGCTGACCAGGCTCTCCAAGTCCGGATCGCCGCGCCCAAACAACAACACGATTTCCATCACATTGCCAGGGTGCGACTGGCAGAGGTCTTTTAGCTGACCGATGTCGACGAAGAGAAACCGCTGCGGAAATGCAAAATATTCCTGCAACAGGCGGTGCCCTTGGAAATTGCGCAAGGTTGCCGGCAGCAACGCCTCGTCGTCATTGAACCCGACGGGTGTCACACATTCCCCGGGCAGCAACCGGTGCCAAGTCCACGGCTTGGAGCCAGGGCCCACCAGCACGCCCACGACATTGCCCGCACAGAGTTCGTAGAGCCGGTATGCGACTTCGTCATCGCCACCCAAGTAGAGTCTCAGGCTGTCGAGGCTGATTTGGTCGAAGAGTTTGCCCGCAGTGGTTTGCACACGCAGTCGCACGCCGCCCCTTATGCGTCCGGCCATCGGCAACTTGGTCAGTGGCAAATCTGGGGCAAAGGAAAAGTACGAAGCTTCCAGCAACTCGATGGGCCACAGCTTCAACTCCTGCGATGTGCGAAAACGTATCGGCGCATGGTCCCTCTCCATCGCTTCCATCGCCTGCGGTGAATCTTGGTTGGACTCTTGGTAGTCTTCCGGCTTGAGTTTGGCTTTCTGCAGCATCGTTCCGGCAGGCAGCGACACGCCCTTGGAAAGATTGGGGTCGGACAGTTCGGGATAGAGCTGCGCGACGATCATGGAAGGAGTCGGTGCCAGATAATTGGGGTACACAATTTCCAGCAAGCGCTGAGTGAAGCGCGGGAATTCCGCGTCGAGCTTGAGTTTCACTCGCGCCGCGAGAAACGCCACGCCTTCCAGCAGACGCTCCACGTGCGGATCCTTCACGTCGAGCCGGTCCAGCATCAGGCCATCAGCGCGGGTGGGGAACTGAAGCGCGAACTCCTCCCCCATCTTGCGCAAATGCCTGAGCTCGTCATCGAAGTAACCGAGTATGCGCGCATCGACACCTTCTTGATCTTCGTCTTGGAAGCGGGAAGCCTGTGCCATGCTTTAGCCCAGATCCTTCACCAGCACTTCGCCTGTTTCCAGATCGACGTCGGTGCGTAACACCAGCACCTGCGGAGCGGGTTGTCCCCACAGGGCGCCGCGAATCTCGATGCTCACCACGTTGTGCTGATCCATGATGGAGTCCGAAACGACGGCATCCACTTGCAGCGAGTCCGGATCAATGCGGGGTTCGAAATCCTCGATGACCTTTCTCAGTGTTCTTTCAAGTTCGACGATATCGAGTGTGGAAGCAGTCTCACCCGATAGCGGAGGCAAGCCGAAGTTGAGCACCGAACGGGCGACCTCAGGAAAGGACTTGTGGTTGAGGCGCTTACCCATGTTGGTGGTATTGAATAACCAGCGCAAGTCTCGCAATACTGCTTTGCGCAAAACCGTCCTGTCGATGATGCGCCGGGTCGAAGCCGATTTGACGCGCTGCGGATCCAAGTCAATGAGCCGATCCAGCAGCGCCGGTTGAAGACGATCTCGCGGTGCTTGTTGCGCCATCCACCGCCTCCGCTAAGATTAGTGCAACGTGGGGGTGAGCCGAATTTCGCGCACGTCCATGAGCGCGACCTCGTTCACGTCGGTGACCAGTAATCTCTGGCCGCGTCCGACGAAGAAATCCGGCGTCGATTGTTCCCACTGGGTTGCGCGTCCCAACATCAATTGGCCATTGTTGCTCTGAGCCGTGTGCGGATAACGGGCGGGCATGAGCGCCACCAACTCGCCGCCGTGGCTCAACTCAACATGCGTCGGAAGCCGCCCCACATCACGTAGGTCAGCGGGGACATCGATTGCGATCCGCCGGATGCGTGCAAAAGGCACCCGGTAATAGCGTCCGTTGACAATGGCTTCCAACGTCGGGCCCAGCCGCGAGTCCGCATCGGCCGGCTTGGCGCGCACGGCGTTTTGCAACTGCTCCAACGCGCCCGCAGGGTCTCCCATTTTCAGGGCGGTTTCAGCTTGTGCGAGGGTGGCGGTGGACATATTGGCTCGGATCGGCAAGGCGGCTACTCGATTTCGTCCATGAAGGTGCAAGTACCGCCGGGCTGCCCATCTTCCCTTTGTTCCCGGTACTCCACCTCGATGCCCTTGAAGGAAATGCTCCACACTTCAACGGGAATGGGCTGCTCGCCCTCGGCCTAGCT
>JANNFC010000487.1:0-1563 GCA_031379405.1 Betaproteobacteria bacterium | reverse complement strand
GTGTTCTATAGCCCCGAGCTGGACTACTGGGTGGTGACGCGCTACGAAGACATCAAAGCCATCTTCGCCGATCCGAAGACCTTCTCCGCGAGCAATGCTCAGAACCCCATCCAGCCGCTGTCACCCGAAGTCCTGAAGATGCTGCAAACTGGCGGGCTCAAGACCAAGCCGGTAATGTCCAATGCCGACCCGCCCAGTCACACGCGCGTGCGCAAATTCACCTGGCAGGCCTTTACGCCCAAGCGCGTGGCGGAATTGGAGCCGGCTATTCGCCGCATCGTGAACCGCTTCATCGATCGCATCGAAGGCGAGCACAAAGTCGATCTGGTGCGTCAGATGTTCTATGACTTGCCGGTGCTGGTGCTGTTCATCTTTCTCGGCATGCGGGAAGAAGACGTGGCCAAGGTCAAGACCTGGTCGCGCAATCGATTGATGCTGACCTGGGGTAAGCTCCCGCCCGAGCAGCAGACCACCGAAGCCCAGGGATTGCTGCAGTACTGGAAATACACCGAAGCCTACGTCGAGAGTCTGCTGTCCAGTCCGCCGGACAACTACGTCGGAGATTTGATTCGCGCCCACCAGAACAATGAGAGCGATATCACCGTCAACGAGATCATCAATGTCGTTTACGGGTTGCTCATCGCGGGACACGAAACCACGACCAGCATGTCGTCCAACGCCGTGGTCACCTTGCTGCGGCATCGCGATAATTGGGAGCAATTGTGTGCGCAGCCCGCACTCATTCCTAACGCGGTGGAAGAACTCCTGCGTTTCGATTCCTCCGTCATTACCTGGCGCCGAAAAACCTCGAGGGCCGTGGACGTTGCGGGCGTGCCGATTCCGGCGGGAGCGAATTTGTTGCTCGCGCTGTGCTCGGGCAATCGGGACGACGCCCATTTTGCGCATCCGGATGAGTTGGATTTGAATCGAGACAACGCCAAAACCCACCTATCCTTCGGCTTCGGTATCCACTATTGCCTGGGCGCCCCTCTTGCGCGCCTGGAACTCAGAATCATTCTCGAGGAACTCACACGACGTAAGCCCAACATGCAACTCGTCCTCGATCAGCGTTGGGAATTTCCACCCAATACTTCATTCCGCGGACCTGCCGAACTCTGGGTGACTTGGTAGGGCACGCTGCTCGCGCCTGGGTGCGTAAACGCACCCTATGCACCTGCCTAAGTCCGACAGGCTCCTAGGAGGTCTTCGCATTTGACAACGTAATGGAGCGACCAGGCTGACAGCCCCCAGGCGAGCCTCGGTGCGCGTGCCGATAGCGGAGCCCTCCATGCCGTACTTGACCTCGCGTAAGACTGCAAAGCCGCGTCTTCGGGCAGGGGCCGAGGATTCTGGCGAACGGTCCAAAACCCCGGCTATCGCGGTACGTAGGGCGGAAAAGCGTAGCGCCTTCCGCCCTACGCGCTTCCACTACATTCCCCCCAATTCCCTCACCGCCGCCACCATCTCCCCGGGGGTCTCGCGCGGTAAAAAATGCCCTGCCACCGGCACCAGCCTTCTCACATAGCGCGACCCGAAATAGCGCGCCGCATGCTCCGATTGTTC
>JANNFC010000478.1:0-2079 GCA_031379405.1 Betaproteobacteria bacterium | reverse complement strand
CATGGCCACGGGCAAGCCGAACAGCAAGAAAGTGCGAAAAGGATCCTCGGCCACATCTAATCCTCCCTTGGGCCGCATCGTCACCTTCTATTCATACAAAGGCGGAACGGGGCGCTCCATGTCACTGGCGAATATCGCATGGATACTCGCCAGCCAAGGCCAACGCGAATTGGCAAACGACTGGGATCTGGAGGCGCCAGGGCTGCATCGTTATTTCCATCCCTTCATCGATGATAAGGAACTGGCGCACAGTGTGGGATTGATTGATTTCCTGGCCAACTTTGTTGAAGGCGCCCGTCACCAGCCGACAACGACGTCCAAGGATTGGTATGAGCCGTACACGCAGATCGGGCGGCACGCTTTTTCGCTCAATTGGGATTTTCCTGGTCACGGCACCCTTGATCTTTTACCCGCCGGGCGTCAAGGTTCTGCCTATTCGACTCGTGTCACCTCATTCAATTGGGCGGATTTCTACGATCGACTGGGTGGCGGCGTATTTCTTGAAGCGTTCAAGCGCAATCTGCGAGCAGAGTATGACTACATCCTGATCGATAGCCGAACCGGGATCTCGGACACTTCCGGTATTTGTACGATCCAAATGCCTGACGATCTCGTCGTTTGTTTTACCCTTAATATGCAGAGTGTTTGGGGAGCGGCAGCGGCGGCGCAATCGGCCTTCGAGCAGCGCATGACCCCACACCGTACGTCCGGATTGCGTATTTGGCCCGTTCCCATGCGAGTCGAACTCAATGAGCGCGATCGCCTGGAGCGGGCACGCGATGACGTGCACGCAAGGTTTCAGAAGTTTCTGCACCACTTGCCAAGTAGCGAGCGCGCCTCTTACTGGGGATCGGTGGAAGTGCTGTATCAACCGTACTTTGCGTATGAAGAAGTATTGGCGGCCTTGGCCGAACGCAAGCAACAAACCGGATCACTGCTGCGCTCTTTTGAAAGCCTGACTTCGTACCTGAGCGGCGGTTCGGTAAAGGAGCTTGGCAACGTAGACGAAGACAGACGGCACGCGGCGCTGAATTCTTACCGTGACGCCGGGGCGGGCCCCTTCTATCTGAGCTACAACCATGCGGATCGGGAGTTTGCGGATCGACTGGTGATGCTGTTACGTGCGAAATTTGGGCGCGATGCCATTCTTTGGGATAACGACCTACTCAAGGTCGGACTGTCCTGGGTCGATACGCTGGCCAGCGCGATGAATGAGGCCAAAGCGGTGCTGTTGCTGCTTAGCCGGAACTATATCGAGGGTGGGCATGCACCCCAAGAGGTGGCGTACGCGTTGAAGCGCGGATTACGCGTCATTCCGCTGATGCAAGATGATTTGTCATGGTCGGAGTTGTCGCGTTTGCCAGAGCCCTTCCCGTCTCTGGCGCGCTTGCATGGCTTCGTATTCAGCAGCAAGCCAAAGGCGCTGGACAAGGAAGTGGAGCAGCTTTCGCAAATCCTGCGCGACGTCGCATTGAGCGAACAATCGCGCTCGAGCAAGCACGATCCAGACGATCCACATCGGGCGCGCTTCGGCGGAAAGAAGGTCAACAACGGGTTCGCCGTGAAGGCCAAGATTTCGGCGATCAGCGATGACTTGTTCGAGGTATTGCTCACAGTCCATCGTCCAGATGGGACGCATTTCATTGGAGAAGTCGAGTTCCATCTGCATCCCACGTTTTCACCGTCGGTGAGACGCGTTGAGTTCAAGCATGGTGAGGCATCGTTGCGCTTGGAGGCGTGGGGCGCGTTTACGGTGGGCGTGGTCACCCTCGATTCGCTAGCCATGCTTGAAATCGATCTAGCCAAGGAAAGAACAGCGCCCGCTGCGTTCCGAATGCGCTAGAGTCCTTGATTTAAGGGTTTTGCTGTAAATGAGTCAAGTTTCATACGGCGAGTTTGAGATCTTCACAGCGCTGATCGATGAGTCGATTCACGCGATCGAAGGCAGCGCGAAGTTTCGAGTCGATGGGTGTTTTGGTATCGGTGATTTCGGCCAGTGCAGGTCGTAGTAAGCGTGCGTAGGCGCGGGTGAAGAACATTGCAGTCTTGAGTCCTTGGGCGGTGAGTTGGTAACGATTG
>JANNFC010000449.1:0-16265 GCA_031379405.1 Betaproteobacteria bacterium | reverse complement strand
GGTCGGCCCATGGCACGAAACGCTCGTCGAGAAAGACGCTGTGGCCGCGCTCGCGCGGCCCTTTCTGTAGGGGCAGGGCGATGAGATTGCCGAATCCTCCATCCGGCAACGTGTCCTGATTGGGGAACAGCCGGTCGTAGGACTCGAGCTTCAGTTGGCGGGTGTGGGCGCAGGTGTGACTGATGATGGCCGTGCCGAGTCGGCGCGCATCCCGAGCGGATACGCTGCCGACAAAGAAAATCCAGACATGAGCACCGTTACCAGAACGTGATATCTCAAGGGCGACCGGCACCCCCAACTCGTGACACGACTGGCAAAACGCCTTGGCATCCTCACGCCATTCCGCCTCATCGAAATCAGCGGCGAGGAAATGGCAGCTGTCGTCAGCCAGCAGCGGATAGACACCAATGGTGCGTTTGCCAGCGAGATGCTCGTAGATGACCGCATCCGTCAGCGGGATCAGCAGACGGTTGTTGCATTCCCCACACTTGATGCGCGGCTTTTCGCAAACACCGGCAAGCCATTCATTGCCGCAGGCCGGTGCGTAGCCGGTCTTGCCGGTTGTTTTGCTTTCCCATCGGATCGGGTAGACGTCCGTTCGCCCGCGAAACAGTCGACGAAACAACGCCACCTTTTCGACGGTAGAAAGCCTTGGGGATTCTGGCTCGACAACTGGCACCACGGGCTCGGGCGGCAAGCGCCACTCAATGCCGTGCAATTCCAGCAGGGCGATCAGGCGGGCGTTCTCCGATTGCAGCGCCGTCAACATGGACAGGGAATCTGCCATCATTCCCTCACCCGGTGGCAACCGGCACTCCATAGGCTGGATGCAGCACGGTATTCATCAACAAGCGATCCAGTACCGAAAAATCAGCGTCGCGCAGCACCGGTGGCAAGACCGACTCAAGTCGCGTCAGTTCTGCGTCGATGAAGGCATTGATGATGGGCAGCGGCTGGCCGTATTCCGACTCCATCGCGGCGCGCTTGATCGCCAGCAAGGCCTCAATCGCACTGCGCAAAGCCGGGTCGGTGACGATGGCATCGACCAGATTCTGAAACCGCATCGGTGCCAAGCCGCGTCCCTGTTCGATCCACAGCGTGGCCAGCAGTGGGCGCAGCGCGTACAGGTATTTCTTCAGTCGCACTGTGTCGCCTCGCAGGTACTCGCGGTAGTTCTTACGTGCCATATGTACGTAGTGGTGAAACGAACGCTCGGCCTGATGCGTTTGCCGGGCAGCGTCCCGCATGGCAGCTATGAATTCGGCATCAGCGCGATACACCACCGGCGAATTCAGCCATTCGATCAACGTGGCGTTGCCTTTTTTCAGCAGGCCCAGCGCCTTGCGCAACTCCCATCCTAGGTGCAACATCGAGTGATGTATTAGGTCGATATTCTTTATTCCAATTGACCCATCACCTTCATTTAGGCGGTAGGGCTTGTGCCTTGGCTTCGTCGCTCGGATAGTGGCATCCGAAGGGATCAGGTGTCTTGCCATTTCAGTAACTTCTACGCACCGTTACTGGAAACAACGCCAGTTACTGCTAAAAAATCGGGATGCAAGAGGGGGTGTTACTGCTCTACCGTAGGCAAAGAAAAATCCAGAAGTTTTATATTTCGAGATCTTCTGGCTTCTCTTGGACTTCCTTGGATCATCGTATGGTGGAGACGAGGAGGATCGAACTCCCGACCTTCGCATTGCGAACGCGACGCTCTCCCAGCTGAGCTACGTCCCCATGTTTTGAATCAGCCCGCAGATGGCTGAAGGACACGCATTTTATATCACTTGGGCAGGGCTGAGGACACGCCTTCGGGATCTTTTGGCCGGTAGGCCCAAACCAGCAGCAGCACTCCGGCAATGACCATGGGCAGGCTTAGCCATTGGCCCATGGAGAATCCCCCCAGCAGGCCGAGGAAGGCGTCGGGCTCTCGAGTGAATTCCACCGCGAAGCGCAATAGGCCGTAGACCACGAGAAATACACCTGACACCGCTCCTAAGGGCCGCGATCGACGCGAGAAGATCCACAGAATGAGAAACAGCAGGAGTCCCTCCGTGCACGCTTCGTAGAGTTGAGACGGGTGGCGTGGCTCGGTGTCTACATTCGGGAACACCATGGCCCAAGGCACGTCGCTCGCACGCCCCCACAGCTCGGCGTTGATGAAGTTACCGATGCGCCCGGCGCCCAAGCCAAGAGGGCAAAGCGGTGCAACGAAATCCGTTATAGATTGCCAATGCCGCTTGAAGCGCTTGGCGTAAATGGCCAATGCCACCACTACCCCGAGGAATCCTCCATGGAAAGACATTCCGCCTTCCCAGACATAGAAGATATGCAGTGGATTGTCCAAATACTCGGTCAACTTGTAGAACAGCACGTAGCCGAGACGGCCACCCACAACGACACCCAGCACACCGTAGAACACCATGTCGTCCAAGTTGTGCGGGGTCCAACCTAATTCCGGGCGACGCTTGATTCGGTAGCGCCCCAATAACACCACGCCCACAAATCCAATCAGGTACATCAACCCATACCATCGGATGCTCACGGGACCCAGTTGAAGGGCAATGGGATCGAACTGCGGATGGACAACCATCGAGAGGGAGTTTGCGATCGAGTAGGGGCGCGAATTATACGGGAGGGGACTTTCCGACAATGCTGTTGGGATTTCCCAACATTTTACTGGTCCGCGATTTCGCCGAAGTGCATTGTCAATGCGCGTCGAGTACCCTGTGATGATTCGATGTCAGGCAACTCCGGCATGCCCCCGATGCCTTCTTGTCATTGACTAGGGGATCTCGGAGGCGGGCATGCGCGCCAGGATCATCGCCGTCTTGCGCTCCAGGAAAGGCGTGCTGCGGCGCTTATCGTAGAAACGCGGGTTGGGCACCATGGCCGCCAGCCTCGCGGCTTGCCAGTGGTTGATTCCGGCAGCACCGGTCCGGTAGTAGTAGCGTGCCGCGGCTTCGGCACCGAATACGCCGTTGCCCCATTCGATCACGTTCAAGTAAATCTCGAAGATGCGCCGCTTGCTCAGCACCGCTTCCAGCATGACGGTGATGGCGGCTTCTTGCAGTTTGCGCCACGGGGATCGCTTGCTGGACAGGAATAAATTCTTGGCCAATTGCTGGCTGATGGTGGAACCGCCGGCGACGATCTTACCTTTCCTCAGGTTCTTCTCGTAGGCCTTTTCGATGGCCTCCCAATCGAAGCCTTCGTGCTCCAGGAAGCGGGCATCCTCGGCCGCGATCAACGCCCGCTTGAGATTTGGCGAAATCTTGTCGTAGGTGACCCATCGGTGGCGCAACTCGGCGTCCGGGTTTTTCTCTTGCAGAACTTCCAATTGATCTTCCATGAAGGCGCTGGTGGAAGGATTGAACCACCGCCACCAAGTAATGTGGGCGAAGATCCACGCTTGATAGACAATCAGCAATAGCAGGAACAGCAAGAAAATCTTGCCGCCCCAACGCAACGCTTTCATCATGGCGCCTTGAGCATTGCGATGACGGGAGCGGTCGCGGGCCGAACGCCCCGCCAGACCAGGAACGACTCGGCTGCCTGCTCCACCAACATGCCCAGTCCGTTGGCGAGCACACCGGCGCCTTGGGTTTGGGCCAGTCGCAGAAAGCGCGTCGATCCTTTCCCGTACATCATGTCATAAGCCAGAGATTTGGGAGCAAACACGCCCATCGGCAACGCGGGCAGCGCATCGCTCAAACTCGCCGACGTGCCATTGATGATCACATCGAAGTGTCGATCCCGCAGCTCATCATAGCCACTGGCCGTAAGTGAACTCGACGCGTAGACAGGATCCGCCAGAAAGTACCGCGCTAGGCGAGCGGCCTTATCCGTGGTTCGATTCGCTACCATCAGTTGCGCGGGACGCCGGTCCAATATCGGACCGAGCACGCCTTGCACGGCACCGCCCGCCCCCATGACCAGAACGCGTTTGTCGCGCAATGCAATGCCGAGATTGGATTCAATGTCGGTGACGATACCGTTGCCGTCGGTGTTGTCGCCGAACACGCCCGCGGTGTCGAAACGCAAACAGTTGCACGCCTGTGCCAGCAGCGCGCGTGTCGAATGAGCGGTTGCCATGCGAAAGGCAGCCAGCTTGAAGGGGACCGTTACGTTCACCCCTTTGCCTCCCGCACCGCGAAAGGCCGCGACGGTTTCGCTGAACCCGTCCAATGGGGCCAGCAATCGCCCGTAGTCAATGTCATGTCCGAGTTGCCGAGCAAAGGCGGCATGGATGACCGGTGACTGGCTGTGCTCCACGGGATTGCCCACTACGGCGTAGCGCGCGCTCATCAAATTCAATCCCTCACCATCAAATCGCTACGGGTGAAGACCCAGTTGCGAGTGATGTGCAGAATATCCGTTTCGCGTTTGATCCTTGCCGGAAAGGGTTTGAATGGGCTGGCCATTTGCACCACGCGCCTGGCCGCCCGGTCGAGCATGCGCGAGCCGGACGATCGATCGATGTCTACCCTTTCCACGGTTCCGTCAGCCCGAATCGCCACCGTCACCAGCACGGCGCCGAACACGTTCCGCGCGCGCGCTTCCTCCGGAAAATTCTCCGTCCCCACCCGTTCGATGCGTTGCCGCCATTCGTCCACGTACTCCGCGTACACCACGGCCTCGGTGCGCGCTCCGACGAATTTACGCTTGGGAAGTTTCTGATAGGCGTCCCACTCCTTGGCGATTTGCGCTTCGAGCTTGGCCACGGCCAACTTGTTGTGCGGCGCCTGGGGCAGATTGGGCGCGTCCTTGTCCACCGGTCTTTCGACGGGGTCGATGGCGGACTGCACGATGGTATTCGTAATCCTGATCTGGGCAAGCATAAGCTTGGCTTGCCGCTCCAATTCCTTGACTCGCTGCGAGGCCAGTTCCAATTCCGTCTCGGCAGGCATGTTGCGAATCACCGGCATGTTGCTTCTTGCCTTACGGTCGAACTCGGTGTTGCCGCCACCATCGAGGTTTGCTTGCGCCAGCGCATCGGCCTTCTTGGGCTTGGTCGCGGACTTGGCGTTCACCAGCACCACTTGCAGCGTGGTGGGAATGTCCTTCAGTAGATTCAGATCGGGAAAGCGGAAGCTGATCAGCAGCAAGCAAGCGTGCACCACGATGGAAACCGCCAACGCTACCGAAAAGCGCGAAAAATTCGGCGCAGGCAGCACCGCGTCGCTCTCCCTGAGCGAGGGCGAGTACGTGGAATACGCTGGAAGAGTCCCTGCCAAGGTGTGCACGAGCTAACGCTACGTTTGGATTCTATCAGGCCGCCTTTGTCTCCCCCGGCACAGCCCGCCGGAGCGCTACTATCTTGTTCCCTTGTATTCCACGTGGAAGCTCAAGGCGAGCAAATCGATCGCCGACACTTCCACCTCGATCACAGTGCCCGCCGGCATGGATGGAATCGCCGGCAGACGCGTCAACAAAGGGATATTGCCGACCTTTACGACATCTTCCTTGAATACCTGAGCCTCAGTCACGTGAACGTCCTCCTGCTGCAGCCAGCGCAAGCACCAGTAGCGCTCCATATTGCGCTGAAATTCGCCGTAAGCGTCATAGGCCAGATCGAAGTCGCGCATGACGACGAAGAGTTCGTCCGGCTTGGCGTAGGGCGCGGGCTGATCACTCAACCACGCCACCAGCTGCCGCTGATTGACCAGATCCACGTAGCGGCGGATGGGGGAACTGGACCAGGCATATTGCGGCACGCCTAATCCCTGATGTTCCGAAGGTACGGTAGACATCCGCACTTTGCCACCGTTTTGCGCTCGATAGATGGCAGGCAACTTCTGCTCGGCCAGCACCTGGCCCCAGGTCGTGTTTACCAGGATCATCATCTCGGAAACCAGGCGGTCGATGGGTGAGCCGCGCTTGCGCTCTACGATACGCACGTGCTCAACTTCCACGTAGAAGCTGTAATCCATGCTGACCGGCCGCGGCATTTCGCTGCGCCCTCGCAGCGTCTCAAAATGGCAGGCGAAGCGATATAACTGGCGGAGCTCGTCGGCGAAGGGAAACTCTCCGAGGCCAGTTTCCAGGGTGTGTTCGTTGAAATTGCGTTCCAACTCTTCATGGCGCAAGTTGGCCGCGATGGGTACGCGCTCCAGCACACTGCGCGTGGCCATGATGTTCATCTGCTCGTCCACTTCGACATAGAGGGAAAGCGCCGGACAATCGCGCCCTTCGCCCAGCGTGTAGTGGGAGATGAGCGCATCGGGAAGCATGGTGACCTTGCGTCCCGGCATGTAGACGGTAGACAGCCGTCGGGCCGCCTCGCGGTCGATAGGCCCTCCTACCGGAATACCGAGGGCTGGGGCCGCTATATGAATCCCGATCTCCGTGCGTCCACTGAAGGCCGTGCCGACCGAAAACGCGTCGTCGATCTCCGTCGTGGTGATGTCATCGATGCTGAAGGCCTTGACCGGTGCCAAGGGAAGCTCCGCGTGCGTCAGCAGCACGCCGGCATGGGGGGGAAATTCCATCCCGTCGGGAAAGTGCTCGAATACGAATCGGTCGAAGTGGTAATCGTGGCTCGACGGGATCGCGCCGCAGCGCTGCAGCAGCAGCACGGAACCCACCTTAGCCTTGAGCGCGGCCTCCTCCACCGCTTTGGTTTCAATGGTATTGCGGTCGGGTTTGTAGAGCAGCGCCTTGATGTGAGGTGCAAATTCCTCCGGTAGCTCGCCCCGCAGGAGTTGCTCCACGAAGCGCCCCTGCAACAGTGCTTGTTGGCGTTTGCGCTCGACGCTGGCAAGCGCGGCTTTGAGGGCGTCCACCGGTGCCGGACGATAGCGTCCTTTGCCCTTGCGGTAGAAGTACATCGGTGCCCCGTGCATACGTATCAGCAGCGCGGCGGATTCCAGCGGCGAAGGCGCGCGACCGAAATAGTCTTTCGCCACGGACTCATAGGTTAGCTCCTCTGGTGGCGCGCATTCCCATAGGAAGTCGATGTCGATACCTTGCGCCAATCGTGCCGCTTCGTCCATGAAGCTCGTCATGGCGCCTTCGAAGCGAAACATCACGCTGGAGGACTTCACCTTACTGCGTTTGCCATGGGGCGCTTCCACCTGCAACGAGGTGTTGTTGTCGGCCAATACGGCGCCGACTTTGAAGTCGCCTTCTTCTTCGTAGAAAACGTTCATCGACCGCGGGTGAGAGGTAGGGGGAAAAGGGAGAATAGAAAACGCCCCGAAACGCGAGGGGCGCGGATTATATCTGAGGGCTTACGAGTGGGTGCCTACAGGCGATGGCGTGCGCGCAGTAACGCCGCGGCTTCGGCCATGACTTTGAGTTTGGCTTCGGCGACGGTGGATGGGCTGAGGGGGTTGTCGGCAAAGGTAGCGAACCCGCAGTCCGGACTGAACAGCACACGTTGCGCGCCGAAGAGTTGAATTGCGTGCTCGGCTTTTGCCACGACTTCTTCCACGCTTTCAACGCGCGCATGCTTCTGATTGACCACGCCCACCCCGATGCGCCGGTCCTCGGGCAGGGACTTCAGAACTTCCATCTCGCCGGCGCGCGGCGTGCACAATTCGAGGAAGTAGGTGCCCACCTGCATGCGCGATAGGGTCGAGACCAACGGTGCGTAGTCGCCCGATAGGCAGGTGGACTCATCGGGCGTCCAATTGCCTCGGCACATGTGCATGGCCACACGCTCCTGCGGAAAGCCCGCCACCACCGCATTCATCAATTCGCAGGCGAAATCCAACTCGATATCCGGATCGCTTTTCTCCGAGAGCGCTCCACACATGAAACTACGGGCATGTTTCTCCCCGGTAAATACCACTTCGGAGAGAACAGGCTCATCGAATTGGACTAAGGCGGTACCGGCGGCCAGCAGTTCCGCCAACTCTTCTCTGAGCACGCGCACGATGTCCACTGCAATGTGCTCACGCGAGCGATAAGCGTTGTCCGAAATGCATTCCATCCACATGGTTCGGGCGAGCAAATACGGACCGGGCAGCGCCACCTTTATGGGCTTGTCCGTGAGCGACTGGAGAAACAACACTTCGTGCACGGCAATCGGCCGGGCTCGGCTCAGGGGACCGAATACTGCGGGATGGCGCACATCGCCCGCGGGAACGTCGAGGGCGCGCAACTCCTCCTGAAATTTCTGCGGATCGTCCACCAGCGGCAGCAAGTCCGTGAGGGGGATAAGCTGGCAGTTGTCCAAGCGGCCGCCCACGAAGCTGGCGTAGCTGTCCCGGCGCTGCTCGCCGTCAGTGATGACATCCACGCCCGCACGCTGTTGCGCGTCGACGCACAGCCGCACCGCGTCATCGGCAGTGCTTTCAAAGTCCTGGCCGGGAAGGCGGGCTTCCATGTGATCGTGCACGGCTTGCACCATCCAGCGCGGACGCGGCCAGCTACCAATGCCCATGACGGACAGTGGCCGCACCAGGGGCGCGGCAGCCGGTGCGGGAAGCGGATCGAGAATCTTCACCGGCAATAGCGTTCTGGTCAGCGGCGTCGCTGTAATGGGTGGTGCATGTACGCTTTGCCGCTCCTCCAGCTTGCCCTTGCACACCAGAAACGACAACGACGCATTCGGCTTAGTGACCGATACCAGGTCGTTGCCCGTCAGGCGGCACCATGCCGGAAGGTCCTCTTTCACCGAAATCTCGGTGGAAAGAATCTCCAGCAATCCGCCACGCGGCAGCGGATCGATATGCTGCCGGATCAGTAGCAACAAACCATTGCCGCAGTCGAGATCGCCGCCGTCGAACCTGACATCCGGCGTGTGCCGATGGACGTCAGCCAGTTGCATCAATAGCTCACACAGGGTGTACCGTCGGAGAGAAACTCCACCAGTTTGGCCCCGCCGACAATGGTGGCGCCGGCCAGCAGATTGTTCTCGTCCAGCTTGCGCTTCTTGAAACAAGGCGAGCACACCCAGATGATGCCGCCAGCCTTGACGAAGCTGTCCATCAGCTCGCGCAAAGGCGCAAAACCTTCTTCATGAATATCGTCCGCATACCCCTTCTGCGACAGGCGTGCGGCTTCGATGCTTAAGAATACCAGGGTGTTCTGGTTGGAAGCCACCGCCGCATTGGCCACCACGAAAGCCACGGTGGCTTTATCAGTGTCGTTCTTGGCGTACGTGAGGTTAAGGCAAATTTTTCCGGTTCCGGCCATGGCAAGTCTCCTCGTTGTTTGATTGGGAATTCAATCCGCCTTGCGGCGGATGTAGTAGAGCTTCGCGGCGACGTCTTGATGCACGAGCGGATCACCCGTCAATCGGCACCAGGCCGGCAAATCCATGGGGGCACCGGGATCGGTGGCGCGTACTTTGATGACCTGTCCGGGTTGCATGGCCTTGAGCTTGAAACGCAGGCGCAACACCAAGTCTCCGCAACCCAAGTCACCCGCATTCCACTCCTCATCGAAGGGTGGTGGTGTAACGTGATGGACGGTGGCGTCGTGCATGACGGCAGTTTATCTCAGCGGCTCAGGTTTCGTTGGCCTCTTGCACGACTTCAGCGAATACTCGCTTCACCTGCATTTGCCCGTCCTCGTACACGATCAAGACCGTCTGGCGCGACACATGAACGCTGGTTTTACCTTGCACGGTGGTGGTTTCTTCAACGTTGGCGAAGACTTCCGCGGTGCGACCGTCGTCGGAAATACTGATCTTGGTGCCGAAGCGTCGAGCACTATGGGCTTCGATCGCCGACAAGGCGGTGGCAAGAAAATCCCGGTACTGCGTCTTGTTGAAGCGCATGTCCGGCACCTCCCCCATCGCAGAGAAGCGGAAGACGATGATCACATCATCAGCCAGCGCCCCGATAACGGTCGGGACATCGCGGCGCTCGGTGGCTAGCTCTAGGTCGGTGAGAAATTGCTCCACCGCGGCCGGGGTCATTTGCGCCTGCGCGCAATTCAAGGCGAGAATGCTCGTCAGCGCCAGCCAAAAAATCGCCAGACGCCTGAATACCGTTGATCGCAGCCCCATTCGGCTTGCCTCCCTAAGTTCCCGTATTGATTAACGCCAGCCCCACTGTCTACTTTACTGGACAAACCCGCCTGGCATAACTCATGCGCCGCGCCAGCCTCGGGGTGCGACATGGGATAATCCATCGGCACGGCGCCCGTCCCCCAAGTCCACTGTAACAACTCCAAACATGACCCAATCAGTCACCACCGATTTGAGCGTCGTTATCCTCGCCGCAGGCAAGGGCAGCAGGATGTATTCCCATCGCCCCAAGGTGCTGCATTGCCTGGCAGATAAGCCTCTGCTCGGTCACGTTATTGACGCCGCCAAGACGCTCAACCCCGCCCAAATCGTCGTGGTCTACGGCCACGGCGGGGATCAAGTACCCAGCACCTTCGCCAAAGCTGGCGTTCAATTCGTCAAGCAAGAGCCCCAACTCGGTACCGGACACGCTGTCCAGCAAGCCATTCCACTGCTGCCAAACAAGGGCCAGACCCTGGTGCTCTACGGCGATGTGCCGCTGATTCGCCCCGAAACCCTCTCCGCAGTATGCGCCAATCGCGATACGCTGGTGGTGCTGACGGCGCTATTGGATGACCCCAAGGGTTACGGTCGCATTATCCGCGACAAGGTTGGCAAGTTTCTCCGGATCGTCGAGGAAAATGACGCCAACGCCGCCGAAAAGACAGTCTGCGAGATCAATACCGGCATTATCGCCGCCCCCACGCAGGCGCTTGCCGACTGGCTCAAGGCGTTGAAGAACAACAATGCCCAAGGTGAGTACTACTTGACCGACATCGTTCCGCAAGCCATAGTTGACGGCATGGAGGTGGCCTCCGTGCACGCAGCCAATCTGTGGGAAGTATTCGGCGTGAATAGCCGCGCACAGTTGGCCGATCTGGAGCGGCGCTATCAATTGGACTACGCCGAGCGCCTGATGGCTCGGGGCGTCAGTCTGCGCGACCCGGCACGCATCGATATCCGGGGCGAGCTGGTGTGCGGCCAGGATGTAGAAATCGACATCAACTGCATATTCGAAGGCCGAGTTACCCTGGGCGACGGCGTCATCGTCGGTGCAAACTGCGTCATCAAGGATGCAGAAATCGGCTCCGGTTCGATCATCGCCCCCATGTCTGCACTCGATAGCATGAAGTCAGGCCCGCACTGCCGGATTGGCCCCTTCGCTCGCATTCGCCCCGGGACCACGCTTGCCGCCCACGGTCATGTAGGCAACTTCGTGGAGATGAAGAACGTCGTTATGGGCGAAGGCTCCAAGGCCAATCACCTGACTTACCTGGGCGACGCCACTATCGGACGCAACGTCAATGTCGGGGCGGGAACCATTACCTGCAATTACGATGGCGCCAACAAGCACCGCACCGTGATCGAGGACGATGCGTTCATTGGGTCGGATACCCAGTTGGTTGCCCCTGTCACCGTAGGCAAGGGCGCGACGCTCGGGGCGGGCACCACCCTGTCCAAGGATGCCCCGGCGGGGGAACTCACGATTTCGCGGGCAAAGCAGATATCCATCGCGGGATGGAAGCGTCCGACCAAGAAAAAAGTAACTTAAGACCCTGCCCAAGCATCATAACTGGCAGGTTTGTCGCTAGGCAAACTGCCTGTCCCCCAATTTTACTGAATCGATCACACCATGTGCGGAATCGTCGGAGCCATCGCCAACCGTAATGTCGTCCCCATCCTTGTCGAAGGCTTGAAGCGCCTGGAGTATCGCGGCTACGACTCTTCCGGGGTGGCCGTGGTCAATGGCACCATCCAACGCGTGCGTCGTGTGGGCCGCGTGGCCGAAATGGAGGCGGCCGCCCAGGCAGAGAATCTCAACGGCGAGATGGGCATCGGACACACACGCTGGGCCACCCATGGCGGCGTCACGGAACCCAACGCTCATCCCCATGTCTCGGGCAACACGGTGAGCGTGGTGCACAACGGTATCATCGAAAACCACGAAGCGCAGCGCGACCGCCTCAAGAAGCTGGGCTACCAGTTCGAATCTCAGACCGATACCGAAGTCATCGCCCACCTGATCCATTACTACTTTACGCTGCACAACGATCTACTGCGCGCCACGCAGAAAGCGGTGGAAGAATTGGTTGGCGCCTATGCCATTGCCGTCGTGTCCCTTAAGGAACCCAATCGTTTTATCTGCGCGCGCATGGGTTGCCCGCTGTTGATCGGTCTGGGTGAAGGCGAGAACTTCGTTGCTTCCGACGTCTCGGCTGTACTGTCCGCGACTCGGCGAGTGGTTTACCTGGAAGAAGGCGATGTCGCCGAGCTGACTCGAGACTCCGTGCGGATTTTCGACAAGAGTGGCCGGCCCATTGAAAGAAAGATCCATGTGTCGGAAGTATCGCTGGCCTCCTTGGAGTTGGGGCCCTACTCCCACTTCATGCAGAAGGAAATCCACGAGCAACCCAAAGCGCTGTTCGATACCATCGAACAAGTCCTCGCCGAAGGTTTCATTCCTCAACTATTCGGCGAGGGTGCGGAAAAGTCATTCCACGCAATCGACAGCGTGCAGATTCTCGCCTGCGGTACGAGCTACTACGCCGGCAGCGTAGCGCGCTACTGGATGGAATCCATCGCCAAGATTCCGTGCAACGTCGAGATTGCCAGCGAATATCGCTACCGTGACGTGGTCGCCAATCCCAGGCAATTGATCGTCACCATCTCCCAGTCCGGCGAAACGCTGGACACCATGGAAGCACTCAAGCGCGCCAAGGAACTGGGACAAGAGGAAACGCTCTCGATCTGCAATGTACGCGAGAGCGCCATTCCGCGTAATTCCAAATTTGTGTTCTTCACCCGCGCAGGCGCGGAGATCGGCGTTGCCTCAACGAAAGCGTTCACCACGCAACTGACGGCGCTGTTCACGCTGACACTGGCCATTGCGAAGGTCAAGGGCCGACTCACGATGGAACAAGAGGCGCTTCATTTCACCGCCATGCGCCACCTTCCGGGTAGCGTGCAACACGCACTCAATCTCGAAGCCCAGATCCGCGTGTGGTCAGAGCGCTTTGCCAGCAAGCACCACGCACTGTTTCTCGGTCGCGGTATTCACTACCCCATCGCGCTGGAAGGCGCCTTGAAGCTGAAAGAGATTTCGTACATCCACGCGGAAGCCTACCCCGCCGGTGAACTCAAGCACGGCCCGCTGGCGTTGGTCGACAGCGAAATGCCTGTGGTGGTGATCGCCCCCAATGACACCTTGCTGGAAAAGGTGAAGTCCAACATGCAAGAGGTGCGGGCACGTGGCGGCGAACTTTTCGTGTTCGCCGATCTGGATAGTCACTTCAGCGAAAGCGAGGGCGTGCATGTCATTCGCACACCGCGTCATGTCGGAGTGTTGTCTCCGGTGGTTCATTCCATCCCTGTCCAACTGTTGGCGTACAACGCCGCCGTAGCGCGTGGTACCGATGTGGACAAACCGCGAAACCTGGCGAAGTCGGTTACCGTGGAGTAGTTCACCAAGGAAAGTATTCGCGCTGACAGAAACTGTTTTGCGCAAGGGTCCATTTCTTTACGCCGTTTTTACGCAGCCATCCCTAGATTGCCGGATTATGCAGCACGCAACAGGAGGCTCGTAATGGATCTGCTTTTCTTTCTGATCGCGCTTGCGCTCTATCTCGCGACCCACGCACTCGGCGCCCTGTGTGCCCGACTGATGGAGCGCCAATCATGAGCGGCTTCGAGCTACTTGCGTTGATCCTCGCCACCGCGCTCGCCGCGTATCTCGTCTACGCGCTGCTCAACGCGGAGGACTTCTGATGAATGCCTTGCTCCAATGCACTTTCTTCATCGTGGTGCTGCTCGCGCTCGCGAAGCCGCTGGGCGCCTACATGGCTAATATTTACGAGGGCAAGCGAACGTTTATGACCCCCTCGCTCGCTTGGCTTGAGCGATTGGTATATGGCGTCTCCGGCGTAAAGCCAGACGACGACATGGACTGGAAGCGCTACCTTTCGGCGACGCTCTTGTTCAATCTCCTTGGCTTTGCAGCGGCGTATGGGCTGCAGCGACTGCAGGATGTGTTGCCGCTCAATCCTCAGAACATGGGTGCCGTAGCGCCCGACTCATCCTTCAATACCGCAGTGAGCTTCGTCAGCAATACCAACTGGCAAGGCTACGGCGGAGAGTCAACCATGAGCTATCTCACGCAGATGCTCGGGCTTGGCGTGCAAAACTTCCTGTCGGCAGCCACCGGCATGGCGGTGTTGATCGCGCTTGCGCGTGGATTCGCCCGCAGACAGGCCAGCGGCATTGGCAACTTCTGGGTCGACATGACGCGCTCCACCCTTTACATCCTACTGCTGCTGTCGCTCTTTCTCGCCTGCGCTCTGGTCACGCAGGGCGTGGTGCAGACCTTTCGACCCTATAAGGCCGTCGAATTGGTGCAGCAACCCTTGAAGTTCGAGCAGCCGAAAAACGGATCTGACGGCAAAGCCATGACAGACATAGCCAGCAGGGCGATCACGGAAACAGCCACTACCAAGGAACAGACGCTTCCGCTGGGGCCGGCCGCCTCGCAAATCGCAATCAAGCAACTCGGCACCAATGGCGGCGGGTTCTTTAACGTCAATTCCGCACACCCGTTCGAAAATCCGACGCCACTATCCAACTTTCTTGAGATGCTGGCGATCCTGCTGATCCCGGCAGCGCTGTGCCACACCTTCGCACGTCTTATCGGTGACACCCGCCAAGGCTGGGCGTTGCTCACCGCCATGACCGTTGTATTCGTTGCTTTCCTCGCGATCTGCGTCGTAGCCGAGCAAGCTGGCAACCCGATCCTCGCCAAGGCAGGCGTTGAGCAGCCGCTAGGAAACATGGAAGGCAAGGAGACGCGCTTCGGCGTCACCAACTCCGCGCTGTGGGCAACCGTCACCACCGCCGCCTCGAATGGCTCGGTGAACTCGATGCATGACTCGTTCACGCCGCTCGGAGGCATGGTGCCTATGGTGCTGATGCAGTTGGGAGAGATCATTTTCGGTGGCGTCGGCTCCGGCCTCTACGGGATGCTCGTCTTCGTAATCGTTGCCGTATTCATCGCCGGTCTCATGGTGGGCCGCACGCCCGAATACGTCGGCAAGAAAATCGAGGCGTTCGAGATCAAGATGGCAGCACTCGCGGTCCTTTTCCCGTTCGCGACGGTCTTGATAGGCACGGCGATCGCGGCTGTCATCGAGCCGGGCATCTCCGGCACGTCCAACCCGGGCGCGCATGGATTCTCACAGGTGCTTTACGCCTTTTCCTCAGCAGGCAATAACAACGGCAGCGCCTTTGCCGGCCTGAGCGCGAATACGCCGTTCTATAACACCACGCTTGGCATCGCAATGTGGGTTTCGCGCTTCTGGATCATCGTGCCCGTGCTGGCTCTGGCGGGTAGTTTGGCGCGCAAGAAGCTCGTCCCGCCAAGCCTAGGAACGCTGCCGACGCATACACCGCTGTTTATCGCTTTCTTGGTCGGGACCGTACTGGTTCTGGGCGCGCTCACCTTCCTGCCAGCGCTCGCGCTGGGACCGATCGTCGAACATTTGCAACTGTGGAACCATTGACATGGCAGACGCTACTCACACCGTCAGAATCAAGACCCTGAGCGCATCCATTCTTCAACGTGCCACGATTGAGTCGTTCATCAAGCTCGCGCCGAACATACAGTGGAAAAACCCGGTAATGTTTGTCGTATGGGTGGGCAGCGTACTGACGACCTTACTGTGGATGAAGACAGCTTTTGTCGGTGGCACAGGAAAGGAGCCGGCACTGTTCATACTCGCCGTGACCCTGTGGCTGTGGTTCACCATCGTGTTTGCGAACTTTGCGAAAAGCATAGCCGAAGGTCGAGGTAAGGCGCAGGCTGCTGCGCTTCGCAGCAGCAAGCAGGACATCATCGCGAAGAAGCTGCAAGTACCAATGCGCAATACGACGCCGCTACTGGTGCCCGCCTCGACCTTGCAGAAAGGCGACACAGTGCTGGTTGAGGTGGGCGACTTTATTCCCGCGGACGGTGTAGTGATCGAAGGCGCCGCTAGCGTGAATGAGTCGGCGATAACCGGGGAGTCTGCGCCTGTGGTTCGTGAATCCGGCGGCGACCGCTCGTCGGTGACCGGCGGCACACGCGTGCTTTCGGACTGGATCATGGTCCGGATCAGCGTCAATCCCGGCGAGACCTTTCTCGACCGCATGATCGCACTGGTCGAAGGTGCGAAGCGGCAAAGGACTCCGAATGAGATCGCCCTATCCATCCTGCTCTCCAAGTTCACGCTGATTTTTCTGCTCGCCTGCGCCACGCTGCTGCCATTTTCGATCTACGCAG
>JANNFC010000411.1:0-3853 GCA_031379405.1 Betaproteobacteria bacterium | reverse complement strand
ACCCGGACCACGCAAATCCAATACCGCGCTGGTGCCCGAAACGTTAATCAGAGAGCCCGCTTCGGCCACGATGTACCCTTTTCCTGCCCGAATAGCCGCAGTCCCGCCATTCAGCACATCGCCCTTGCGCAACCCCTGATTGTCTGGGGTCGGACGGTAGATACCGCTCACGTCGAGTCGCGCGCTATGACCCAACCAAATGGATTGATCCTGCTTAAATGACTCCGAGTTTCCGGGTTCCGGCGTCGTAAGGTTGATCTGGCCCGCCGGTGCGATGAGGGAACCCTGGATGGTCAATTGGCGTCCGGCCGCCAGCGCAATCGTCCCGCCGGCCTCCACCGACACGCGAGCGTTGCGGTCAACACTCAAGGTTCCGAACTCGCTGCTCGCCGCCGATATGTTCACATGGCTGGCAGCGCGCAAGTGGGCTGGCAACGTGACGATCTGGGTGAGGGCCGTGATGTCGGAGCCGGTGGCGGCGCTGACGTAGCGATCGCTCAGAACGCGATGCTGCGGTCGTACGACGAGATCGGTATCGGCGGCCACGTTGACGCCGTCTTGTCCGTTCAGCGAGTAGCGCACAAACCCACCGCGTCTGAAGAAATCCGGAGCCAGACTCAACTCGTGATCCACGCTGGCGGCTGCGCCGATGCTGAGGCGGCTGGCGTTCAGATTCAAACTTCCGCCGCCGCTCATGGCGTAGCCTTGCAACGTGCCATCGAGCAGCATGCGCGATGGCTGGGGATTCTGATCGCTGCTCAATCCCACCCGTCCGCTGGCGACGGTGATACTTCCGGCGGCGCCGGTCTGAAGTTTAGCGGCGGCGCTCACCCAGCCTCCACCGGAAACATCCACCAGAGTTCCCGATGCGAGATAGACATCGCCGCCCGAGCGAAGCGAGATACTGCCACCTCCGATGGCGATCGGCACACTTGCCTCAGCGCCGCCGGCTAGCACGGTGTCGTTGATCCAGCCACCGGCGGTCGATAGACGAACACCGCTTCGGATGTAGAGCGGCACATCTTCCCGAGTCAAAGCGCGCGCGCTGTCGAGCACGTCTCGGCTGGTGAGGGCGATGGCGCCGCTGGGCACGACAATATCCCCGGCCATATCGAGGCGGCGTCCGGTGAGGATGATGCTACCTCCAGCAGGCAGTTGTAGCGTCGTTCCCGCCGGCACTGCAACCTCGCCGTTGCTGTAGATCTCCAGCCGGCCGATCCCGTCATCCCGGATCTGGGAGGCGGTGACCTCAACCTTGGATCGAAATGAATCCGGCAAGGCATCGTCGAAGGAGAAGGCTTCGGACAAGGTACTGCGCGCGCTGCCGATGGTTACATCAGCCAACTTGAAATCGGCTCCACCGGGCGCATTGGCTTGCGACACATCGCCGATTACCAAACGCGCGCCGAGCGGTCGCGAGGAAAGATCCCGCTGATTCGCGCCCGCATTCACTTTACCGATCACCGTACCATCGAGCACCAGGGCATGGGATACGAAACTGGCCGTCCCCGCATTTTTTCCCTCCACGTATCCCGGTTCATACCGCACACTGGCGAAGCTATTGAATGTCTCCGTCACCCCCCACTTCTCATGCTTCACGACATACTGGCCGACTGCGCCGCTGTAGATCCGATTGGGGTCCGCCTCGCTGATGTCATAGATCTTGCCGCCCGAGATGAGCTTGGTGGTATTCAAGTATCCGGCGGCGTAGCGCAAGCTTCCGCCGGAGACGTCGAGCGTGGCACCGGAGCGCACGACGATGTCGCCCTCGGACTTGATGGCCAGCGTTCCGCCCTGTGCGGTTTTCTCACCGATACCTCGGCCGATCTGCCCGGCGCTGCCGGAGATATCGGCGAAGGGCGTGCCTTGGCGTACATCTACACGAATTTTCTGACCGCGAAGAATACTGTTGCGCTGCAAGGGTGAATTCGCCAACTCGGCGCCGCGTAGCTCTACTTCCAACACATTGCGTTCAACCGCCAACGGAACATCGTGCGTCCCCGACACATCGATGAGGGAACCGTGGTCCAGATAGACGCGCACATCGCCGCGCGCCGATTGCCCGGGTTCTTGAAAGATTTGACCGGCCTGCGCCGTCACGCTCGCGTTGCCGCCATGGGCTACCACCCGCGCATTGCGCCGAAGATGAACGGTCTTACCCATCAACTCAATGCGCGAAGGCGTGAAGATCTGCTCGTCCAAGACGGTCTTGCTGTCCGAACGATCCGCCAGGACCTCGGTCACGCTTGCTTCGCCCATTACCAGTGCACCGGTACGGGTGGCCACCGGCAATGGCACACTGGTCAGCGGATCGGTCGCCACCTGAACGCTGTCGCGCGCAAGCAATCGCACGGAGCCGTTGAGATTGACCGATGTGGTGGCGGTGACTCTTCCTTTCTGATTCACTGCCAATCCGGCGATGGTGACATTGCCCCGCTCGGCCACAATCTTACCGACGGTGTCGTTGATCGCCTGCCCGCCAAGATTGACGGCATTGCCCCTCGCGTCGGTGCCTAGGTAGGGGTCCACCTCCACCAGAAACCCACGCAAGGTGGAGTCGAGCGGCGCAGACAAGTAGACCTTGCCGCCGGTAGCCAGAATGGTTTGCCCCTCCGGCGTGGTGATGCTGCCTCGATTCACGACTCGGGGCGCCAGCAACATGATGCGTCCACCGGTGCTCGCCGATAGCGCGGACCCTTCCTCGACCGCAATGAAACTCACCGCATATTGCGCCGCATCGCCTTGAAAAATGAACGCCGGTTTGGAAACGTCGGCGACGGAGAGCAAATTGGTATTGAATAAGCTTTCGCCGATATCGAGCGCGGAGGCGACCAGACCGCCTATATTGATCTGCGATCCTCGGTCAAACAAGATCCCGTTGCGATTGATCAGATAAATCTGACCGTTGGCGGTCAGGCTGCCCTGGATAATGCTTGGATCGGCATCCCAAATTCGATTCAATGCGGCGGCCGTGGCGTTTGGTTGGTTGAAATGTACGGCGCTGTGGCGCCCAATGTTGAAACTACTCCAGTCGATGATGGCGCGTTGCGAAGTTTGAGTGACTGTAAGCTGGTTGGGCACCGTATTGATCGTGATATTTCCCGAAGCCACTCCTTGCAATTGAGGCAGCGTGCCCGGAGGCAGTGCTTGTCCCGGCTGCGCCGCAAGCGCCGCGCGCGTCGTCAACCACACTAACACCGTCAACAGTTTGGCTGTATTCATTTTCACTCCGAGGCCATGTCCATAGAATAAAAGGGACTTCGCGGGCGGGGTATTGACCCCGCCCTTGAGCAAAGGGGGCTGCGTAATAATAACATAGGCCCCTTTGGAAACCCCCGAAGTTTGCCCCCGCGCCAAGAGCGCGGGGAATACGAGTTCACAGCAACGGCCAATATAGGGTTCAGATCGGGGTTCAGTGTGCGGACTCATCAGAACCTGAGCATTGCGCTGAATTGCGCTCGAATGCTTCCTGAGGAAGTGTTCGCGGTGCCCTTCAATGCCCAACCCAGGTCGAGCGCCGTTTCCAGTCCGTGCCAACTTTCTGTGCGCAGCCCGACACCAGCCGAATAGATCGAGAACGCCTTGGTCTGAGACGGGAGCGGATCACGAATCCACAAGTAGCTGCCTTCGACAAATGCTAGAGGACGCACTTTGATGGCCGATGTTCCGAAGGGCAGCAGCGGTCCGCGCAGTTCCACGGTACCGTGGGTGCCGTTATCCCCAATCAGTTCCGACTCGAGATAACCCCGCACACTGGAACTTCCTCCCGCCGAAAACGCCTCGTTCGAGACCACCGGCTGGTCCGCCAGTTGACCGTCGATACGCGTGAGCAGTTCGAAGTTTTTCCATAGGG
>JANNFC010000392.1:0-5773 GCA_031379405.1 Betaproteobacteria bacterium | reverse complement strand
CCGCGCCATGCGTCTCGAACACCCGGTCCAGCGCACCACCGTCAACAATGGTCGTCCCGGCTCCGGCGCCGGTGATGGTTAGGGCATCGCGAATATCAATATCGCCTGTCGCCGCGGCGTCCTCATTGTCCCCGAGGCGCGCAAGGGTGTAGGTACCACTGGTCAAGGAAATGGTGTCCGCACCCGCAGTATTGTTGGTGGCAACAATTGCCTCGCGTAGCGAAATCAGACCATCCGCGCCTTTGTTCAATAACAGATTCGCGATGGAGCTCGTACTTCCATCCACAATGTCGTTGGTTGTGTCCACAACGAGATTGGCCAACAGTCCTCGCCACCCACTCCCAGGGGTTAGCATGCGGGCATCCACGTTGCCGTACTGGTACTCGAGCACCCAGTCCGCCCTGAACGCCTCGCTGCCAGTGAGGTCATCGCTTGCGGCCACATCGGCGCCGGTTAGATCCGCCAGTCCTGCGATTAGGGACTTCCCCTTTTCGGTGCGACCGATATCACAACCATAGAAGAGCATGTCTGCGTCCGCGTCCAACGCTCTACCCCAGGCGGCGATTGAAACCCCGTTTCGTTGCAATGCATCAGCATCGAGCTTAGAGCGGCCCAGTTGAACGGTGCCATCGGCGCCGTGGGAAATCACGTGGATCGCCGTAATTCCCGTTCGGTTGGCGAGGGCCTCGCCAATCTGCTGAATACCGTCTTCATCCTCTCGGAGAACCACGATTTCAATCGCTCGATCAGCCTCGACGTCGTCATGGATGCCTGCAATCAACAACTCGTAGTCATGTACTCCGCTATCTATGAATACAAACTCAAGACTCCCATGCGGTGTGTTATGCGCTCCCCACTGCCAAATGTTTCCCTCATCGGCGAGCCGCATTTCGAATGGTTCTGCCGCAACGGGGGCACCGAGCAGGGAAGTCGGCACATCCGCGGAGAACAAGATGCGGGATTCGATCTCTTCGATCATATTGTTGATCGACAGGCTCAAATTATGTTGCCTTGCCTCGACTGTGTGCGCTACTTCTTGGCCACAGCCGATAGAGTTTTTTTGATCGGCGCAGAATTATCGGTAACGGAGGCGAAGCCCTTTCCCGTGAAATCCACTTTGCACCGCACGCCGGCGGGCAACGCGCTATTGGGATTGGGCATCTCCAGGCGCACACGAAATGTATTGCTCGCCGGATCGATCACGCGGTCTACCAGAATCACTTTTGCGCTGCGATCGGCGAAGCCGGCGATTTCCGGTCTTACCATCGCATTGCTGCCCGGCTGCACACTGTTGAAATAGGCGGCCGACACGAAAACTTCTACGTGCAATGGATTGATGGTGGCTACGCGAACGACAGGCTTTTGCTCGACTCGCTCTCCAGGCGATAGGTAGCGCTCCACCACGACTCCGGCGATCGGGCTCTTGATAGTGCGACGCGCGAGTTGTGCTTGTGCAAGAGCCAGCTCGCGCTCGGCGATATCCTGCTGTTCGCGCGCTTGCTTGTAACGCAGTTCGGCGATTTGAGATTCTGTTGCCACCTGATCATTGGCTTGCTCGGAGACGAAGCTTTTGTTGAAGAGGTCCGCCGTACGCTCCTTCCTACGCTTGGCGAACTCGTAGTTTGATTGCGCAGCCTTGAGTTCTGAGAACGCTTTGGCTCGTGTTTGCGCGGCCGCCAAGGCAGCCCTTTCCACCTTGGCGTCGAGGTCTGCGGTCGCTTGGCCCTTAGTGACAATGTCGCCGCGATTGACGTGCATTTTCTCCGGGATGCCGATGACTTCGCTACCCACGTCGGCCACTTGCGAGGGTTCGATCAGGCAACCTAGGGGCTCGGAACGCGCTGGCGCGATACCATGCACGTTCGAGAGGACAGTGATCATGCACAAGGTTCGAAAACTATTCATGAGGGTGTTCCTTAATGAAGTCAAGTATTCACGTGCCGTAAGAAGACCAGTCGCAGAGATCGTGTCCATTGCAGGCCGATAGGCTCGAGGCCGTGATCGAATCGCACATGTACCCTGCCACCGACCCGCTCAGGTTTTACCCCTGGCACCCCTATGTCGAAGAGGAACACGGGCTCCAGCGTTTTGAGTCCATCCGGGTCGGAGGGATCGGTGCGGATCGCGCCGCCCGCTCGATCTCCCAGCGCGGCACTGTGCAATCGATGGTCGGCGGCCGGGACTTCGTGCAGAACGCGCGCGACGCTGGTTGTGTCCAGACGCTCCGTTAAGCGGATTTCAACGCCCGCAACGCCGTCCCGAATGCGTCCCGCCTGCTCTTGCGTGACCGCCACGCGTATGACTAGGTCGTCATGGTTAACGATGTGGCCCAGGGTGGTGCCTTGCTTGACATAAGTGCCAAGCAAGTCGTCGGCATGCGGAAGTATGAGTCGCCCGGTAGCGCCTGCCTGGATCGTGAGGTTCTCTGTCTTGCGCCGGGCATCGGCGAGTTCGGCTTTCATAGTGGCGAGTTCCTGCGTGGCCGATTGCACGTCCGTGGGTTTGTCCCGCAAGGCGTGGCGAACGCGAACCTGCAGCACTTGTACGCGTGCCACACTCACCGCGTGTTTGGCCTCGGCCTCGGGACTGGCGAGCTCGATCACCGTATCGCCCGCAGAAACGGGCTCCGATTCCACGACATGGACGCTCTTCACGAATCCGCTGGTCGATGCACGAATCTGTGCCTGCTCGGGATACCATATCACCCCCAGTGCATGACTAGATACGGGGACTGGAACGACGTACAGAAGCAGGACGACCCCTCCCACAGCACCGGCCGATACAACCACCGCGCGCATTCGATTACGCGCGAAGGCGGATGACCGCAGTACGAACTCCGCCGCACGATATACGGGCACGCCCACTTGGGTAAAGAGCATCCAGCCGCCCAAGATCATCGCCAGGCCGAGGGATTTCGACGCCAGCCACAACACAATCACACTGGAAATGTATAGCCGATATGCATTGGAGGCCAGGCAGTAGGCAGGCAGGAATACACGCTCGAATCCATCCGTGACGACTACCCGTGCATGCCTGATGCCAAGCAGATACCGCTGAATAACGGCAACGACGCTGGCGTTGGCGCGAGCGCCGAGGTTGGGAATCTCCAACGCATCGGACAGCACATAGTAGCCATCCAAACGCATGAGTGGATTGCCGTTGAATAACGCGGTTGAAATTCCGCCGATAGCCATCACGGCGAACGCGATGTCCCGCACTATGCCTTGTTCCGTGTTGAGCCAAAGCATTCCCGCTAAAGCGGCCAACAGCAATTCCACCATGATGCCCGCGGCACCCACGATGACGCGGCGATGGCGCTCCTTGAATGCTGAGGCGGCGGAGGCATCCACGTAAGGTACGGGAATCAGCATCATCAGAGCCACGCCCATTTCACGGACCTCGCCTCCCCACACGCGCACGGCGAAGGCATGTCCCAGTTCATGCAGTGCCTTAATGATGGGATAACACAAGGCCATCAGCACTAAATAGCGCATTTCCAACAAGCGCGCGCTGTAGAGGGCCAAGTCGCGCCAATGAGGAATCAACATGATTGCGGCGAGCGCGATGATTAAGACCCAGACCATCAATCCAATGCTTGTGTAGAACGGACGCGCCCAGTTCACCCAGCGATCGAGAAATGCGGTGGGGTCCAAGAGCGGAACCCGAAAGTACAACGGATTGGCGGTGGCAATACGTTTTTTCTTGGCGCCGCTATCGCGACGCTGAAAAAGTTCGTCCACGTCTGGCGTCATCTCCGATTGAATGAGATGGCTGTCATGCAGGACGCTGAGCAAATGGATGACTTCGTCTTGCGTGGGAGCTCGTTCACCCAACTGCTCCACCGTCGCGTCCCATACCTGTTGCACCGATAGCGAGCCGGTGAGCCTGCCGACGATGTGATAGGCCGTTTCACTGACACGATGATGCCTGCCCGAACTGGTGTCGCGCAGCAGATACCAGACGCTTCCACGGTAGACACGCCGCTGCACGCTCACATGGGTACGTAGACGCGGGTGCAGCGTGTCGACTCGATACCAGTTTTGGCTGTAGAGGGATGGGGACATCGTCTATCCGAACCAGGACCATGCCGTCAATCGCAACCAGTTCCAGGCGTCGTGGCCCACTACCCAAAGTAACGCTCGGCGCCCCACTTCGACTTTTGCCGCCCCTTGCAGACCGGGTCGCAAATGGGTTGAAGTCTCTTGCAAGGTAGCTTCCACTTCGAAGTAATTGCGCCCGTCCTTCGTGGTGGCCATGGCTGTGATGCGCTTGACTGTAAAGGGCATGACATGGGACGGGTAGGCGGTCAAGGTGAGAATGCCTTGCTTGCCTTGCGATAGGTCAGCGATGTCACGCTCGTCGACTTCCAGGATGACGCGCTGGCCGTGAGACGGGGAAACGACGAATAATGTGTCGCCTTGCCGCACGGGACTGCCAATGGATTGGGTGAGATCGCCCTTTATGACCACGCCGTCGAAAGGCGCTTGAATGCGGGCGCGCTGCAATTGTTGAGCGACCAGATCCAGGTGTGCCTTTGCTTCTTGTACTTTGGCCGACAACACACCGATCTGCGAGTAGTCGTGTTTCGCGAGCGCATCACCCATGGAGCTATGCAGTTGCACCAGTTCGCTTTCGCGCCGATGGTGCTCCAATGTAAATTCTTCGTCGGATAGTTCCGCCAGTACTTGCTCGGCTTTGATCTCGTCTCCGGGACGTACATGGACTTGCTTGAGATAGCCGTCCGTGGGCGCCGCCAAGGCGCGTTGGATGGCGCCCTCGAGCCGGGCCGGCGCGCCCACGCGGTACTGAATCGGCAGGAAACCGAGCAATGCGATGAGCAGCGCCACCGCACCGATCGCAATCTTGGCCTTCGCGGACCGCATCGACCATGCCGTCCAGCGCTGACGGATACGCACCAGAACCAACTTCCACCAAGGCTGGTCAAGGGTGTACTTGAGATCGATTACAGGCACAATGAGGGCGGCCACATGCTCGAAGAACGCCACTTCTTCGCCAGTGAAAGGCCGACTCGCCGAGCGCTCGAAGGTAATCGCGCCATAGACCTGGCTATCGCGCGCAAGCGGAATACTGGCGATGGCTTCGGACCCCAGCCGGCTCGATAGCTCGGCGTGAGCCAGCACGATGTGGCGGCTGTTCGCTTCAGGCGCGGGGAATCGAATCGACGTGCGCTGGAAGGCGGCCTCCTCCATTGCTGCGACGATAAGCTGCAGCAGAGATTGCTTTTCTTTGGACAAGGTCTGATGTGAGAGTGCAATCAGGCGAATAGATTGCCCTGCCTGCAATCCAATGGCGACTCGATCGCAGAGGAAGGTGACAGCCAGTTCCGTGGCCAGCACCGTGGCAGCATCCACACCACTGGCACGCGACTGGACACCCGCCAGGAACTGGAGGAGTAGTGTTCCCGCGGATGGTGCGCGCGTCGCCATCTGCTTTGCGTCGTTGGACGAGCCGTTGTTGGACGGTGTGGGTTTAGGGGCCGCCTCCGTGGGCGAAGTTGCGACACCCGTCGTGACCCCGGTGGCCTTTATCTTTTTGGGAAGTGCGAGCCGAATTTCGGCGTCCCCCTATTCCACGGTGAGCTAGTCAGCCACAGGCAACCGCCGTCCGCGAGCGGATTTGGCGCGCGTACAGGCACCCATGGTTGGCCAGCAAAGTTACGTTGACGTATTCACAAGCTTGGAAGCCCTTACGTGCTGGGGCGCAGGTCGGAAGGCATTTTTCCTTTACCCCGCCACTGCCCTTATCGGCCATA
>JANNFC010000390.1:0-19689 GCA_031379405.1 Betaproteobacteria bacterium | reverse complement strand
CCATTGTTTGTAGTAGCGGTAGTGTCGATGCTGGTTAGGTCAAGCTGCGCCGCTTGCGTGCCCAGCGCGACCCCGGAAAGAAGGCCTGCTGCTAGCAGTGCGCGGTTCATTTTGGATAGTGTTGCCACGAAAATCCCCTGGTAGATAATTTGGATGTTGCGATTCAGGTGCCTCGTTACGGCATTCATTTCAGTCGGACGAACAGTCGATCTGCGGTTAAGTCGTTCCCTCAAGGGACACTTAGTGCAGGAACCGAGCCATGAATATAACCTGTTGTTTCAGCGCAATAAAAAATACAGGGCGAGTGGTAGCGTAAAGTTCTTGGACGATATTCCGGGACCTTTTACCAATCGGTTAGCAGGAAAATCTCACTAATTTCATTTACTTCCGATACTTAACTAGTGGTTTCGTGCTGTAAGAAAATCCGACAGGTGCTGTAGGAGTTACAGTGAGGAAATCTAACCCGGCGCTTGGTGGGGCCGTGTCTCGCGCGCGAGTACATTGAGCGCGGTCCATACCGATTAAGGTTGCTGTTTGCTTACCGACATCCATGAACGTAGTTGACAATCGGAATAATTCCCGCTGACACCAGACGCAGTGATGGGACAGGATCACGACAGCATCCCGAAAAATGCGATGGCGAAGACCCGCGCGATCTTCGGCATCGACTTGCGCACCCTTGCCTTGTTCCGGGTGCTGCTGGCCATCGCACTGATCGTGGACCTGGGGATGCGTGCCCGCGATCTCGCTGCGCACTACAGCGACCACGGCATCTTGCCCAGGGTGGCCCTAATCTCGGAGTTCGGCGCCTGGTTTCCCTCTTTTCACATGATGAGCGGTTCGGCCAAAGTGCAAGGCGCGCTCTTCCTCATCGCGGGCTTGATCGCAGTGGCCCTGATGGTGGGGTACCGAACCCGTCTGGCAACCATCGGTTCCTGGATATTTTTAATTTCGCTACAGGCACGTAGCCAGCCCATTTCCCAAGGGGCGGATCTGCTGCTGCACGTGCTTCTGTTTTGGGGAATGTTCCTACCTTTGGGTGCGCGTTGCTCCATCGACGCCGCTCTCGACCGGCAGATAGACCAAGAGCCTAACAGCTATTTCTCCATGGCCACCATGGCGCTGTTGGTGCAGTGCATGTCGGTTTATTTCTTCACCGCACTTCTCAAGGATTCTCGCGTCTGGCTGCCTGATGGGACAGCGGTCTATTACGCCCTGCACATCGACTATCTGGCGACGCCCTTTGCCGTGTGGTTACGTCAGTTTCCGGCGATCATGCAGGGGCTCACCTATTTCGTTTGGTTCTTGGAGATTCTGGCGCCGTTCCTGATTTTTTCCCCGGTACTTCATTTGCCGTTGCGTTTGGTGGCATTGGTGCTATTGACAGGCATGCACATCGGGTTCTTCTTATGTTTGGAAATCGGCATCTTTCCCTTGGTGAGTATCGCCTCGTTGGTGGCGTTCACGCCAGGCTGGGTTTGGGATCGTATTGCTGCTTGGGCACATACTCCAAAACGTAGCGGTCTGGCAATCTACTACGACCAGCCTTGCGTGTTTTGCCGAAAAGTCTGCCTGATATTGCGCAGCTTCTTATTACCAGCGAGGACTCCGATTCGTCCGGCGCAGGACGACCCTGACATTCACCGCACCATGCAAGCACACAATAGCTGGGTGGTGGTGGACCACGACGGCTCTCGCCATGTGCGCTGGAACGCAATTGCACTGGTCTTCAGACGCTCATTGTTGTTTGCGCCGTTGGGTTGGTTTTTTTCCACTCGCCTCATGAGCCCCCTGGGCGATCGAATATACGAGACCGTGGCACGTAACCGCGGTCTGCTCGCGCAGTGGAGCGCTGTCGTACTGCCCTATCGGGACCGGGCAATTCATCCATCGTTGATCGCCAACTGTGTGGTCGCGGGTTTGATGGTGATGGTTTTCTTCATCAATCTACGTACCCTTTCCTCGTTTCACGTCCGCATGCCGCGCGCCATTCACGACATCGCCAGCGGGCTGCGCCTGAATCAGAAATGGAGCATGTTCGCACCGGCGCCCTCTCGGCTGGATGGATGGTTCGTGGTTCGAGGCGTAACGTCGACCGGTGCCCCGGTGGATGTGCTCAACAACAGGGTGGGAGAGGAACCCCATTGGGAGCGGCCCGAACGCCTTGCTGGTAAGTATTCGAGTTATCGGTGGCGCAAATACTTAGTCAGGATGAAGAACGACAAGGAGGCGCAGTTTCGCCCCTACTACGCGCGCTATTTGTGCCGTCAGTGGAATCGAGGGCGGACCCCAGAGGAAAGAATCGCCGAGTTGACCATCTACTTCAATGCCGAGTGGATCGTGCGGGACTATGGGCCGCGCAAGGCCGAACGTAAGCTGGTTCACACCGAAAGCTGTCTGTTGCCCAATCGCGTTCCACCGAAGCCCGGTGCTACAAAGGGCGCCGATGGGGACACGGAGAATTTCTAGCCTAGATTTCTAGCCCAGAGGCTCGTCCCATCGTACCCGATCGAGCGCTCAGGACGCGCTACACGGCGCAGCGCTGAGCCATCCGAAATCCTTTCCGTCGGGGTCGAGAACGCGAACAGCATCTTTGCAAGGGTTAGTTGGCTCGGTTTTACCGAGGTACAGTATCGGGCCTGCCACAGGAACATCTTCGTCCACCGCTTGTGGCCGCAGCAACTTGAGTTCTTTTCCGTTTTTCGAGGCGTTACACAGTAAATTCTGATCATCATCGCTGCGCAACCACATCGAGATTGTTTCTCCGCGCCCCTCTCGCCAGGCCTTCAGCACCGCATGCACCGGGGTACGCCACTTGGTGGAGCAGAGCTTGATGGCTCTGAAGTATTCCGACATATCGCGCGACCAACCCTGTCCGATCTCTTTGATCGGCACATCCTTGATGATTTTCGGCGCCTTCACCGGTTGATCGCCGGGATAGTCGGGACGGGATTTGAGGGCGGCGATGCGCGCACCGTAGCTGCGTTCGACGCAGGCGACGGGATCCGCGTGCTTTTGGCAGCGGGCACGCTCGCCCCACCATTTGTGCTGATCGGTCTGAGTCGTTTTAACCGACACCGGTTCCTTTGCCCGAAGGCAGCGTGCGTAGACTGCGGCCAGCTCCAGATCAAGCGCCGCTAGCCGATCGCTGGAACAGATGGTTTTCTCGATCCACGTGCTGGCTTTGTTACACAAGAAGCTCGGTGTGGCGGCAGCACAGATGCTCGGGAAGAGTGCGGCCGACAGCGCAATGAATCGAATACGAGAGAGGTGAGGGGGCATGACGGTCTCCAGATATGCCTTTAACTCGTATTCCCCGCGCTCTTGGCGCGGGGGCAAACTTCGGGGGTTTCCAAAGGGGGCGAAGTCCCCTTTAATCACGGCATACCCGGCGCGAACTACAGCCCCAAACGCGCCCTTAAGCCGTGGGCAACTTATATCCGCTGAAATCCTCGCGTAGTTTAGTTTTGAGCAATTTGCCTGTGGCTGTGTGAGGCAGCTTGTCGACGAACACCACGTCATCCGGCATCCACCACTTGGCGATCTTGCCGTCAAAGAATTTCAGCATCTCCTCGCGAGTGAGGGTCGCATCCGGTTTCTTCACCACGATGAGCAAGGGCCGCTCGTCCCACTTTGGATGCGCGATGCCGATCACGGCGGCTTCGGCCACTAGCGGGTGGGCCACAGCCAGGTTCTCCAGGTCAATGGAACTGATCCATTCGCCGCCGGATTTGATGACGTCCTTGGAGCGATCGGTGATCTGCATGAAACCATCGGTGTCGATGGTGGCCACGTCGCCGGTGGGGAACCAGCCATCTCGCAGCGGATCGCCGCCTTCGCCCTTGAAATACTCGCGGCACACCCATGGACCGCGCACCAAGAGGTCGCCGAAGGCCTTGCCGTCATGGGGAAGTTCCTGTCCGGCATCATCGATGATCCGCATCGAGATGCCGAAAATGTTGCGCCCCTGCTTGTTCTGAATAGCGAGCTTGTCTTCCTTGCCCAGGCCGCCATGCTTGCCTTTGAAGGAGTTGCATGTCCCCAACGGTGAGAGTTCCGTCATGCCCCAGGCGTGGATGACGCGCACGCCGAAGTCTTGCTCGAAGGCGCGGATCATCGATGGCGGGCAAGCCGAGCCGCCGATCACGGTGCGCTCCAAGGTACTGAAGCGCAGATTGTTTTGCTTGACGTGATTGAGCAGTCCCAGCCACACCGTTGGCACGCCGGCGGACAGCGTGACTTTCTCTGTCTCGAACAGCTCGTACAGGCTGGCCCCGTCCAGAGCAGCCCCAGGGAACACCACCTTGGCCCCGTTCATGGCCGCCGCGTAGGGCAACCCCCAGGCGTTCACGTGGAACATCGGCACCACCGGCAATAGCACATCGCGCGCTGAAATATTGAGGGCATCGGGCAATGATGCGCCGTAGGTATGCAGAATCGTCGAGCGATGACTATAGAGCACCCCTTTGGGATTGCCCGTGGTCCCGGAGGTATAGCACAGGCCGCAGGCGGACTTTTCGTCGAACTCCGGCCAGGTGAACGCATCGGATTCCCCGCTCAGCAATTCTTCATAGCACCACGCGTTGGGTAATTTGGTGACGGGCATGTGCGCGCGATCGGTCATGATCACGAAGCCCTTGATGCCCGTGCAATGACCCGCCAGTGCTTCCACCAACGGCACGAAAGTGAGGTCCACAAAAATGTAGGCGTCCTCGGCGTGGTTGATGATGTAGCCAATCTGCTCGGGGAAGAGCCTGGGATTGATGGTATGGGTTACGGCGCCCATTCCCGCCACTGCGTAGTAGGTTTCGAAGTGCCGGAAGCCATTCCACGCCAAAGTGCCAATACGGTCGCCGGACTTGACGCCCAGCTTCGTGAGCGCGTTGGCCAGTTGCCGCGAGCGCCGGTGCGCATCGCGATAGGTGTAGCGATGGATTCCGCCTTCCACCAGGCGTGAGACGATTTCCTGTTCGCCGTGATACTGGTCCGCGTGTTGAATCAGCGACGACACCAGCAGTGGCACATCCATCATCAGGCCTTGCATTGCTATCCCTTTTACGCGGTTGGTTTGGTCGGCGCTGATTCTAGCGCTAGAATCCGCCCTCCTTGGAGGAGGGACGGCGTTGATCGTCGTTCGCTTCGCACAGTCCGTCACACTAGAAAAACGAGATGGAATTCTTCGTCGTCCAATTACTCAACAGCCTTTCCTATGGACTGCTGCTATTCATGCTGTCCAGCGGATTGACGCTGATCTTCAGCATGATGGGCGTACTCAATTTCGCCCACGCCAGTTTTTACATGTTGGGGGCCTACCTGGCGTACCAGCTGACGCAGCAGATCGGGTTCTGGCCCGCGCTGTTATTTGCTCCCTTGCTGGTGGGTGCCTTGGGCGCCATGACCGAGCGCTACGGTCTGCGCACCGTGCATAAGTACGGACATGTGGCCGAACTGTTGTTTACCTTCGGATTGTTCTATCTGATCGAAGAGTTCGTGCATCTGATCTGGGGACGCGCGCCCGTGGACTACCAGATTCCGGAAGCGCTCAATTTCACCGCCTTTACCATCTTCAGCACCAACTATCCGGCCTATCGCGTGTTCATGATGGGGGTGTCCATGGCGATGCTGCTGGGTCTCTATCTCGTGCTTACGCGCACGCGCATCGGCATGATCATACAAGCCTCTCTCTCGCATCCGGACATGGTGGAGGCGCTCGGGCACAACGTGCCGCGCGTGTTCATGCTGGTATTCGGCGGCGGTTGCGCGCTGGCGGGTCTGGCCGGCGTGATCGGCGGCAGCGCTTTCGTGACCGAACCGGGCATGGCCGCCGCCGTGGGCAGTATCGTGTTCGTCGTCGTGGTGTTCGGGGGAATGGGATCCTTGGGCGGCGCTTTCATCGCGTCCTTGTTCTTCGGCGCGGTGCAGACGTTTACCGTGGCCATCGATAGTTCGTTGCTGGATCTGGCCAGTTCCATCGGCGTCGCCGTCGCCGCGGAATCCGCTTGGCGCAGCATACTTTCTATTACCGTTGCGCAGACCGCGCCCGTCCTGCCCTACTTGTTGATGGTACTCATGTTGATAGTCAAGCCCACCGGTTTGTTGGGCACGCGCGAGGGCTGACCGATGAGCGAACTCGCTGCCTCGCGTGCTCAATCCTTCAAAGCGCCAACGCTGCTCAGCGCTAAGCGAGCTGCCTTGTGGATCGCCACCGCTGCCGTCATGGCCGTGCTGCCGCTGCTCTTCAAGCAGAGTTTCGCGATCTCGTTGCTGAGTCAGATGGGCATCCAGGTGATCTTCGCCCTGTCGTACAACATGTTACTGGGGCAGACCGGACTGTTGTCCTTCGGTCATGCCGTGTATTACGGCCTCGGTGCCTATGTTTGCGCGCACGCACTAAATGCCGTGGCCGCCAACACGTTCGGCGTACCGGTGACCTTGCTGCCGTTGATCGGCGGCGTGACGGGACTCGCCTTTGGTATCGTCTTTGGATTCGTTTCGACCAAACGCTCCGGCACACCCTTCGCCATGATTTCGCTCGGTATCGCCGAGATGGTAGCCGCCTGCGCGCTGATGTTCCCCGGATTTTTCGGGGGCGAGGGCGGCATCCCTACCAATAGGATGGTCGGCGAAAAAATCCTGGGCGTGAGTTATGGCCCGCAGATTCAAGTCTATTACCTCATCGCCGCTTGGTGTTTAGTGTGCATGATTGCCATGTTCGCTCTCACGCAAACACCGCTGGGGCGCATGGCCAACGCCGTGCGCGACAATCCCGAGCGCGCCAAATTCGTCGGCTACAACCCGACGCACGTACGCTTTCTCATGTTGTGTCTGGCATCCTTCTTTGCCGGGATCGCCGGCGGGCTCGCCACCATCAACTACGAGATCGTCACTGCGGAGAATGTAGGCGTAGCGGTGTCGGGCAACGTGCTCATCATGGCCTTTGTCGGTGGGATCGGTAGTTTCTACGGCCCTATCATCGGTGCCATTCTGATTTCCTTCCTGCAGTCGGCGTTATCGGCGTACACACAAGCGTGGCTGCTATATTTCGGATTATTCTTCGTGGTGATGATTCTGTTCGCCCCAGGTGGCATCGCGAGCCTTATCACGTTGCATGGCCCGACCTGGAAAGCGCGCCTCATGGGCCGTCTCATCCCTAGCTATGCAAGGGCCGCCGTCGCGTTGGTCATATTGCTTGCTGGCCTGGTCATGCTGGTGGAGATGGTCTATCACCTCAAGGCGGGAGGCGGGGAGGGCGCTGGTTTTTCGATTCTCGGATTGCTGCTGGAGCCGGAGAAATCCTCTGCTTGGCTCATGGGGCTGGGCGTATTCGCGCTCGGTGCGGTACTGACGGCTTGGAGTACGCGTGCTGTGCGACGTACTTGGCAAGCAATCGCCGCCGAATTGCAAATGCGGGAGGCGTCTTGACGTCAGCCTTGGAACTGCGCGCAGTCCACAAGAGTTTCGGCAAAACGGCCATCATCAATGGGGTGGATCTGAGCATCACCAAAGGCGAACGGCACGCCATCATCGGCCCCAATGGTGCGGGCAAATCCACGCTGTTCAATCTTATCAGCGGTCGTTTTCCGTTGACCGCCGGGGAGATTCATCTCCACGGTCGCAACGTCACCGGCATGGCGCCACAAGAGATCAACCGGCGTGGCCTGGGGCGCAGTTTCCAGATCACCAATATTTTTCCTCGCATGACGGTGTACGAGAACCTACGTTGCGCGGTGCTGTGGTCCCTGGGATATCGCTACGCCTTCTGGAAGCGGGTGAACGCCCTTTCCGATGCCTGCGAGAAAGCGGACGAAATGGTCCACAGGCTTGGACTCAGCAAGCGACGCGAGCGCCTGGCCGGCGTATTGTCCTATGCCGAGCAAAGAGCCCTGGAAATCGGAGTGACGATCGCGGGCGGAGCGGATGTCATACTGCTCGATGAACCCACGGCGGGCATGAGCCATACCGAAACCGAGCAAGCCGTGCAACTCATCCACAGCGTCACCCAGGGCAAGACTTTGATCATGGTCGAGCATGACATGAGCGTCGTGTTCGGGTTAGCGGATCGCATATCCGTCCTGGTGTACGGAAAGGTATTGGCGTGCGATGCGCCGACGGCCATTCGAGCCAATCCCGCCGTGCAAGAGGCTTATCTCGGGGCGATGGAGCACTGATGCTCGAAGTCAAAGATCTGCACGCCTACTACGGCAAAAGCCACATCCTGCACGGTGTCCACCTGAGCGTGAATGCCGGTGAGATCGTTGCGCTGCTCGGGCGCAATGGGGTGGGGCGCTCCACCACCATCAAGGCGATCATGGGGCAGGTGAATATGACCGGCTCGGTGCACTTCAAGCAACAGGAGATTGGTGGTCTTAAAGCTTTCGTCATCGCGCGCAAAGGGCTGGGCTACGTGCCGGAGAATCGAGACATTTTTGCTACCCTCAGCGTGAAGCAGAATCTGTTGTTGGGACAAAAAGACCGCAAGCAGTCGGGGCGTTGGTCCCTTGACGACATGTACAAATTGTTTCCCGTGCTGCGCGAGCGGGCGGAGGCGCCCGCGGGCGTGATGTCTGGTGGCGAACAGCAAATGCTTACCTTATGCCGCACGCTCATGGGCGATCCGGATCTGGTGATGATCGACGAGCCTACCGAAGGACTGGCCCCCAAGATCGTCGAGCAGGTGGCGCGCTTGCTCGACGAGATGAAGAATCGTGGCGTATCCATCCTGCTGGTGGAGCAGAAACTCACCATCGCGTTGAAAATATCACAGCGTCTCTACGTCATGGGCCATGGGCAGATCGTGTTCGAAGGCACGCCGGACCAGTTGAAGGCGAACGAGGCCGTGCGCAAAGAGTGGCTGGAGGTTTAACCCGCATTTCTCCCGGCGCGTAGTGCGTTCCACGCACCGTGGTGTGCAAGCGCATCCTATACTCACCGCAGAACGTAAAAATTGATCGTTTCAGCCGCAAAATCCGGAAAACTCCATGACCGACATCGTTACCTACGCAATTCAAAATCACATCGGCGTCATTGCCCTCAACAACCCGCCCGTCAACGCCTTGAGCGTGAGCAAGGGCGTGGTGCAGGGCATCATGGATCGCATTCAAGAAGGCGAGCATGACACGGCGGTGCGCGCCTTCGTTATCACCGGTGGCGGAAAGGCTTTTTCCGCCGGCGCGGACATCTCCGAGTTTGGCAAACCGCGCGTGCCCGATATGGTGACGTTGCCTGCGTTGCTGACCTACATGGATACGGTGACCAAGCCGATCGTCGCCGCCATTCACGGATTCGCCATGGGCGGCGGATTGGAACTCGCCTTGACCTGCCACTATCGAGTCGCGATGCCCGCGACGAAATTCGCATTGCCGGAAGTCAAGTTGGGCATCCTGCCCGGCGCCGGTGGCACCCAGCGATTGCCGCGACTGATCGGTGTGGAAGCCGCGCTCAATATGATCATCACCGGCGATACGATCGATACGGAAAAAGCCCACAAGGTCGGGCTTGTCGATGAAGTGGCGACGGGTGATTTGTTGCGCACCGCCATTTCTTTCGCCAACAATTTGGTCAAGGAGGGCAAGGCGCTGCGCCGTGTCAGCACGCTGCTCCCGCGCCTTGAACAAACTGCGACGGAATTTTTCGCGCAAGCTCGCGCGCGCATCGCCAGGGAGTACAAAGGATATCCGGCTCCTCTAACGTGCTTGCAGTGCGTGGAGAACGCGGTCTACCTACCGTTCGCGCAAGGCGTAGCGAAGGAGCGTGAACTGTTCGAGGGCCTGCGGACCTCGACCGAGTCCAAGGCACTACGCCATCTTTTCTTTGCCGAGCGCGAAGCCGCCAAGATCGCCGATGTGCCAGCCGACACGCCTGTGAGCCCCATCAAGAGTGCCGCGATTATCGGTGCGGGCACCATGGGTGGGGGCATCGCCATGAACTTTCTCAATGCAGGCATTCCAGTGCGCATCCTCGAGATGAGTCAGGAAGCGCTCGACAAAGGCATCGGCATCCTCAAGAAGAATTACGCTGCGAGCGTGGCCAAGGGGCGTCTCTCGCAACAGGCGATGGACCAGCGCATGGGGTTGCTGCATGGCGTAATGGACTATGCCGCCATCGCCCAAGCGGACATCGTGATCGAAGCCGTCTTCGAGGATATGGAAATCAAGAAGGAAGTATTTCGCAAGCTCGACAGCGTATGCAGGCTTGACGCTATTCTCGCCACCAACACCTCGACTTTAGATGTGAACGAAATCGCTTCCGTCACATCGCGTCCGGACAAAGTCATTGGATTGCACTTCTTCAGCCCGGCCAACGTCATGAAGCTGCTGGAAATCGTGCGTGCCGGCAAGACCACGGCTCAGACGCTCGCCACCTGCATGCAGCTTTCCAAGACCATCAATAAGGTGGGTGTGGTCTCAGGGGTGTGCGACGGCTTCATCGGCAACCGCATGCTGCACAAATACGGTCGTGAAGCCGGATTCCTATTGGAAGAGGGTGCCTTGCCGCAACAAATTGATCGCGCGCTCGAAGAATTCGGCTTTGCCATGGGCCCGTTTCGCGTGGGTGATCTGGCCGGGTTGGACATCGGCTGGCGCATTCGCCAACGTCGCGCCGCCACTCGTCCGGCGAACGAGCGCTACTCCAAGATTGCCGATAAGGTGTGCGAGCGCGGACGCTTCGGACAGAAAACCGGCGCCGGTTGGTATCGCTACGAAGCCGGCAGTCGTAGCGCCATCCCCGATCCCGCGATCGAGGTACTGATTCTGGAAGCATCGCAGGAAGCAGGCATCACGCGACGCCAAGTTTCCGATCAGGAAATTATCGAGCGCTGTATCTACGCGCTCATCAATGAAGGCGCCAAGATTCTCGACGAAGGTATCGCACAGCGCGCCAGCGATATCGACATCACGTATGCCTTCGGTTACGGGTTCCCCCGATTTCGCGGTGGCCCCATGTTCTACGCCGACACCATTGGACTGGATAAGGTCTATGAAACTGTCGCACGTTTTCACCGTGAACAGGGCGACTTGTGGGCCCCCTCGCCGCTGTTGGAAGAGCGCGCTTTGGAGGGCGGACGTTTTGACTAAGTGCGTTGCTTCTCTTACTTAAGCTCACGCTTTCGCCGCTGTTCATCTGCGGCGTAACCCTCGCGATTCGCAGGTGGGGGATGGGTATCGGTGGGTGGTTGGCCTCCATGCCGGTCAATGCCGGCCCTCTCCTGTTGTTCTACAGCATCGAACAGGGACACGCTTTCGCAGCGGGCGCCGCGCAGTTCACTCTGGTAAGCATCATAGGCGTGGGGATTTACTGCGTGAACTACACCTGGATGGCGCAGCGCTGGCATTGGTCACTTTGTCTGCTCGTATCCTGGTTGGTGTTCTTCCTCGCGGTGTTCTTGTTACGCGACTGGTCGGTGGACCTGCTCCCGATGTTGGCCGTTTCTGTCGCCAGTCTACTGGTCGCACGCCTTCTTCTCCCAGCGGCCAAGCGCGCGCGCGCTTGGCCGGCTTTGACGCCTTGGGATCTGCCCTTGCGCCTGCTAGCGGCCATCGCGTTGATCCTTGTCCTGACCTACCTGGCCGATTGGTTGGGTCCTAAATGGAGCGGGCTGCTAACGGCCTTTCCCATCGCTTCTACCGTCATTGCGGGATTCACCCATGCGCGGCAAGGTCCCGACGCCGCCATCAATTTCTTTCGTGGCATGTTGGGTGGCATGCCCGGATTTTGTTTGTTCTGCGCGGTGCTGGCGGTGAGTCTGGTGCCGCTTGGAGTGCCGCAGGCTTTCGCTCTCGCATTGTTTGCGCAGTTGGGGGCTCATGGTGTGGGGCTGTGGTGGATACGCAAGCGTTAGTCAGCGCTGAATCCTATTGATGTGCGAGTCGTCATGCAGTGACACGTGCACGGGGTCGACCGCGGAAATTGAGCGCATGGTAGTGGCATGTCTGTACAATCTGGCTTGACAATGGTCGTTGCTCTCGTCGTTGTTCTCGTCTTCACATGACTAACTCTGATCAGCGCTGCAATGAATAGACTCGTCCTGAAAACTAGCTTGGGTGTGTGCGCATTCCACTTTTGTGTGGCGGGAGCCTCGGCACAATCACTTTTGGAGGAGCCTCAACAGCGGCCGCTGGATTGCACACGAGGTGCCGATGGACGTCGTCCACTAGTGGCTATTCCGCAATCATTGGATCAGTGCCGGTCATGGAATTTCTCCCTGCACGCCGATCAGCTTAGCCCTCCGTCGGACGACGCTCTGATGCAAATCCAAGACGATGGTAGACACGACGCGAACGATCCCCTGGCTTTAATTCGCCCAGATCTGATATCAGCCCGAGAACTGGCCATTCACGCCTTCGAGCTGCCCTTCATTGCGGCACAAAAACCTGCTCGGAGCATGGCCGTGGCCAAAGCGGATATGGTGGAGTATCAGGAGATCGCGAGGACAGTCCACGATTGGGCGCAGGCGTGGTCGAAGAAGGACATCGACACCTATTTTCTCCACTACGCTTCGGAGTTCACCACTCATGATCCTCGTTTCTCGCTCGATCAATGGAGGCAGCAACGCCGGCAGCGATTGAACAAGCAAGGTTCGGTCGAGGTCAAGGTGCGTGACCTGAAAGTGGAATTGGCAAGCCCCAATCAGGCGGAAGTCTTCTTCATCCAAGACTTCCGAAACGGGGCGCGAACCGAAGTCTCCAAGAAAACTCTCCTGCTAAAACGGCAGGACAATCAATGGCGGATCGTGGCCGAAACGGTCGAATAAGCCTACGCATGGTTTGATGGCAGCGGCCTGACATCGGGCGCGGTCGGCGCCTGCGCTGGGTGGTGGTAAAGTTCGGAGACAAATTTAGTTAATGACCACCCCGGTCCCCGACTCGCTTTCCGCTTTCTACTTTCCACTGCCCACTTTCCATGACGACACGACTGATCAACCGGCGTGATCTCGAGTTCTTGCTATACGAGTTGATCGGTACGGGCGCCCTGACGACCCGTGATCGTTTCGCCGAGCACAGCCGACAAACTTTCGACGCCGCCATCGATTCCGCGCAACGGTTGGCGCAAGCGCATTTCGCCACACATAATCGCAAGGCCGACGAACACGAACCGCGCTTCGAGGCGGGCACGGTCAGCATGATCCCGGAAGTGAAGACCGCGCTCGATGCTTTCAGTGCATCGGGGTTTCTCGCGGCCGCGCACGACTACGAACTGGGTGGAATGCAGCTGCCCTTCACCGTGTTGCAAGCGTGCTTCGCGCTATTTCAGTCCGCCAATGTCGGCACTGCTTCGTATGCATTGCTGACCATGGGCAACGCCAATGTAATTCGCGAGTTCGGGTCCTCAGAGCAGAAGCACACGTACCTCAAACCACTGCTGGAAGGTCGCTACTTTGGCACCATGGCATTGACCGAGCCGCAAGCCGGGTCGTCGCTCTCGGACTTGCGCGCAGTCGCCTCCCCCAGCGCGGATGGGCACTATCGATTGAGCGGAAACAAGATTTTCATCTCCGGGGGCGATCATGAACTCTCGGAGAACATCATTCATCTGGTGCTTGCCCGAATTCAAGGTGCACCCGCGGGCGTAAAAGGCATCTCCTTGTTCGTCGTCCCGAAGTACATCGTGAACCCGGATGGCTCGCGTGGGGCGCGCAATGATGTCGCCTTGGGTGGGTTAATCCACAAGATGGGCTGGCGCGGCACGACCTCCACCGTGCTCAACTTCGGCGAGAAAGGTAACTGTGTCGCCTATCTGCTCGGCGAACCGAACCAGGGCTTGCGCTACATGTTCCACATGATGAACGAGGCCAGGGTCGGCGTCGGATTAAGCGCCGTCATGCTGGCCTATAGGGCCTACCTGCATGCCATCGACTACGCCCGCACCCGGCCCCAGGGCCGATTGCCGCGCGCGAAAAACCCTACGCAACCGCAAGTCCCTATCATCGAGCACGCCGATGTGCGACGCATGCTGTTGGCGCAAAAGGTCTATGCGGAAGGCGGCTTGGCTCTTTGCTTGTACTGTGCGCGTTTGGTGGACGACCAGAACAGCGCGCCCGATGAACACGATCGCAGGGAAGCGAAGCTCCTGTTGGAGATCCTCACCCCCATCGCCAAGTCCTGGCCCTCGCAATGGAGTCAGGAGTCCATCAGTTTGGCGATCCAAATACACGGCGGTTATGGCTACACACGCGAGTATCCGGTGGAGCAGTTTTATCGCGACAATCGTTTGAATCCTATCCACGAAGGGACCCACGGCATGCATGGTTTGGATTTGTTGGGGCGCAAAGTGTCCATGGAAGACGGTGCCGCGCTTCAACTCCTCATGCGAGAAATGGATCGCACGATTCGCGACGCGAAGCGCTGCAATTCACCGGAAATTGTCCGTCACGCGGGCGCATTGGCCGACGCTATCACGTTGTTGCTGGAAACCACACGCAACCTGATGTGTGCCTCGGACCGCGGCGAAAGCGAACTCGCGCTCGCCAACGCCAGCGTCTATCTGGAGATGACAGGGCATATCGTCATGGCGTGGATTTGGTTGCGACAAGGATTGGTCGCATTGGAAAAGCTGCCCTCCGCGCACGACGCCGATCGCGCCTTCTACCAAGGTAAGCTACAGGCGTGCGGGTATTTCTTCCGTTGGGAACTGCCAAAGATCAAACATCAGAATCAGCTGCTCAACGACATGGACAGAACCTGCCTGGAGATGCAAGACGAGTGGTTCTAACAATGTAGGGTGGGTTGGCGAAGCGTAACCCACCGTCGAAGGTTCCAAACAAACGGTAATCACTATGAGTCTCAAACAACTATTAGATCTACGGGGAAAGGTGGCCCTCATCACAGGCGGCTCCCGAGGGCTGGGCTTGCAGATGGCCGAAGCGCTGGGTGAGATGGGCGCCAAGCTCGCCCTCACCGCACGCAAAAAAGATGAATTGGAAAGCGCGGCCTCCGCGCTGCGCGCACAGGGATACGATGTCGCTGTTTTCCCTACCGACCTGCAGCAATCCGCCGGCGCTGAAACTCTCGTGCGCCAAGTCATGGAGCGCTTTAACCGCATCGATATCCTGGTCAACAACGCCGGCGCTACCTGGGGTGCGAAGGCCGAAGAGCATTCCATGGACGGCTGGGCGAAGGTGATCAACTTGAATCTCACCGGTGTGTTTGCCGTGACACAAGCCGTCGGACGTCTTGCCATGATTCCCAGTCAATACGGACGCATCATCAATATCGCTTCCGTGGCCGGCATTCGCGGTACCGATCCGCGTTTCATGACCACCATCGCCTACAACACCAGCAAAGGCGGACTCGTAAACTTCACGCGCTCCTTGGCGGCGGAGTGGGGCCCGCACGGCATCACCGTCAACGCCATCGCGCCAGGCGTATTCCCCACCAAAATGGCGGCGGGAATGATCGGGTGGGCAAAGGACTTCGTCGTTGACAGAACTCCCATGCGACGGCTGGGTGGCGATCAGGACTTGAAGGGAATCGCGGCTCTGTTCGCCTCCGATGCGGCGAGCTACATTAGCGGCCAGATCGTCGCGGTGGACGGCGGCATGACGGCACTTTGATTTATTCGGAAGACACAAGAATGGAAAGTATGCCCAGCAATTTCGATATTCAGATTCCCTACGTCGAACACATGGGCATGCGCCTGCTGGAGAAAGCTGACGGCAAAGCGCGCGTCGCCTTCGAGCCCAAGCCCGAACATTTCAATAGCTGGAAGTCCATTCACGGTGGTGTGCTGATGGGCCTGCTCGACGTGACCATGGGCACGGCATCGCGCGCGTTGGACGACAAATGCATCGGTGCCGCCACGGTGGAGATGAAGACCAATTTTATCGGGGCGGCGCAAGGGCCGGTATTCACCGATGCGCGCGCGCTCTGGGCCGGGCGCTCATTGATTTTCACCGAAGCCGAGATGACGGACATGGCCGGGACACTATTGGCCAAAGCCTCGGGCACATTCAAACTGATTTATCCGAAGGAAGGCTGAAATGGCAATTGACCCGCAAGTACAAAAAGTTCTCGATCTCATCAAACAGGCGGGACTACCGGAAATGTGGCAACTCACGCCGGAACAAGCACGTGAGCAGTATCTGCTGCGCGTTGGGAAGCTGGCGCTCAAGGAGCAAATCTTTCGCGTGCATGATCGCACGATTCCCGGGCCCGGGCAGGATCTGGGTATTCGTGTCTATCAACCACGTGAGCCCAAGGCGGGCGAGAAATTTCCCGTGCTGCTGTGGTTTCACGGTGGCGGTTTCGTGATCGGCGATTTGGATACTCACGACTCCGCGTGCCGTGCGCTGGCCAATCAAGCCGATTGTCTGGTAGTGGCGCTGGATTACCGACTGGCGCCCGAATGCAAGTTTCCGGCGGCCGTGGACGATTGCTTCGCGACGTTGCGTTGGCTGGCGCTGCATGGGGTGGAACTGAGCGGTGATCCCGCGCGCATGGCGGTCGGTGGCGATAGCGCTGGCGGCAATTTGGCGGCAGTGATTGCAATTCTCGCGCGCAACGACGGCTATCCGAAGTTGCGCGGGCAGTTGTTGATCTATCCTTGTGTCGCACCGGAACCGGAGACACCTTCGCACAAGAAGTTCGCGGAGGGATACCTATTGACGCGCAATACCATGACCTGGTTCTACAAGCACTATGTGCGTAGCGAAAAAGAGTTCTACGATTTTCGTTTCGCGCCCCTGATCGCCGATGATCTGAGCAATCTGCCTCCCGCTTTCGTGCTGGTGGCGGGCTTCGATCCGTTGCGCGACGAAGGCGTGGACTATGCCAAGCGTCTCATCGATGCCGGCAATCCTGTGACTTTGAGTCACTACGAAGGCATGGTGCACGGGTTCTACTTGATGGGCGGCGGCGTCGATGTGGCCAAGCGAGCCATCGCTGAGTCCGCCGCTCACTTGAAACAATGGTTCGTTAGGAGGGAGAGGCAATGAGTTTGAACGGGAAGGTGGCTTGGATCACCGGTGCCGGCACTGGCATTGGTTTAGGTGGCGCGAAGGCACTTGCCGCAGCGGGGGCGACGGTAGTGATGTCAGGTCGTCGTGCGGAAGTATTGGAGCGCGAAGCGGCTGCCATCAACAGCAGCGGTGGCAAAGCGCAAACCGTGGTCCTGGACGTGAGCGATTCGGCAGCAGTGAATTCGGTTGCGGCCAACATTGTTTCGCGTCACGGGAAGATCGATATTCTGGTCAATAGCGCGGGCCTCAATGTACCGCATCGCTACTGGCGCAATCAAACCGTGGAAGGTTGGAATGAAGTCATCCGCGTCAATCTGGATGGCACCTTCTATTGTTGTCACGCGGTGCTGCCTTCCATGCGCGCGCGCCAGGACGGGCTCATCATCAATGTGTCTTCCTGGGCGGGCGTGTATCACTCTTCCCTCACCGGGGCAGCGTACAACGGAAGTAAATTCGGCGTGGTGGCGCTGACCGAATCCATCAATCTGGAAGAATGCGTCAATGGCATTCGCGCTTGCGCACTGTGCCCGAACGAAGTAGCGACCCCGATCTTGGATCGCCGCCCGGTGCCGGTGAGCGCCGAGGACCAGGCCAGGATGCTGCAGATGGACGACTTAGGCAACACGATTCGCTTTGTGGCCGAGATGCCGCCGCATGTATGCCTAAATCAGATCATCATCAGCCCGACTTGGAATCGCGGTTACGTACCTGCAGCCTTGGCCATCAAAGGGTGAAGCTGTCCGCTATCAGCTTGATGGATGCTGTCAGAACCTCCGCCGCGAGGATTTCAGGTGACTGTGAAGAATTTGTAATGCAGAATCGGCTGGGAGGCCTTGCGAGAGAATTCTCAGGTCGGCTTTACGGTGCGCAGGAACTGGACACGGCCGTTCATCAATGTCATCGATCAAGCGAACAGTGTGGCCACATCAATGTCCAGGTCCGGTATCGCCGCGAGCGCAACGGTATCACCCTTGCGCAGCATCGTCTTTTCCTCGTAACTCGCACCCGAGGGACTGCGATAGGTCTCAATGCACTCCTCCTGGATATTCACGATCCACACCTCCTGGATGCCTGACTTGGCATAGAGCCGAATTTTGGTGCCACGATCATAGGCAAGCGTGGAATGCGATACTTCGATGACCAGCAACACGTCCGAGGGGCCTGCTATCCGGGTCTTGACCCCTGCCATATGCGCACGCTGCAACACTAGATCCGGTTGGGGCTCCGAATTGGGAGGCAAACGTACGGAATTTTGTACCGACACGAGTGCCTCGTCGCCCGCCATCGTGACAAGCAATTTATTGAGCCGATTCACCATCCAGGAATGGGGCGGGCCGATCGGCGCCATTTCGATGAGTTCTCCTTCGATCAGTTCGACACGGCTGTCTTCATTCAAGATGCCAACCTCAGCGAGTTTGTGGTAATCCTCGATCGAGAGCTTGTAGCGAGTCGGTGTGGATAAACCGCTCATGTCGGCGACCTCGTTGAACAGGGAGAACAATACCAGTGTAGCGCGGATTTCGATATTCGGAAGATGTCCTACTCTTGCAGCAGTCTTCCTACTGTTTCGATGACAGGAAGGCGATCAGTTCGTCGAGAAGCAGATCGGGTTGTTCCGCCATCAAGTCGTGCCCGGCGCCCTCCACCAACCGCACCTCGGCATGCGCTAATCGACCGGCCAGGCTTTGCGCCGCTTTCACCGGTGTCATTACGTCGCGAGTACCCGATATCACCAACGCCGGGCAACGGACCTTTACCGCGCTTTCATTGGCGCCCGCATATTCGTTGCACGCGGTGAAGTCATTGAAAAGTGGTTTGGCATTGCGCTCCAATAGGCGCATCCCTCCGCCCATGATCCATTGGCCCGGCGCACGGTTGCCGCCGATTTGGCCGGCGCCGCTATGCCCCCACACATTGATCATCTCCAGCGCCGCGTGATCTTGCGCTTCAGATGCCCCTAGCAATGCATCCGATACTTTCATCGGATAGGCAGTGCCTACCAGGGCAATCTTGCTGACAACGGCAGGATGTCTCGCTGCCAGTTCCAGCGCGATCAACGAGCCCATGCTGTGCCCCACGATGGCCGCGTTTTTCACGCCAGAGTTCCCGAGGACATCGGCGCACCAATCCGCCATCGATTCAATGGTCGAGAGCAAGGACTCGTCCGACTTTCCGTGCCCTGGAAGATCCACAGCGAGCACGTTCCACCCGTGATAGGCGAAATAGCGGCTCTGCAGCGCCCACACGCTGTGATCGTTGGCTGCGCCATGAATAAACATTACGCTGCGTTGGCCATCGATGAGCGGGCGTGTGCCGGTATAAACGTAGGCTTGTGTGCTATTGACGCAAAGGTGCATGTGGCGGTTACGGATCAGATGGGGTCAAGTCTATACTTGATAGGTACCTATCAAGTATAGACTTGACCCCATCGTGCGCGCGAGCCCTCAGCTAGAAAACATCCGAACTAGATAGGCGCTTCCAATTAGTAGCAGGCTCGTGGCTACCAACAGGCGAACGATAAAACTCACAAACAATGTAGACATCTTGGTCCCCTGCAGATTTGCTCACCGCGGGAATGCGCGCTCCCGGTGCTTTTAGGTTTGACTACACTGTGCAGTGAAGCAATTATTGACCCAATAACATAAGCACCGGATTTTATGGAAATAATCAGTTACGTCAAAGGATCTTTTCGGTAATTTGTAAAGAAAGTCGACACGCGCCTTGGGGCTAACGAA
>JANNFC010000377.1:0-1918 GCA_031379405.1 Betaproteobacteria bacterium | reverse complement strand
TGGCGACTTTTTCGATGCGCGAGTGCATGCTCCAGGTGCTTTGTTCGATCTGCAACTGGCCCCACTCCGTTTCGATCAGCTTCGCGGTTTGCCGCTCACGCTCCAATTCCGCGTAGAGTTTGCGCGCTTGATGCTGGGACGTAACCAAGGCGGCGGCGCTCATAAGCAGCAACATCAGCAACATGACCGTCACCTTAGTCATGCCGCCAGCCTTTCCGCCACTCTAAGGACGGCGCTACGCGATCGAGGATTGCGACGGACCTCCGAGTGCGAAGCTCGGATGGCTTTACCGACGATGCGCAGCAGTGGCTTGGGCATCTCCTGCGCGCGTAACGGCAAGCGGTCCGGCACCCCCTGAGATCGTGAATGGTGCTGAAAGAAGTGCTTAACGATGCGATCTTCCAGCGAGTGGAAGCTAATGACAGCCATACGAGCGCCGGGCATCAGTTTTCCCAGCGCCTGCCCTAGGCCGCTTTGTAGCTCCTCAAGCTCTTTATTGATGAAAATCCGAAGAGCTTGGAATGTACGCGTCGCCGGATCTTGGCCGGGTTCGCGCGTGGGGACTGCGCTCGCCACGATCTTGGCAAGCTCCCGGCTGGAATCAAGGGGAGCCCGCGATCGAGCCGCAACAATCGCTCTTGCAATCTTCCTAGCAAACCGTTCCTCGCCATATTCTTTGATCACCCCTTGCAGTTGGTGTTCCGAAACCTGAGACAACCATTGCGCGGCCGTCATGCCGCGCGTAGTGTCCATGCGCATGTCGAGCGGCCCTTCCAATCGAAAGCTCATGCCGCGCGCGGCGTCGGCGAGTTGCGGCGAAGACACACCGATATCGAACAATGCACCGTGGACGAAACCCACCCCTTGTGCTTCCAATACGCTGGTCAGTTCGCTGAAAGCCGCATGCACGACTTTCAAGCGCGGATCCTCGATGCGAACGGCGAATTCAATGGCTGCTGGATCGCGATCCAGCGCAATGATCCGCCCGCCTGCACCCAGTCGTGATAGCAGCGCGCGGCTGTGCCCGCCGCGGCCGAAGGTACAATCGAGGTACGTTCCATCCGGCTCGACAGCGAGCGCTTCGACGGTTTCGCTGAGAAGTACGGGTTCATGCTCATCGCTGCTCACAGAGAAATGTCGAATTCGGGACCAAGACCATCCTCGTACAAACGGATCGCCTCATCCATGTGCGCATCCCAGCTCGTGCTGTCCCAGAGCTGGAACTTGTTGCCCTGCCCGACCAACGCGACGTCCTTGGCAAGGCCGACGAAGTCTCGCAGTTCGGGCGGAACCAGAATCCTCCCTGAACTATCGAGCTCTACATCCCTGGCATTTCCGATCAGCAGTTCCTGTAGTGCGCGCGCTTTGGGATTAGTGGTCGGCAAACGGTTCACCTTTTCCTCGATCAACACCCATTCGGGTTCGGGATAAATGAGAACGCACCGACGTGACTCGACCGTGGCCATCAACCTCCCTTGCGCTTTGTTCATCAGAACATCACGGTTCTTGGAAGGGATCGCAAGGCGTCCTTTGCTGTCCAGCGTTAGCCGGGTGACGCCCCTGAACACAATTTTTCCCTTTTTTGGCTCATTATTCGCCCAATTTCTCCCACCAAACCCCACAAACTCCCACTTACCGCCACTATAAGAGAAAAATATGCCTGTGGTCAATCAACCTTTTTCGTTTTCGCGACAAGCCTTTAGCCTGTGAGTATGTTGCGTCGCAACATTTCGGCTTGCACGGCAATGAATCAATCGTTTGCGATGGGTTTATGAAGTAACTTCGTATTCCACGCGCTCTTGGCGCGGGGGCAAACTTTGGGGGTTTCCAAAGGGGGCGAAGTGGTTTTCACGTAGCCCCCTTTGGTCAAGGGCTGGGTCAATACCCCGCCCGCGAAGTCCCCTTTATTCACCCTGAT
>JANNFC010000364.1:0-3907 GCA_031379405.1 Betaproteobacteria bacterium | reverse complement strand
TTAATATTGGCGGAACTGTGCCTTGTCACAGGTACTCAGATCGCGCACGTCCCCTATAAGAGCTCCGCGCAAGGATTGACGGACGTAGCGGGCGGTAACGTTTCGATGGCGATTGATTTTCTCATCGGCTCCGCGCCATTGATTAAAGCCGGGAAGCTTTTCCCCATCATGTTAACGGGAGGCCGACGAGCGCAAGCTTTTCCTGACATACCGACGGCCATGGAGAGCGGCTTCGCACAACTGGATCTCATGGGATGGACGGGGCTTGTTGCTCCGCGTGGCACGCCCCAAGTCGTCGTAAACCGGTTGCACAGTGAGCTAGTGAGAATCATGCGCACGCCCGAGATGGAGCAGATTGTCGCCGACGCGGGGGGCGTTGTTCCGGCAAACACACCGGAGGAGTTTGGAGCTTACATGCAAGCACAGCGGAAGAAGATGGCGGACATTGTGCGCCTCACCGGCGTGCGAATGGAACAATAAAGGTTCGACGTTGACGATTACAGTCCTGATCCTCGCGCAGGACTCATTTGGGGCCCAATCCACCTCGGAACGCCCGAGCAAGGTCAAATCGATCCTAGCGAACCTATCTCCGCACCGGATTCGCCCGCCATAAAATCATCGGCAGACCGCCCTTGGAATCTGCCCATTCCTCCAGCTTCAAAGCCGGCAGCATGTCGTAGGCGTGGCTATTGAGTTTGCGCAGCAATTCCTGGGTGCGCTCGGGATAGCGCTCGGCGATGTTTTCCACTTCCTCCGGATCATTGGCGATATGGAAGACCTCGATCTTGGTGGGTAGCGCCGCGTGCACGATAAGTTTGTACTCCCCCATGCGCAGCGCGCCGTGAAAGTCTTCCACATTAAGCAGGATTTCCTTGCGCGGACTGCGCGTGGCTCCGGACAGGGTGGACCATAGATCCAACCCGTCTAGTTTCTTCTTGGGGTCCGCTGAGGCGCCGGCGAGCGTGAGTAGGGTTGCGGGTATGTCCGTCACATGCACCGGATCCGTAATGATGTTCTTAGGCGGTATCTTTCCCACCCAGTAGGCGATAGCGGGTACACGCAAGCCGCCTTCATACAAGGTGCCACGCCCTTCGCGGAACACATCGTTATCTCCCGTTTGTTCATCCACATCGCTATCCCCGGAGGGATATTTGGTGGGGAGGGCCGCGCCGCTGTCGCTGTGGAACACGATCAGCGTGTTGTCCAGCAGCTTGCGCTGCGCGAGAACACCGACGACATCACCTATGGCTTGATCAAGTGCGGTGACGGCGGCGAAATAACGTCGTTGCGCCTCGTCCTTGACGTCGGCGTATGTATCGACCAAATCCTTGGCTGCGCCGTAGGGCGCGGCAGGCGCCGTGAAGGACAGCATGACGAACCAAGGCTTACTAGGGTCTATCCTGCCGACATGGGCGGTGGCGTACTTCCCAATCAACGAGGTGACCGCTCCTTCCACCTTGGCGGGCTTGTCGTTGAGGCGCCAGTCGGTCTTGCTGGTTTTCTTGATCAGATAGTCACTGGGCTGCGTGAGCGGACCATAGAACACGTCGAAACCGCGCTTTGAGGGCAAACATTCGGGCCGGGCGTGCCCCAGTTGCCACTTACCGATGAAACCGGTGGCGTACCCGGCTTCCTTGAGTGCCTGGGCCAGCGTGCGCTCCTCTGAGGACAAACAATAGCGGCTGCCGGCCACGATGGTGCCGCTTTGCAGCCCGTATCGCATGGGATAGCGACCCGTGATGGCGGCGGCACGTGTCTGGGTTGAGGTGGGTTGCACGTAGAAGGCATTGAGCAGGGCGCCGCCCTGAGCAAGCTTGTCCAGATGCGGCGTGCGGATCTTTCCGCCATGAAATCCCACATCCTTCCAGCCCAGGTCATCGGCGATGATGTAGAGGATGTTGGGTTTGTCGGCCGTCCATGCTGCCAAGGGCGTGGCAAATACCAAACAGGCCAGAAGGAGTTGACTGCGCCAATGAATGCAGGATCGAGATATCACTAGATTCGCTTCATCCTGGCGGGGACAAGGCGCGCACCCTTATTTCTACCTGCCCACGCCAGCCCTGCAAGCCAGATAGAACATAGCGCAGCCGTTCCCGGGCTCGGAATCACCAAGACGTTGAAGGCGAATTCACCCGTCGAGTCCTGCGCGGTGATGAAGGCGAGATTGCCCGGCGCCATGGCATGCGCGAGGAACTCGCCGGTGTACCCGCCACTGGCGTCTAGCAAACCCTGAAACACCGGGATGTCGTCGAAAAACAGGGTAAACGGATCGAAAGGTTTCAGATCTTCGATTTGAAAGGGCACCTGTTGCGGCGGGGAGTGCGCCTCACCCAGACCCAACGACAGCGTACCGTCGCGCGCAAATCGCGCCAGATCGAAGAGGAGCTCCTGGGTATCAACGGTCTGGTCCGCCGATTCGGCCAAAGCAACCACGGGAATTTCGGTAGCTGACAACGCCAGAATACGCTTCGGGATCGTGAATGAGAGCTGATGGTTGTTTGCGCTCGCGACGGGAAAATCGTCGTAGGTCTCCTCAATTTTCTTGCCCAGCAGGAGTTCGCCCTTGCCTTCGAACAGGGGGATTCCACCGGCGAGCAGATCGAGCGCCTGGAAGTCGACCTCGACGTCGGATTGGGCAGCGGCACGATGCACGTCCAGGAGCACCGCCCGCTCCATGCCGTCGAAACCGTTGAAGGACGCGCCGGATTGCGCATCGGCGTCCGTATCCCACAGCAGCGCATAGCGGGCATTGAAGGCGCCTTCGGGCAACAGGCCCGCAAGCTGGATGAAGGTATGAACATCGGTGCTGTCGGCGTCCGAACTAAGCAATGTCTCCTTTAAATCCAGATAGCTTGGCGCGGCGTTCGATTGATCGTCCAGATCATCGGCGTCGGCGCCGAACTGATATTTCTTCTTGCGCGCGGGCTCGTCCTTCTTCTCCTTCTCGGCCGGTTTGCCTTCAAAGCGGCTGAGGAACCCGTCCTTGACGATCTTCTGGACCTGCAGATCGGTCACTTCGTTGCCGCTGCCCACCTTGGGATACATGACGTTCGCCTTGCGCGCCGGCGTATGGCCGTCGCCGTCGGAAAAATCCGCGGGTTTGGGATCCTTGGGATTGCCCGTGACTTGATGCTTCTCCGCCAAGGTGAGGTTATGCAGCACCTCATGCGCTACTGTCTTGGCCATCTGGTCGGCGAAAGCCTTGTCACCGACGCCGGTGCGAATATCGCCGGCGCCGAACATGATCACACTATCGCGATGCATGGAAATGCCTACAACGGTCTTTTTGTCTGCGGAAGGCGGCAGCTTGCGGGCGAAGACAATTTTCTTTCCCTTCTGATTGCGGCGCACGCCCTGCTCATCCACCAGTGCACGGATCTCCTTGCGTCCCCCTCGATCCAGTTTCGACCACTCGGTGATGTCGAGGACGCCGTCATTATTGCCGTTGTCGGTGACGTCCTTGTTGAGTTTGATGATGGTCAGGCGTGCCTTCGCCTTTTTCAAGATTTCATTGGCGTCCGCGATGGATTTCCGGACCTCTTCCTCCGTAATGCCCGCGTTGCGCAGAACATTGACGATCACCGGGATAGTCGTGAACTCCTCCGCACGACCGGATGAATGCGGTGCCAAGGCGAGGAGTGCTACAACGATACAAAAGCCTTTCACGCTTGCTCGAGTTGACATGTTTCCTCCTTTCGCTGGACGGCCTGGCGTGCGCGGGCGAGGGGACTTCGCGGGCGGGGTATTGACCCCGCCCTTGACCACGGGGGCTACGTACAAATTACTTCGCCCCCTTTGGAAACCCCCGAAGTTTGCCCCCGCCCGCCGCCTGCTCGGCGGAATGTTACGCCCATGCATCGGACCTTGCTGAAACGTGCTGGGCCCGCGAGCATGCCGTGCGGGCGCA
>JANNFC010000348.1:0-3076 GCA_031379405.1 Betaproteobacteria bacterium | reverse complement strand
CAGTTCTCGCAGGTCTATTCGAGCGACGACCCGTACCTCGACACCGACGTGCAGTTCGCGGTGACGCGCGCGCTGGTGGGGCAGTACGTGCGGCATGACGCGGCGAGCGACCCCGCGCCGGCCGACGATGTGCAAGGGCCGTGGTACTCGCTCGAACATCACTTCGTGATCGAGGAAGGCGACGACCGGCTGCCGCCGGCGCCGATCAGTGCGAAGGCCGAAGGTGAGAGGCCGCGGAGGGCGGTGTTGGAAAGGCGGGAGTCGGCGCGCGGCGGACAGTCCGATATGCGGCTCTCCGGGTGCAACGCCAATGCAGGCTACTTCTCACCACCTTCGAAGCCAGACGGCTGTTAAACTTCAATACGTGCGGGGGCGAAATTCGGCTTCATGCCGTGTGAGCCGCCGGCTTCGGCCAGCGGGTCCTATACCTCCCACCCCTCATTCCGACGCCTCCTGGTCCGTGATCAGGGGGCGTTTCTTGTTGTAGACGACACCCTTGCGGCCGCCTTCGATACGGTCCAGGTCTTCGATCTCGACCACCTTGTCCCAGATCAGCTCGACATAGCGCGACTCGTCGCGCTCGTAGTACCGCTGCAAGGCCCAGAGGAAATAGTCCACCGCCTGCAGACCGGCCTTCTGCGGCGGCGTGCTGGCGACGATGGCCACCTCGGCCGAGCGACGGATGCCGTACTGGCTCTCGAACCGGGCCTCGGCCTTCTCGATGGCCGAGCGAAACGCCTGCGTGCGCGCCTTGTTGCCGCGCGTGGCGAAACAGATCTCCAGCCGGTCGGCCAGCGGGTGGTAACGCCGGAACAGCTCCTCCACCAAGGTGTCATACAGCTCGTCGCCGCGGTATCGGTAGCCGGGCTCGCGCTCGTTGCGCTGAAGCACGTAGTCGAGCAGCGCCGTCTTGTGCCGGACCACACCGTAGAAGCGCAGGTCGAAGCGCGTCAGCACCTTGAACACCTCTCGACGCACTTCGGCCACGTCGTCTTTCGCATGGAAGGCACGCGCTGTCTTGCCGCGCTCGGCCTGCATCGACGGCACGCGCTTGAAGTACGGGTCGGCCAGCAGGTCGGCGCGTAGCTGCTCGAGCTCCCCGTGAAGCGCGGCCGGGTCCTCGACATCCAGCTTGCCGAGGATGAAGGTCTTCGAGCAGCCCTCCTGCCCGACCAGAATGCGGCCCTTGGCGTCGAAGAGCGTCGGGTCGCCCGCCTCATCGACGAAGAAGTGCAGCGTGCTGGGCGGCTCCGGCGTGTTCATGCCTGCGCCGTGCTCTGAAAGGCGCCGGGCCAGCCGCCATGCGCGTCAATCACGCGGTCGATTTCGGCCATCAGGCGGATGGTTTCCGACAGCGCGACGACGATTTTCTGGTAGTGAACGATGTCGTCCTTGCTCAGCGTGCGGCCCTTGCGGTCCTTGAGCCACTTCTCGCAAACTTGGTAGCCGCCGATGTGGAAGTTCCACACATCCTCGCGCACGCCCTGGAAGCCGGTGGTCTGCGCCTTGTTCACCCAAACGGTGTGCTGCGACCAGGAGATCTTCTCGACCTCGGGATTGCGACTGCCGACGAGCTCTGTGATGGGCTGGGCGAGCTTGGGTGATTCCAGCAGGTGAAGAGTGGTGAGTTCGCCCCCCAACTGGGCCAGCACCCGAAACAAGTCCAGCTCGCCGGTCAACGGCACGCGCGGAAAATCGATCTTCAGAAACTGCACGTAGCGACTGCGGTATCCGGGACTGTGAAACACCGCGTAGGTGTAGTGGAAGATATCTTCGGGCGTCAGGTCGCCGGGCAGGCCGTGCTCCCCTCTTTGCGGAAGTTGTAGAGCAGACGCGATTGCGTTCAGAAACGTAGGAGTGAAATTGGGGCGCTTGGAGAACCCTTGTACAGCCCCGATGCTTGTGTGCCCGACATCGAAGCCTTCCAAGGCCTCCTCGTAGAGGTAGAGCGGAAACACAGGTGCCGTGTTGCCAGGTCGCGTGGCCATGATGCCGAACTCACAAATGGTATTGGTCACCAGCGCATCGCGCCACAGATCGGGGCCATACACAGTGCGCGAAGTAACGAGTCCCAAATTCGGACCTTTGCTCATGTGTGAGCCAATGCGATAGCCCGGCGTTCCGATGAATCCGCGTGTTCTCCCGGAATACCAAGTCCATTGGAAGTCGAACGGGCGATATTGGACCGAACGGATTCGTTCTGCGTTGTCGTTGGCACGGACATCCGCTTTGGCATTGATGACCTTCCAATCGCGGCTGTCTTCGCCAAGATCGTATTTCATGCGCAATGCCTCTACGGACATTGAGTTGAAGTCCGCAATCACCGCCTCCATGTCGCTGCGTGTTTGCTGAATTCCGACACTGTCGCGTTCAGTCTTGATGCCAGGGCCGGATTCACGGAAGGCATCCTTCACGCTCATGCCGCGCTCATACTCCTCCGCGTTCTCGACCGACTTCGGTACGAAAAAATAGTTCGGCGCAGCGACCTCGACTTCTATCGAACTCAGCCGCACGGCAGACTCGAGCCGCTGGTACTTCGCGTCTTGCAGCCCCCATAGTTCCCCGAAACGCAGAGAGTTCCGCTCTTTCCCTAGGGTGCGGGCGAGAATTGAAATGGCTACGCCTTGCTTGATTTCAAATACGTTCTCGTCCTTCGATCCGTCAGGGCAAGTTTCCTTCTTCGTGGCGCTTCCGTGGAGGTCGAGGACTGCACCACAATTGAACGACTCAAGCAGACACTCCCGCATCCTTCGGTGCGTGATCCCATCGAGATACGTGCTGTTCGTCACCATCCCAAGGACGCCGACGCCAGATTGCTGAATCGCAAACTGCCCGAAACGAATGAACTTGATGAAGTCGTCATCGAGGTTCAGCTTCCTCTCTCCGAGCCCGCGTTTGAAATCCTGGAGCAAGCCCAAGATAAAGGGAATTTTGTTTAGGGAAGGTCTGCATAAACCCCGGGCAACTGTGGTTGTGGTCGGTGGTGTGAATTGAGACGATGCTGCGCATGAAGCAAAGCAGCCTGGGATTGGGGAACACGAACAAGCGCACGCGCAAGCGCGAGTTCCTCGAGGAG
>JANNFC010000205.1:0-3168 GCA_031379405.1 Betaproteobacteria bacterium | reverse complement strand
CATCGCCCAAGCTACTACCTACCAAGATCAATGTGCCGATCGAATATCTCAGAGAGGCATTCGCTCCCGTCGAATGGCCGGCGCTGATGGCCGGTATGTCACAGGATGCCCGCTGATGTTCCGCCTAACTTGCAGCCTTCTGGCTATGGCAGCGTTGGGCGCGGCCCAGCCGCAAGAAACGCCGACGCTGCGCAAGGGAATTTGGGACTTGAAGCAAGTGATTAACGGACGGCCGTACAACACGCGCACGTGTATGGAGCCCTATGCTGAGTTGATCGCTCAACATACCAGTCTGATCCCAAGCGGATGCCAGTTCAATACCATCAAAAAAACGGACACGCAGTTCGAGATTCATTCCAAGTGCGACAAGCGCGATCCCGCGGGTCGGCGCTGGGAGTCCGATTCGGTATCCGTGATGACGCTCCAGTCAGATGCCCTGTAGCAATTGGAAGTGCAAGGAACGACCAATAACGTTGCCATGCGCGACAGGTCGAGCGGGACGCAACCCGAGCGTACCGGCACCCGAGAGCCCAATCCCCAGTTTTTGCACTGGCTGATGGGATACAGAGGGATACGGCGGCGGCCGGAAATCTGGAGCGTAATCCGTCCACGTAGGGTGCCCTTGCGGGCTTCGGTGCGTGCAACGCACGCTGCGTCAGATGATCCGTTAACATCTGCCTTTTCTTCAAGAACCTTCCGGACCATGACGTCAATGAAAACGCTGCTGATCACCGGTGCCGCTGGTGATGTGGGCCGCATGCTGCGGCCCGAACTCGCAGGCAAATATCACCTTAAGCTCTCCGACATCCGGCCCATCACGGAACTGACTGAGGGTGAGAAGTTCGTCCGGGGTGACGTCGCTCGCTTGTCGGATATGAGGCGGGCCACCAAAGGTGTGGACGCCATCCTCCACCTTGGAGGGTTTTCGGTAGAGGGCCCGTGGGAGGACATTCTTCGCGCCAATATCGTGGGTTGCTACAACCTGTTCGAAGCGGCGCGCATCAACGGTGTCAAGCGTATTCTCTTCGCCACCAGCAATCACGCCACCGGGTTCTATCGGCGCGATGAAATCATCGATCATTGCGTCTATCCGAAACCCGATAGTCGCTATGGCCTATCCAAAGTGTTTGGTGAGCAACTGGGCAGCTTGTACGTGGACAAGTACGGCATGGAAGTGTTTTGCATGCGCATCGGAAACGTGGCGGCGAAGCCAGTCGACAAGCGACGCCTGTCCATCTGGATCAGCCCGCGGGATCTGGCCCAGTTAGTTGGTATCGGCGTGGATAGTCCCGGCATTCGTTTCGAGATCGTCTATGGTGTGTCGGGAAATAAGCGCAGTTGGTACGACAACTCCAACGCCACGCGATTGGGGTACCGTCCTGTGGACAACAGCGAACCGCAAGCCGCCGACGTGCTAGCCAAGGAAAAGCCCGGTGATCCGCAGGCGGAACGCTATCAAGGCGGCACTTTCGTCAACGCCGAGCACGGCGGCGATCCCTCTCGCCCACCACCTAAGTTGCGTGCGAGCAAGCGTAGGATGGGATGAGTGCAACGAATCCCATCGACAGCTGCGCGTTTGACGAGATTCGCGTGCCGCTCATCCCATTCTACGAATTTCCGTTCGTCGTTCCGGTTCGCTGAATCAGAATAGGGTTCGAGTGTCATGCGTTCAACTGAGAATTCTTCCAAAGCCGTTTTGCTCGAGCACTCCGACGCTGGTATCGTCACCCTCACGCTAAATCGCCCCGAGCGTCGCAATGCGCTCAACGTTGAAATGACAGTGGCGCTGGGAGAATCGCTCAGGCGTGCGGCCTCCGATGCGGCAGTGCGCGCTGTAGTCCTCACGGGCGCCGGCGGTGCATTCTGCGCGGGGGGTGATGTGAAAGCGATGGCGGAGCAAAAATATGGCACACAGTCCACTGAAGAAAGAGTGCAGTCGCTACGCTCCAGGGCAGAGGCTTCGCGCTGGTTGTACGAAATGCCCAAACCCACCATCGCGGTCATTGGCGGCCCGGCTGCCGGAGCAGGTCTCGCATTGGCGTTGGCTTGCGATTTTCGAGTGGCCGTGAGCGGTGCCAAACTCACCACAGCCTTCGGCAAAGTCGGACTGTCCGGAGATTTTGGTGTGAGCTACTTTCTTCCGCGCCTTGTGGGCATCGCAAAGGCGCGGGAATTGATGATGCTTTGTCCCGTACTTAGCAGCGAGGAAGCACTAGGGTGGGGACTTGTGCACCGAGTGTATGAGGGGGAGACTTTCGAAGCACTGGCGCGAGCCTTTGTCGTGGCGGTCGCAACGGGGCCAACCGTGGCGCTCGGAAAGATGAAGCAGAACCTCAACTCGTCCTTCGATCAGGATCTGAGTGCTGCTTTGGATGCGGAATCGCGCAATCAGATTTCGTGTTTCAGTACGGCGGACCATGTGGAGGCGGCAGGCGCTTTTGTGGATAAACGGGCGCCGCGTTTTGACGGACGCTGATCCTGTGCCGTCAAATAACTCCGCCCAAAACTGACGTCCGGTATTGGATGCCGTAGCCACGAACATGGCGCCCAACCTAAGGCAACTGGTTGACCGCAGAGTTGGGCTGTAAACGATGCAGCATGGGGTGGCCTAACGTTTGAGCGACGGGTTAGAACCGCTCTGGCTCGGGAACGCCGAGGTCGCGACAGATCTTGCGGGAGAGATGGTTGTTGATCTCGGTGTGCCGCGGGATTGCACTTTGCCTGCCGGAAACTGTGTGGTGACATCACGAATGGCGAGCCCCCTCGCGCAGAAGTTGGCAACCGAGAGCCGTGAGATGTTGCAACAGATCACGGCGTTTCATACCGCGATGGGAAACTCCTCCTAACCTTTTCCGGCGGCGCCACGGTCCTCCGCTCGATTGAACTCGATGGCCTCCGCGAGCGTAACGCGCAAAGACTCCAAGAGTTCCTCACGCGTGGCCTCTTGGCAGTTAACGCCAGGCACTTCCTCGACCCAACCGATCCACCAGTGGGCGTCTTGCTTTACAACCGCTGTATACGTTTGCGTCACTTTGTCACCTGCGACATCGACAAGTATACCGAAACGGTTTTGAGCGGTTCTAACGTATCAGTTCAGGGGCGCGCGCCGCGGTTGCGCGGCGATACTTTCGCCGGCGCGATATGGCTCAGTGCCCCGCATGGCCATGG
>JANNFC010000254.1:0-3179 GCA_031379405.1 Betaproteobacteria bacterium | reverse complement strand
CCGATGCCCTGCTGACACAACGCAAACTGGCGACCTATATCGTCCGGCGCGGGGCGCATTACCACTTCACGGTCAAAGGCAATCAAGCCACGCTCCAGAGCGATATCGCGCTTTTGTTCCAGGATCGCAAGGCGCCCGATTTTGTCGATGTCTCTCTAGTTGACCATGGCCGAATCGAAACCCGGCGCATCTGGCTATGGCCCCGAGAACGTGTCTCGCCTGGGTCGCTTCGCCGTGGCCGCCATTCAGTTCATCTCCGATGGAAAATCCAGCATCGCGGAAAAAATGCGCCAGTTGCACCGTAACACCCGATTAATCTTCGACTACCTCCGCATGACCAAAAACTCCACTCGCCCACAATCGCTATGATCATACAGGGAGAACAAATTTACCGTGTGATTGCAACATTGCGGTGCTTGGCTTGCGCCGACCTGAACGAGCATGTTTGCGACACCACGATGCGCGGCTTGCGTCACGCCCAGAGTGCGCCGGAGGCACGCGGGGACCATTCCCACCACTGAACAAGGTTCTCGTTGGCGTGGCGCAAACGCATTTCGGCTGGCTCCAAAGCGGGCACGCATGATCCGGCGCGTGCTCGCTGCAAACGACAACCTTCTGTCCCTGCCGACCACTCGCAATCCGGTGCGACTTTGTACGGACCCCGAAAGGCAGAGTGACCCTTTCCATTCGATGCTCTCGGGTTCGGGGTACCTAACGCCCCGGTTGAGCGGCGCGCGCCAGCGTGTCCGCCTCAAACCGGATGTTCAAGTAAGCCGCTACGCGGCAGGAGTCGATCATCATGATCGCCAGTGCGTAATAAAGAGGACTTCGCGGGCGGGGTATTGACCTCGCCCTTGACCAAAGGGGGGCTACGTACCAATCACTTCGCCCCCTTTGGAAACCCCCGAAGTTTGCCCCCGCGCCAAGAGCGCGGGGAATACGAGTTGAAACGCAAATCATACTCCGGCTGAACCCCTAGCCGCACCTGGCCTGAGTCTGTTCTCCTGATGGGGCTCGCCGCGATGGTCGTGGCGAGCATTGCATTCCCTTTATCAGAAACATCCATGAATACCGATTGGTATCAGAAGTCCGTCAACGCGCTCACGCTGGCTAGCAAGGGTCCACCCACCGTGGAAGCCTATACGCGAGCGCTGCGAATGTTGGTCACCTACTATGGGGGCAAGCATCCCGCCGAGATTTCCGAAGCAGAACTGGAAAGCCGCTTCCTCCACCGCCGTAATGTCGATCACTGGTCGGCCAACACGATGCGCATCTGCTACTGCGGCATTCGCTTCGTCTTCGTGTGCGTGATGGGCCGCGATTGGCGTTTGTTCCAGTACCTGCGCGCTCGCGCCGAGTCGTGTCTTCCCAGCATCTTGTCACGCTAGGTGTCAGCGGCGTTCTGAAAGTCGTCCAAATTCGGCGGTTTGAAAATGGTGCGTTTTCTTCATCCGTTTTCTTCGATTGAATCATTTCAAATGATCTTCTGGTCCTTCTTGATTGATTCTTCAATCGGTTGGCTACTCGGTAGGAGTCAGGGTGGCTACCTATACCGTCCAGGGCAGTGATTTTCAAACCGCCCGGTTTCACCGGTATTCACGCCGCCGCTGACAGACACCCACGTGAGCTTTACTTACCGTAAGGTCCACAGCGAACGCGCACGAACCCTACGCTTGCCCATCGCCTCGTTCCTCCACCGCTTCCTTCAGCACGCATTGCCCACCGGGTTCATGAAGGTGCGGGCCTTCGGCTTCCTCTCCCACAACGTCCACATGCCCTTCGCGCAGATCAAGGCTCGCGTCGAACTGGCGCAAGGATTCAATGTGCCACCCCCGGTGCGCATCGAGATCGCCCGCCCTCAACCGCTTCGCTGCCCGCATTGCGGGGGCCTCCTTCGTTATCGGCGAACAATCTTGCCTCAGGCGATACGGCCCAATCCGATCGGATCGCCACCTCCGGACTCACGCGAGGGCGATGCGAGGCACTCGCTGAACTCCGGACCCTGAGGCGCACGATGTCAAGGTAGTTGTCGCCTGGAATGACTCTGTGCGCGCGCGCCCGACACAGCGCGCGCACATCGACCGCACTCCTCCTGTCACTTGCGTGACGCGGGTGGCCTCGCGTCGTCCCATGCCCGCATTGGGCCAAAAAGAAAGCCAACCGCACTGATCAAATCGACCTGAACTATCGCGAATCTCGGCGATTCCGAGCGCCTCAGATCACCATTCGAATCGCCCACCCTCCGCTGCGCGGCTCACGCCCATGACTCACTCCCGTCCCCACGCAATCATTACCCATATACAGATCCTCGCCCACTCCCCGGGCTTCTTGAGCATCGAATTGAGACGACTCGGCGAGTCGTCTCAATCCTTAGGGGTTATGCGACATTCTGCATCTTGTTTGCGAAATCGCGCCCGGAGGTGGTTGGTGGCAGTGGCTTTCCCTCCGTGTGGTAGATGGCGATTGCTTCCTCAACGACCTGGCACAGCTCTTCGAACACAGCTTTCTCATCTGTGCCATGACAACCACCGTAGATAAGGCCGGGTGAACTGCCGACGAAGCACTGGTCTTCCTCCGACCATTCCACGATTTTCGCGTACCGCGCACTGTCTTTCATGATTTTGACTCCTCGATCGCAAGCTTCACGGCGCGCACTTGGTAATGCTTTGCATCATCGCCCAAGGCGCCAGATACCGTAATTGGTTTGGCCACGTTCGGATGGACAAAGTTTCGGTGACTACCTTTCCCACCACGGTTGACGAATCCGGCATGCTCAAGTTCCCCAACCAGTTCTCTCACCTTCGGCGGCACTCGTCAGCTTCCGCTTCTATGTTTTATAACGCTAAGTTAACCGGTGCGCCGGCACAGTGCTGACAAAGCTGAAATCCGCTTCCCGGCGCGTCCGGTAGACCGCAGAGTTGGACGAAGCCGCTACGCGGAGGATGCGCTGACATGCGGTTGAACGCAAAATGTAACCTCATTCCCTCGCACGAGGGCTTGTTCCATGACGAACCATGAGGTTACACCAAGATGGAAACATTGCTCGACGCGAAGTTTGAACAGAACTACCAGTCGCATTTGAAGCACCTGAAGCTCAAAGGGCTGCAACCCAAGACCATTGAGGCTTACGCGCGCGCCATCGGCCGAGTTGGAGAGCGCTTTGATCATCAAATCGACAC
>JANNFC010000190.1:0-2910 GCA_031379405.1 Betaproteobacteria bacterium | reverse complement strand
AGAAATCCCCTATAACTGCCCTTCCTTTTCCGATCGTGAGATGGTGATCCGGCTGCTGGGACGCAACTGGATGGCCGACTACGTGAATACCGCCCATCACGCAGGGATTGAGCGTGTCCTCCTCTGACTGTCTATTCTGCGAACAGGCCGGCGGTGAAGTGCTTTGGTCCGATGCGCGTTGTCGCATCGTGTGGCCGCAAGAGACTGACTATCCGGGGCTGTGCCGAGTGGTGTGGAAGGTGCACACGAAGGAGATGAGTGATCTGTGCGGCGAGGACCGTGTGCACCTCATGCACGTAGTGTTCGCGGTAGAAGCGGCACTCAGGGACCTACTGGCTCCGGACAAAGTCAATCTTGCAAGCTTTGGCAACGTGGTCCCGCACATTCATTGGCACATCATTCCGCGCAACCGGGACGATGCGCATTTTCCCGGTTCGATCTGGAGTGCCAAGCAACGCGAATTCGTGGCGCCGCTTCCGGAGGATTTCAGCGCTCAGCTAAGGAATCGGCTGGCAACTGTGCTGCGATCTTAGCCTTTTCCTTCGCAATCTTCACTGAGCGCTCGGCAGGAAACACCACCGAGAACTGGCTGCCGCTTCCGGGCGTGCTCTGAATATGCAATTGCGCTTGATGTCGGTTGAGGATGTGTTTCACGATGGCCAGACCCAATCCTGTCCCGCCACTGGCTCGCGAGCGACTGCGATCCACACGATAAAATCGCTCCGTAAGCCTTGGAATATCCTTGGCGTCGATGCCGATACCGTTGTCTTTTACCGTGAAGACAGGTTTACCTTCGCGCTGGTCCCAAATGACGCTAATTTCACCGCCATCGGGCGTATAGCGCACCGCGTTAGTGATGAGATTACTGAAGGCACTGCGTAATTCTCCCGCGTTGCCGCGCAGTCCATTTGCTTCACCATCTGCTTCATCTAGGAAAAGGCAAAGCAGGTGACGGCCGTTACTCAGCGATTTCGCATCCAGGACTACCTCATTGATCAGCACGGCCACGTCGACCTCAACTTCTTGTAAAAGGTTGTCGACGGACTCGAGTTTGGACAAGGTGAGAAGATCTTCCACCAACCCCACCATGCGCGCGGCCTGCTCGCTCATCAACAGGAGCGCGCGCCTTGCCATGCCTGGGTCTGATTTCTCCATGTCGAGCAACGTTTCCAGAAAGCCGGTGATTACCGTTAGCGGCGTACGAATCTCGTGGGATACGTTCGCCACAAAATCGCGCCGCATGATTTCCACGCGTTCCAGCTGGGTAATATCGCGGCACAGCACGAGTTTCTTGTGATCGCCATAGGGGGTCGCCTGGACCGAAAGCACCTGCTCCATGTCTCCCCGCCAGATGCGCAAGATCAAAGGCTCGCTCGTTACCTCTTGCTGGAGATAGTCGACAAACTGCGGTTGCCGCATGATATTGGTGATCTGCTGGCCTCGATCACGATCGAGCTCCAATCCCAAATAAGCGGCCGCCCTCGGGTTGAGCCATTCGATATGATCGGATTTGTCCAACATCACCACAGCGTCGGGCATGGCTGCACTGGCCCGTTCGAAACGTCCAAGCGCCGTGCTCAGGCCCGATTGAATCTGTGTTTGTTGGCGCAGTAACCGATAGAGCGCAGCAAACACTTCCTCCCATGTTCCGGTTGGACGGGGGACGTTGTCCGCCTTGGCATTGGGTAGCCAATCCATGAGCAAGGTAAGCCGATGTATGTGGCGCAGCACAATGACCAGCAGGGCGAGCGACAACAGCAACAGCGAACCCGTGGCCCCGAGGATTGGCCAGAAGAAAAACGCGATCGAGCAAACGATCGCCACGGGAATGAGGGGGCGTCCCCAGAGTTGCATCGAAGAGTCTTTAGTGAAACAGCGCTACGGGAAAATTATGGCAGATCCGAGTCCGCGGAAAGTCGGTAACCTGCGCCGCGCACGGTTTGGACGAGATTCTCCTGCCTGGTGGGCTCTAATGCTTTGCGCAGGCGACGGATGTGAACGTCCACCGTGCGTTCCTCGACGAATACGTGGTCGCCCCATACCTGGTCCAGTAGCTGGCTACGCGAGTGAACACGCTCGGGATGCGTCATCAAGTAATGCAACAGGCGAAACTCCGTGGGGCCAAGGTGTACCGTGATGCCAGCGCCCGTGACGCGATGAGTGCTGGGATCCAGGCGTAGATCGCTGATCTGGACCAGATCGTCCGTCATTTGTGGCGCGCGGCGGCGCAAGACGGCTTTCACCCGAGCCAGGAGTTCCCTTGGAGAGAATGGCTTGGTGATGTAGTCGTCGGCGCCGGTGTCCAGGCCGAGTAACTTGTCACGTTCATCGGCACGTGCGGTAAGCATGATAAGGGGAATACTCTTGGTTCGACGATCGGCCCGGATACGTCGCGCCAATTCAATACCGGAAAGCCCCGGAAGCATCCAATCGACCAACACAAGATCGGGTAGTGCGTCCAACATCAGGCGCAAGGCGTGTTCGGCGTCCGCCGCGCGCAGCGGGTGGTGTCCAGCCTGTTGCAAGTTAAAAGCGATCAGCTCCTGAATCGCGGGTTCGTCTTCGACAATGAGTACCGTTGCGGCCATTTATAAGGGGAAGTAGCTATCAGAGCATCGAAGGATATGACGTTCATGTTACCGCTAAGTTACAAGGAGGCCATGCAAGCTGGCGATGCGCTAGACTCCCGCCCTTGAATGCGAGGTTTCTTATGAGTGCATCCGATCCCAGCCCGAGTCTCTATCCCACCGAAATCAAACTGCACAAAGTCTCCCAAGTTCTCGAACTGACGTACTCGGATGGCTCGGTGTTCAAACTTCCCGCCGAGTTCCTGCGCGTGCAGTCACCCTCCGCGGAGGTACGCGGCCATGGCCCCGGGCAGGAGGTTCTGCAGGTAGGCAAGCAGCACGT
>JANNFC010000129.1:0-2170 GCA_031379405.1 Betaproteobacteria bacterium | reverse complement strand
CTCTGCTTAGCATCGCCGGCGGCGTCACCGCGCCGACCTATGCCGAGCTCTATGCCAAAAACTCACGCCACACTACATCTAGTAGGCCTGGGAGCTAACCGGATAAGCACGGAAAGGACCTCGCGGGCGGGGTATAGACCCCGCCCTTGACCAAAGGGGCTTCGTACCAATCAATTTGCCCCCGTTGGAAACCCCCGAAATTTGCCCCCGTGCCAAGAGCGCGGGGAATACGAGTTGATAATTCCGAACATGGTCGGCAAGGACTTTGAAACCTAACTTGAAAGCTTGGACAAACTCTCTAAATGAAAAACAAGATTCGAATCGGCGCAGGCTCCGCATGGTGGGGCGATCGCGTTGAACCGGCGGCGCTCAACGCCGAGAAGGGTGACCTGGACTATCTGTGCTTCGAAACCATGGCGGAAGCCACAGTATCGGCAGCCCAAGTGCGCGCCCGTCGCGATCCCACTTTCCCCGGCTACGACACTTATCTCGACGATCGCATGCAGGCCGTGTTGCCCGCTTGCATCCAGCGCGGCACCAAAATCGTGACCAACCAAGGGTGGATCAACCCCAACGGTGCGGCCGAGCGCATCGTGCATTGGCTGCGGCACTTCGGCGCAAAGGGCGTGAAGGTCGCCGCCATCTCGGGTAGCGTAATCAACGATCGCGTGCTGGAACTCACCGATAGGATTCTGGAGAACGGCAAACCCACCTCCTCGCTCGCCGGGCAAATTGCTTCCGCCGAAGTTTATCTGGGCGCGGAACCTATCGTCGATGCGCTCAAGCAAGGCGCACATATCGTGGTGAGCGGCCGCGCGGCAGACCCTTCCATCTTCATGGCGCCGATGATGTACGAGTTCGGTTGGGATGCGTTGGATCACCGCAAGCTCGGCGCCGGTAATGGCATCGGACATTTGATGGAGTGCGGTGCGCAGGTGACGGGCGGATATTTTGCCGACCCCGGATTCAAGGATGTGCCACAACCGTGGAACCTCGCCTTCCCCATCGCCGAAGTCGAAGCGGACGGTAGCGTGGTCATCACAAAGGTCGCGGGCACCGGTGGTACGGTCAATCTGCAGACCATCAAGGAGCAGATGCTCTACGAGGTGCACGATCCCGGTAACTACATCACACCCGATGTGGTGGTGGATTTCACCACAGCGCACTTGGAACAAGTGGGGCCCGACCGCGTGCGTGTAACCAATATTGGCGGCAAGCCGCGCACGCCCACACTGAAAGTTTCAATTGGGTGTATCGAAGGATTCATCGGGGAAGACATATTCTTCTACGCCGGCCCGGGGGCGCTGCGCCGTGCGCAACTCGCCAAGCGCATTCTTGAAGAGCGCTTCAAGATCGTACGGCTGGATGCGGAAGAACTACGCATCGACTTCCTCGGTTTGAATGCCATTCACGGCGAGATGACACCTAAGGACGCCCCGGAGCCCTATGAGGTTGCCGTGCGCGTCGCCGCTCGCACCAAGACGCGCGAGGAGGCGATCAAGGTCGGCCGGGAGGTTGACGGCATGGCGGTATCGGGCCTGGGAATGACGGGTAAGCGTGTGCCACATCAAGACCGCACACGGGAAATCATCGGCGTCTGGTCATCGCTGGTGCCGCGCGAGAAGATTCAACCGACAATCCAATTTTTCGAGAGCTGATCCATGCGAGTTCAACTACAACACCTGGCCCATGCGCGCTCAGGCGACAAAGGCAATACGTCCAACATAAGCGTCATTGCCTACGCCAAAGAGTTCTATCCGTACCTCAAGGAGCAACTCACCGCCGAGCGCTTCAAGGCGCACTACGCGGGCGTGGTGAAAGGCCGCGTGGACCGCTTTGAGGTCGACAATCTGGAGGCGCTGAATTTTGTCGCGCAAGAGGCTTTGGGCGGCGGTGTTTCGCGTAGTTTGTGTTTGGACAACTATGGGAAGGCGCTTTCTTCTCGGGTACTTTCTTTCGAGATTGAAATTCCCGCCGAGTTACGGCCGCTGCTGGTGGGGATGAATGCATAGGGTGCATGCGAATAGCAGGTTAAACAAATCACTTGGTCATTAAACTTGATCATCAATTAAGCGCCATCCGACTTAACCCCATTTGCAGGAACTCTGCGTTTATAGGTAGGGTTTCAACAAAAGGAGAAGGTCATGGCGCCGATGCGCAAGATTGTTTA
>JANNFC010000118.1:0-1521 GCA_031379405.1 Betaproteobacteria bacterium | reverse complement strand
CGCATCGCCACTTCTAACAACAACCGCCCCGCGCTATCGTGTTCATCGATTGTGTAATCCTCGGTTAGCCGTCGCCACCAGTACAGCGCATCGGCAGATAGTCCCGCCGGTGGCTCGGGAACCTTGGTCGCTGCTGCGTTTGTCTTAGTCACAAGTCAATCCTTCGAATTAGGTTTTTCTCCATAGGGGGACGGTCTGGGAACGAAAAGCCATAAACTCTTGATGTACCCTTCCCCCGTCGAGACGGAAGTCCATGCTGGGCCTGACGTGCATGGCCTGGGGGCGCTTCCCAGACCACGGCGTGTGGGGTGAGCTTGACCATGACCGCGCGCTACCGTTGCTCAAGCGCCGTCACTGCTTGAGCCACTATCAGACGCACATCAACGCGGCTCTTGGGTGGAGCCAGCACCATCAGCGTTGTATCGTAGTACCAGAGGCCCACGCCTTTAGGAGCCGCAGCTATCCGCCAGTCCTTGCGGGCGCACCAGGCCTGCATCTCGGCCAGACGATAGTAACCGCCGTAAGGATCGGTCGTGGCCGCATAGTTCTTGTTGCCGTCATGCCAGAACAACGTGTGATCAACGCCGGGCGGCTCCGGCCCATACCTGATGCCTAAGTAGTCCCAATGCGCTCGGCTGGGCTTGAGCCCGGTTGGGTTGATGAAGGCGACCATGCGCCGGTAGAAGTGAACGCGATCCTCAGCAATCCGCTTGCTTTCGGAAACGCTGCTGTAACCCGCCAGGGGTAGCCAAGGAGACGCCCGGTACCGCGCTTCGGGATAAAGGATCGGGGCGGTTGCTTTGACCACGCCGCGATTCCCTTGCGGGTCTTTCCACCGTGCGGATAGTTCTATGCCAGCCTCGTTAGTGTGTTGCATGTGTCCTTTCCGTTGTGTCGGTAAAAGTTACGGGTGCGGGTGCGTGTCCCCCTATATACCCCCTGCGGCATTGCCCGCATGCCCGCAGTGGCGGATGCGGGGTGCCTGCGGCGAATGCTTTTATTCGCATTCCCCGCATGCCCGCAGTCCTTCTTGAGTGAGTTCAAGAGTAGAGATGTAATGCCGGTCGCTGAGGCGAATGCTGCTCTCACTAACATAGCCCATTTCCCGCAGTTCCTCGATATGACGCCAAAAACGGCGTATGGAAGCCTTGCCGTTACGTAACGAGTCCGGGAATTCAGGGCGCGCCGACAGGACGTGATAAGCTGTCCTGCGCCCAGTCGTTGCCGCCGGAACAGCAACGCACGCTTGCAATGTCCTGAGCGCGCCGTGTCGTTCCTCTCGTTGTTGATGTCGAAGGTCGAATTGGGTTGTGCCGCCCTTCGCTCGGCCCACGAATAGATGCGCGTCGTCGTCCCACTTGAATTCAACCTGCGTTCCGACTTCGCCGTGATTCGATTTCTGCAACTCGAAGATCAGTTTGCCCGTCCGCGCCGCGCGCTCGCCGTCATCGCCTTCGAGCACTTCAGGATGGAGATACCAGCGTGCCCTCATAGCGTTGTGCCATCCCGTCGAGCCGCTAT
>JANNFC010000111.1:0-16959 GCA_031379405.1 Betaproteobacteria bacterium | reverse complement strand
CCCATTCCGCCGGGTGCGATGCGCGCGCCGATGGCCGCACCGGTGCCGCTGGAACTGCCGCCCGCGAAGCGGGTGCGGTCGTAGGGATTGCGTACACCGATGGGTTCCATCTGCCAGAAAGCTTCGTTGTAACCTGAGATGCCAAAGGCCAGTTCATGCATGTTGGTTTTGCCAAGCACGATGGCGCCGGCGTCGATCAACTTCTGCGCTACAGGGGCATGGGTGGTCGGAATGAAATTCTTCAGCGCCGGTGTGCCGGCCGTATTGGGTAGTCCGGCGATGTGAATGTTGTCCTTGAATACGAGCGGGACACCAAACAACTCGCCTCTGATCTTGCCCATTGCGCGCTTGGCATCGGCTTCTCGCGCGGCCGCCAGAACTTTCTCGCGGTCGAGCGTGATGAAGGCATTGAGATGCTTGTTCTGCTCTGCCTTTGCGAGTAAGGCCTCGGTGAGTTCCAAGCTGCTGATCTCGCCGCTGCGAATCAAGATCGCCGCCTCGCCGACACCCAAGGTCGTCAAGTCCGCCGGGCGTGACGCCGCATTACTGACGTACGCAGCGGAAAGGGCAGCTGCGATAAGTCCCAATACCGATTTGCTTCGGTTCATCTCACTCCTCCTCGTTTGTGGGACCACTAGCGGCGTTTTCGATCGATTGCCGGGTCAGTATAGTCCGTCTTGATCTTAGCCGAACCTCACTTCCAGCGTGCCCAGCTTCTCTACCTCGATTTCGTAGTGCTCCCCGGCTTTGACCCAAATGAGATCGGCGATGCTGCCGGTGGAAACGAATTCTCCGCGCTTGAGCGTGCGGCCTTGGCTTGAGTACGTGTTGGCAATCCAGATCATCGCGTTGAGGGGATCACCCATCACATTGCTTGCGGTGGCGCGACTGATTTCGCTTCCGTCTCGGCGGATGCTGCCGGTGAGTCGCGCGAAGTCCAGGTTGCGGTGATCCTCGACGGGCTTGCCGAGAATCACCCCGGCATCCAAGGTGTCGTCGGCGATCAATGTCGGGATGTGGATGTGCGCCAGATCCACATGGCGGTTGTCCACGATCTCCATGGAAATCATGCAAGCATCGATGGCCGCGAGCAGATCCTCGCGAGCGTAGGGCATGGCTCGCGGCACAACGTCGCGTCCGAAGCGAAACGCGATTTCGCATTCCAATCCGGGGCGCACGAAATCGCTCACGCGCAACGCCACGCCGGATGGCCATACCGTGTTGGCGAACACGCCACCCGCGCAAGGATGATGCACTCCCAGCTTCTGCTGAATGGCCGCATTGGTGGCGCCGATTTTGTGCCCCACCACGTTACCCAAGGATGGCGCGAGGATGTCGTGCGCTTGTAGCTGAACGCGATAGCCGTCCTCGACACTGGCTGGCCCCCACTCCTGCGACAAGGCTGGTAACAAAGAATGGTTCAAACGATGTCGCGCGACGATGCGCGCGGCTTGTGCAATGTGTAGGGTGTCCATAGTTAAAAGCGCATGCTCAGAAACGGGGTTTTCGCTTGGCGCGCTTGAATCGGTTCACGCCATCGAGGATTTCTTTCTTGGCTTCTTCCGAGCCAATCCAGCCGGTTACTTTAACCCACTTGCCGGCTTCGAGATCCTTGTAGTGCTCGAAGAAGTGAGCGATTTGATTTAGCGTGGCCTCCGGCAGGTCCCGCGGCGAAGTGATGCTGCGGTAAAGATTGGAGAGCTTGTCGATGGGCACAGCGAGCACCTTGGTGTCCTCTCCGGCTTCGTCTTCCATTTTCAGCATTCCTATAGGACGGCAGCGCACCACCACACCGGTGATGATCTGGGTTGGGCTTACCACCAACACGTCCACCGGGTCGCCGTCGCCTGAAAGGGTATGAGGCACGTATCCGTAATTGCACGGATAGAACATGGCCGTGGATAAAAAGCGGTCGACGAATACCGCTCCGGTTTCCTTGTCCACCTCGTATTTGATGGGCGGGGCGTGCATGGGGATTTCAATGATCACGTTGACGTCATTAGGGACATCGCGGCCGGTGCCGACTCGATCGAGATTCATGGGTTCGTAGCGTTGTTCGGAAAAGTTGAGCGTGCGCTAATATGCCACCAATTCGTTCGCAAGGTATGGCGCCGATTATGTTTGGCATTGATAGGGAGTGGGACATGAGGTTGAGTTGGAAACTGTGGTTGAGCGCGGTCGCATTCAGTGTTCTGAGTACCGCTCTGCCCGCGCAGGCGGCGGACGATCAGCCTGCTGACGGGCGCAAGTGTGGCGACAAAGAGGAGCGCGAGGGCAATATTTGCTATCCGAGCTGCGTGGACGATGGGTATACGCGCTTCGAAGGCGATGGCGAAGAATGCTGGCAGGTCTGTCCGTCAAATTCTCAGGACTACGGCGCCGTTTGCCTGATGGGTCCCGCGCAATTGAAGAAGAAGAAGTTCAAACGTGGGCCTGGGCGGCCTTTGACTTGATCAATTGGGCAGTCCCCCAGAAGGAACAAGGAGTATGCCCTATCCCCCAAAATCAGATCGCCGTTCATCAAACCCTTCGCCAAATCTGTCAACGGTGGACTCATAAGGGACTAATAAGGATTCGCCACCGGCAACTCCTCCGCGGGGTACAGCGAAATGATCTTCGGCCCCGTCGGCGTGAGTACCACTTCTTCTTCGATACGTGCGGCCGAAACGCCGTCTGTAGCAGGGCAGTAGGTTTCCACCGCGAACACCATCCCCACCTTGAGTTCGACCGGCTCGCGATAGGAGTTCAGGCGGCTGATGACCGGGCGCTCGTGCAAGCCCAGTCCGAGGCCGTGGCAGAAGTTCAGACCGAAGGCGTCCATCTCATTGGCGAAGCCGATTTCCTCCGCCTTCGGAAAAGCGTTGGCGATCACGTCGCTGCTCATGCCCGGCTTGATGAAATCGATGGCCTTGTCCATCCACTCACGCGCTTTCTTATAGGCGGTACGTTGCGGCTCGGTGGAGCGGCCCACGCTAAAGGTGCGGTAGTAGCACGTGCGATAGCCCATGAAGGATTGAATCACGTCGAAGAAGGCTTGATCTCCCGGTCGAATCAGCCGGTCGGTGAAGTTATGCGGATGCGGTGAGCAACGCTCTCCGGAAATGGCGTTGATGGCTTCCACGCAATCCGATCCCATCTCGTAAAGCCGAGCGGTGGCCATGGCGACGATCTGGCTTTCGCGCACGCCGGGCTTGAGCGCTTCGGCGATGTCCTGGTACACACCATCCACCATGGCGGCGGCCATGTTGAGCAGCGTGATCTCGTCGGTGTTCTTGACTTCGCGCGCCTGCAGCATGGTTTGTTGACCATCGCGCACGTCAATGCCCAAGCGCTGCAATTCAAACATCATCGGTGGTTCGACCACGTCTATGCCAAGCGGCATGTCAGCCACACCTTCCTCTTCAAGAATGGCTTTGATCTCCTGCGCGGCTTCGCGGAACAATGCGATGTCCGCGCCGACCGCGCCGCGCATGCCGAGCAGTCCCGCGCGACAGTGACTTTGCTCGAGCCATGGCGCGTACAGTCTGTGGTGTTTCGCGGCGGAACCGAAGTCCCAGATGTATGGGTTACCGTTGCCGGTGAGCAAGGAGTAGCGAGTGAGTTTGTCGCGCGCCCATTCGCCGATGACGGTGCTGGTGGTGTATCGAATGTTAGCTTGATCGAAGCTTAGCAATGCTCCCAGGCCCGAAGCGTTCAATGCGGCGCGCAGGCGGGCCAGCCGATAGTCATGCAGCCGGCGAAAGTTCACCCGCTCTTCGAAATCCACCTGAGTATGCCCGGGGGCTTGCAGCGGACGGCTCCAGTTGTGGTGGGGGTTTACGTCGTCGGGCCGAACGATCCTGGGTTCGCCCAATATTTTGCTCATCGTCTTGCTCCTTTGCTCTGCTTTGGCCTGAGTACGATCAACTGCTTGAGAGTATTTCCGATTCCTGCGAAGAACGTGCGCACTTCCGCCTCGATGAGTGCGTCCAGATCCCCCGGCACCTCCATGCCGTAAATATACTTGCGTACCCCGAAGTAGAAAATTCTGGAATTCACGCCCCACACCAACTCGATCTCCGTGCTCGTGAGAGGCACCTCTTGCGGGCTGGGAAGCCGGTAGAACTTGCGAATCTCCGTGCAGATGGGACGAATGATGCGATCGGTCACGCGCGCGAAGAAATCCCGATTGAGATTCGAACCCTTCAACCCCGCGAACATGAGCAATCGCACCCACTCATAGGAAAGAATCGTTTGTGCATACAGCGAATAGAAGCGCACCATGCGCTCCTCCAGCGGTATGTCGGGGTCCACGATCAGCGTTTCCCACTGCGGATTCCAGCGCCCGATGTATACCTCCCGGTAGGTGCGCTCGATCAAGGCATCTTTGTTGGGGAAGTAGCGAAATAACAAGGCGTGGGTGATGTGGGCGCGGCGCGCCAATTCGCGGGTGTCGCCGCCGAATCCCACTTCCGCGAAAAACCTCACCGCTTCTTGCACGATGTGCTTTTCGCGCTCGGCGCGCGGCAAGCGAGTGCCTCGCGGAGGAGGGCCCGAGTCGACGGTTTTTGGACGGCGCGATTTCGGCGCAGGATTCGGCACAACGGTTGCCTTGACTGGTGAGCAGATGGTTACTACTATGACTCCTGTTGTCGCAGGAATCAACCGTCATAGCGAAGGAGTCTGCGCACCTGTGCGCTGCAAACACGGCCGTGTTCAGCCTAGACGACGGGATGCTGCGGGGCAGCAAAGTCGGACTTCAAGACTGGATGGTCACGGAGGAGGGGGCGCTGAGGAGGGCCGCCTAGCAATGAAATATCTTATCCGCTTAGGTGCGGCTCGCGCGTTCTTCGCTGTTTTCACTGCATGGGCAAGTGTTATTGCTTTGATGCAGTCGTCACCCGCACACGCGCAGTCCAAGGAACCCATCAAGATCGGGGCGGTGTTCTCACTCACGGGTCCTGGCGCCGGCCTCGGATTGGCCGAGCGCAACGGTGCGCTGCTGGCCGAGAAAGTGATCAACGAACGCGGTGGCATCAAGGGTCGTCCGCTAAAGGTCATCGTGGAGGATGACGGCTCCAAGGCCGATATCGCCAAGGTCAAAGCCGAGGGTTTGATATTCAACGAAAAGGTGAAGGCCATCGTCGGTCCTTCCCTTACCGCAAGTACCGGCGCCGTGGCCGCCATCACCAACGCTCAGCAACTGCCGCAGATCGCCGTCACCGGGCTCGGGCCAGCCATCGAGATGAGCTACAAATCCCTATTCCACGTCATGCCGCCTCAGGTCCTCAATGCCAAAGCCATGCTCGAGTACGCCACCAAGTCGCTCAAGGCAAAAAAGATCAGCGTGTTGCACGATTCCGGTTACGGGCAGTTGATCATGAATGCCCTCAAGGACGCGGCAGGTCCTTACGCAGTGGAATTCGTTACGGTGGAGAAGTTCGAAGTCGGTGCCACCGATGTCAGCACCCAGGCGGCCAAGGTGCGCGCCTCCAATCCGGATGTGGTGTTTGTCATTGCCACCAATCCAACGCCTTTCCGCAATGCGCGCCAGATGCGCATCACGCAACCTATCGTGTCGGCCATCGGCTCGTCCGCCTATCAGTACGTTAACGGCATGGGCGAGCATGCTCACGATATCGTGTTTCCCGAATTCGTCGTCGCGGAAGATCCCCTGGAGCATCAGAAAGACTTCGTAGAGTTGTACAAGAAGACCTATAACGCATTGCCCAAAAATTACGAAGCCGCTGGCTGGGATGCCGTTCATATCATCGCCAAAGCATTGGAAAAGGCGGGACCGGATGCGTCCTCCGAAGCCTTGGCCAAAGCCATTCGCGAACCCTACAAAGGCGAGTTGGCCCACTACAACTTCGCCGCGCCCGATATGACGGGAATCGAATTGTCGAGTTACGTTTATTCGAAGTTGCTCAACGGCAAGTTCACGCGGTTACCCTTCACCGCGAAATAGGACAACACACGGAGGGGGAGGAGACTAAAGGAAGCGGGAGGTGGAGGAATCAAAAGTTCCGCCGCCTCCCAAAATCCTGTGCGGGAATGACCAACCCATAGGGGGCACTTGTGCACCCGCGTGCGTGGGTCGCGCCCTGTCGCCTCCACCGGCCTGCCAGACAGGATATTGTCTCAATCGAGTACCCGAGGAGGAGACCCATGCGCAGAAATGTGGAGTTCAACAGCAAAGGATCGAAGATCCGTGGCGTGTTAGTCACGCCTGATAAAGGCACGGGCCCGTTTCCCATCGCCGTGATGGGCGGTGGCTGGTGCTACGTGAAGGAAATCGTATTGCCGCATTACGCGCAAGCGATTTTGAATGACGGTGTGGCGGTATTGATGTTCGACTATCGCGGTTTGGGCGAGAGTGAGGGCGAGGTGCGCCAACACATTGATCCTTGGGGGCAGGTGGAGGATTACAAAAACGCCATCAGCTTCGTGGCGAAGCAGCCCGAAATCGATAGCCAACGCATCGGCATTTGGGGAATCTCTTACGCCGGCGGCCACGTCATCATCGTTGGCGCGACGGATCCACGCGTCAAGTGCATCGTATCCACGGTTCCGGTAGTGGAAGGTTGGGAGACCATGAAGCGTTGCCATGGTGAGCGCAAGTTCGCCAAACTGCTGGATCTGGTCATGCAAGATCGCATCCGTCGTTCCGACGGCCAGCCCAGCGCCATGATGCCCATGTCCCATCTGGATCCGGATAACAATCTGTCGAGCTGGCCCTTCCCGCATGTGAACGAGATTTTCCAGCGCATCAAGGAGACCGAAGCGCCGCGTCACGAGCACCGCAATACCATCGAGTCCATGGAACTGCTGCTGCAGTACAACGTGTTCCCTTACGCCAAGATGATTCTCAACACCCCGACCCAAGTGGTGGTGGCGGAGCAGGACAACATCACCCAGTGGGATCTTGAGATTCAGATGTACAACACCATCACCGCCGGTAACAAAGAATTGGTGGTGCTGGAAAAGGTCAACCACATGAGTTTGTACTCCACGCGTACGCATTTGGAGAAAGCTTCAGGTCACCACGGCCGGTTTTTGAAGAAGTATTTGATCGATCGGTTTGAGCGGGAGTAGTGGTTTGTCAGGAGTTGCTCGGCCGCAGGTGGGACGCCTATGCACCCCTTCGCCCCGCTCGCGGGGCGAGGGGGTGCATTGATGGACCTAACCCTCCTCCTCCAATCCATCCTCGCCGGTACCACCAACGGTTTCGTCTATGGGCTGATCGGTCTGGGCATCTCGGTCATCTTTCGAGGCACGCGCATCATCAATGCGATGCAAGGCGAGTGTGGGCTGGTCGGAGGCGTGGTGGCGTTTCTGTTGTTGGAAAAATTGGGTGCACCGCTTTGGATTGCGGCCCTGGGTGGGGCGCTGGGCGGCGGATTGCTGGGCTTGGTGGTGGACACTTTGTTGGTGCGTCCAACGCGACGGCGTGGTGCCAGCGAAGAAAGCTTTCTGCTGCTGACCCTCGGTGTCGCCTTCGCGATCTCGGCCAGTGTATTGTTCTTCTTCGGTCGGGATTCCCACATACTTCCCGGCATCGGCGGTGAAGCGAGCGCTGTGTTTTTCGACGCGGCCATTCGCTGGCATGCGATCTGGCTGATCATCCTGTCATCCGCGGTGATGGTGTTGATATGGTTCTTTTATCACCGCACGCATCTGGGTTTGTCCATGATGGCGTCCTCGCTCGATGAAGAAGGTGCTGCCACCATCGGTATCGACGTACCGCGCATGCGCACTCTCACCTTCGTGCTCGGCGGCCTCGTAGGCGGCCTGGCGGGTGTGCTGGTGTCTCCGCTCATTACTTTGCACTACGAGATGGGATTGCTGCTGACCTTGAAAGGATTCGCGGCGGCGATATTGGGCGGCCTGGCAAATCCTTTCGGCGCGGTGCTTGGCGGCGTGACCCTGGGCGTGATCGAATCGGTGGCGGTGTTGTCGGTTTCATCGGGATACAAGGATGTCATCGCCATGACCTTGCTCATCGTGATCATGATCGTGATGCCCAACGGCATGCTTGGTCGCGGTTCACGCAAGGGCGGGTAAGTTGCACTCAATGCGCATCAAGAGATTGGTGTTCGCCGTGGTGCTCGTCGCGCTGTGGATTGCGATTCCCGCCTTCGCATCGCGTAGTGTGGTCGATATGTTGGTGTGGACGGGGCTATACACCATCGCCGGATTAGGCGTTTCGTTTCTGCTCGGGCAATGCGGAATCGTGTCGCTTGCGCAGAGTGTGTTCTTCGGCATCGGTGCCTACGCCAGTGCCTACTGCGCCACGCAGTTCGGTTGGATGGCTCCCGCCGGTTTCTTGGTGGGAATGGTTGTCAGTGCGCTCATCGCCTTGGCGGTGGGTTGGCCCGTGTTGCGGCTTTCCGGGTACTTTCTGGCGTTGGCCACGCTGGCCTTGGCCATCATTGGGCACGTGATGTTTCTGGAGTGGGATTGGCTCACCGGCGGCACCTTAGGTATCGGCGGTATTCCAGCGTTGGATCTCTTCGGGTTTGCGCTCAACACGCCGCAACGCTTCTATTTCCTGGTGTGGCCTCTTGCCGTCTTCGTGTTGTGTCTGCATCGCAATTTGCTGCATTCACGCACCGGCTTCGCCATACGGGCCATGCGCGATGCGCCCGCTGCGGCTCAAGTGTTGGGTGTCGACACCCGAGTGCTAAAGGTGAAGATGTTCATATTGAGCGCCGTACTGGGCGCATTGGCCGGGAGTTTGTTCGCGCATTACGTGACCTTCGTCAGCGTGGACAGCTTCGGCGTGGATCGCGCCATCAACTTCCTGTTGTTGGCGGTGCTAGGTGGCGCGACGACCATATTCGGAACCATTCTGGGTGCGCTGTTCATCACCGTCATGCCCAACGTACTGAGTCGCTTCGGCGATATTCACGGCGTACTGTTTGCCGCTTCCTTAATACTGGCGGTGATCTTTCTTCCCGAGGGATTCGGCGGCGCGTTACGGCGCGCCTTTGTTCGTTCCGAGCCAAAGCCATGAGTAATCTGTTGGACGTGCGCAATGTATCGCACAGTTTCCGCGGGTTGAGCGTCCTGCGCGGCGTGAATTTCGTGGCGCCGCAAGGGCAGATCGTGGGATTGATCGGTCCCAACGGCGCGGGCAAGAGCACTCTGTTCAATATCATCTCCGGCTTCCTCGAACCCAATCAGGGCCAAGTGTTCTATCAGGGCGAGGACATCAGTCGACTCAGTGTGCCGCAGCGCAGCCGAAGGGGATTGATGCGCAGTTTCCAGACCCCTCAGGTTTTCTCACACCTGACGGTGCGAGAAAACCTTATGGCGGGATGTTACAAGGAGACTGGAAGTGGGTTGATTGCCGGGCTGAGCGGAATGCGTGGGTCGAGGCGGGAGCAGGCAAGAATGGGAGACACTGCGGATCGAGCGTGCGAGATATACGGATTGACCGGCGTTCGCGATCAGTTGGCGGGGAAATTACCGGGAGGGCAGCAGCGGTTGGTGGAGTTGGCGCGTGCGGCCATTGGCAAGCCAACGCTACTGTGTCTGGACGAGCCGTCGTCGGGATTGAATACGGAAGAAGTCAATCAACTGATGGCGATGTTGCGGCGCCTTAACGCTGAAGGCGTGACCATCTTGTTGGTGTCGCACGATATGGATTTGGTGGCGGTGGCGGAGCACGTGCATGTGCTGTGCTTCGGCGAGATCATCGCCAGCGGTTCCTTTGCCGCCGTCAAAGGCGATGCGCGCGTGCGCGACGCTTACTTAGGTGTCTGAGCATGCTGAGCGTTGAGACCATCGAGGCGGGATACGGGGACTTTCCCGTACTGCGCGGCGTATCGGTGGCGATAGAGCGCAACGAAGCCGTGGCCATCATCGGCGCCAACGGCGCCGGCAAATCCACACTGGTGCGCGCCATTTGCGGGCTGATGCCCATCACGGCAGGGCGTATCACGCGCGATGGCGCCGAGATTCATCACTTGCCGGCACATCAACGCTCGAAGCACGGCATTGCCGTGGTCCTCGAAGGCCGGCACTTGTTCGGCGAATTGCCTGTGAGAGCCAATCTGGAACTGGCGGCGGTGCACGGCAGGCGCCGCGCCACCGAGGGAAAACGCTTCGGCATCGACGATGTGTTGGACTTGTTTCCCTTCATGAAAGGACGTTTGGATGCGGCGGTGGAGTTGCTCTCCGGCGGCGAGCAGCAAATGGTGGCCGTGGCGCGTGCACTACTACTGCAGCCGGACTTGCTGATACTCGACGAGCCCTCTACCGGACTATCGCCGAAGGTGGTGCGTGACATCGTCGGAGTGCTGGCGTCCTTGCGCAAAGGCGGGATGAGTATTTTGCTGGTTGAGCAGAATGTGGCGCTGGCGTCGCAGACTTCTGATCGTGCCTATGTGATGTCGCTGGGCCGTGTGGTGCATGAGATTAAGCGGGGGGAATGGGAAGGGTTTCGCCATGATGAGGCGTTGATTAAGGCTTATTTGGGTGGGGCGGCGTAGGTATTCACACTGTCCCTCTTTCTTGTCCCCTCCCTGGCCCCGGCTCAACACTCAACGACGTCCCAAACCAGACACACCCATGCGCCAAGACCCCAGCGGCTGGACCACACGCATAAACCAAGAAGACGCAGATCGCTACGTCAGCCAAGGCGTCTGGCGCAACACCACGGTGTGGGAGGCGGCCCTGGAGCAGGCGCGCAGTGGCGGTGAGCGCATCGCCGTCGTGGACGGTAGCACGCGCCTCACTTTCAACGACCTTGTCGCACAAGCGAGAAAACTGGCGGCCGCGCTGCACGACTTGGGATTGCACACAGGCGATGTCATCAGCTTCCAGTTGCCCAACTGGCACGAAACCATGGTGATCAATCTGGCCGCCGCCCGCTTGGGACTGGTGTGCAATCCCATCGTCCCAATCTACCGCGATGCCGAACTGCGCCACATACTGCGCGATGCGCGCACCAAGCTGTACTTCATCCCGCAAACGTTTCGTGCCATCGACTATCCCGCCATGGCGCGGCGTCTGCGCCCGGATCTGCCGGATTTGAAAGACGTCATCGTCGTGCGAGGCAATGCACCTGGATGCAGACGGTTCGAGGAGTTGCTGGCGCAGGTGGAACATCCGATCGCCGATGCGAGCCATACCGATCCGAACAACGTGAAGCTGGTGATGTACACCTCCGGTACGACGGGTGCGGCGAAAGGGGTGCTGCACAGCCACAACACCATCATGGCGGAGATCGACGCGGTAAGAGTGTTCTGGGGCATCACCGAGCACGACGTGGTGCTCATGCCTTCTCCCGTCACGCACATCACCGGGTATCTCTACGCATTGGAGATCGCATTCGCGGCCGGCGTGAAAGTCGTGTTCATGGAAAAATGGAACGCGGCGAATGCCGCGGATCTTATCCACGAGCACGGCGTGACCTTTAGCGTGGGCGCGACGCCCTTCCTTAAGGAATTGACGGCCGAGGTGCTGGCGCGCAACGCCACCTTACCCAGCCTGCGATTGTTCATGAGCGGCGGCGCGCCGGTGCCGCCGGAAGTCATCCATCGCGCCAACGATATGTTGCCCAACGGTATGGCCTTCCGCGTGTACGGTAGTACCGAGGCGCCGACGGTAACCTTGGGCATTCGGAGCCGTGCGCAGGGCGACCTAGGCGCGACCACCGACGGCAAGATAGTCAATCATGAGGTAAGTTTGCGTGATCCAGTGAGCGGCGGCGCAGTGACCGAAGGAGAAGGCGAAGAAGGGGAAATCTGCACCCGCGGACCGGAGATGATGCTGGGTTATACACGCTGGGAACACACGCAGGAAGCCTTCGACACCGCTGGCTTTTTCCATACGGGCGACCTTGGCTACTTCGTCAATGGGGATTACCTTTGCGTCAGCGGTCGCAAGAAAGATCTCATCATTCGCGGAGGCGAGAACATCAGTCCCAAGGAAATCGAGGATGTGCTGCACACGCATCCCGCCATCAAGGAAGCTGCCGTGGTGGCGATGCCGCACGTACGTCTGGGGGAGGGTGTGTGCGCCTTCGTGATTACGAATGGTATGCAGACCGTGGATGTGGTCGGCGTAGCCCAATTCCTCGACCGCGCCGGACTTGCCAAGCAGAAATTTCCGGAACGCGTCGAAATCGTGGACGATCTGCCGCGTACGGCTTCGGGCAAGGTACAGAAGAACGTCCTGCGCGATCGCATCATCGATATCATCGCAGCGGCGACCTGAAACTGAAGGCCAACATGACTCCCGGTCTGGGTTAGCCTGGCGCCATCGTTTGGGCGGCTAACGACGAGTAACATGTCGTGCAGGCCCTCGGTGGAACCCCGGACTTCGGACGCCTCCGTTTGTTTGGGGCAGGAACTTCAGGGAATAAAGGGGACTTCGCGGGCGGGGTATTGACCCCGCCCTTGACCAAAGGGGGCTACGTAAAAATCACTTCGCCCCCTTTGGAAACCCCCGAAGTTAGCCCCCGCGCCAAGAGCGCGGGGAATACGAGTTCACAGTCGCAATCTAGTCCGCTTGCGCGACCTTGGTGGTTTTTTCGGAAGGGGGATTGGCGATAAAGAAGCGCTTGATACCTGCCAGGATGGCGCCGGCCATTTCTGCTCGGTAGCTGTCCGATCGCAGCCGCTGCTCCTCTTGGGGATTGGTAATGAACGCGGTCTCGACTAGGATGGATGGGATATCCGGCGCCTTGAGTACGGCAAATCCGGCTTGCTCGACTTGCCGTTTGTGCAAAGCGTTGACGCCTTTGATTTCCCGCAGCACGGCGCGCGCGAGTTTGAGACTGTCGTTAAGCGTCGCCGTCTGCGACAAATCGAACAGGACTTGTTTCACTCTGGAGTCCGCTACACTCAGGTCGATGCCACCAATCAAGTCCGCTGCATTTTCGCGCTTGGCCAACCAGCGCGCCGCGGTCGAGGTGGCTCCTTTTTCCGATAGTGTGAATACGGATGAGCCACGGGCGTCAGGCTTGACGAAGGCATCGGCGTGAATGGAGACGAACAGATCGGCTCGAAGCCGGCGCGCGCGATTCACGCGTTCGCCCAGCGCGATGAAGTAATCGGCGTCTCGAATCAGCACCGCCCGCATGCTGGGTTGTTCGTCGATCTGCGCCTTGAGGTCACGGGCAATGGCAAGGGTGATATTTTTCTCAAAAGTGCCCATCTGGCCTTTCGCCCCAGGATCTTCTCCTCCGTGACCGGCATCGATCGCGATCGTAACCAGGCGCGCAAGCTTCGGTTCCCGCTTGCGCTTGCGGTCTTTACGCGAGGCTGAAATGGGGTCGGGAACGGGGGGTGCTGCTTCCGTGGATGCCGATGGCTTTTCGATGTCGCTCAACAGCGCCGCTAACGGATCCACCGGTAGCGCCGGATAGAAGTCGATCACCAGCCGATGCCGGTACTCGCCTACCGGCTCGATGACAAACGCCTTGGCCATGACCTCCTGCTTAAGATCGAACACGACACGAGTGATCTGCGGCTTGTAGCGGCCAAACCGGATCTGCGCGATATAGGGATCCGCTACGTCGACCATGGACGCCAGATCGGAAAGGGTGCGTGTCAAAACGATGCCGCTGAGATCAACCGCTACTCTCGCGGGATCGGGTATCGAGAGCGTCTCGTACTGGATCGGTTCATTCGATTCGATAGTGACGCGGGTGTACTCATACGCGGGCCACACGCGCGTGGCTACGATCTCGCCCGCGCCCGCAAACACGGGTACTAGGCACAGTAGGAGAATAAGCCAGAGGGCAAACAGGCCGCGCAAGCCCCCGGGAGAGAGGTGCCTTCCCTGGGTCTTGCTTAAGTTTAGGCGTTGAACGCGGTGAGGTGGCGGAACAATTCGACGCCCTCCGACGAAAATGCCGTCAGTAGCACCGCGCGCCCATTGCTCGTGTATTCCAGCCGAATGGAGAGGTCCGGGGTCGGCAGCTTGGGCTGCGCTTTTTCCGGCCATTCCACTATGCACACGCCCTCCGTGCCGAATACTTCTCGAAAGCCCGCGTCGTCCCATTCGTCCGAGTGGTTGAATCTATAGAAATCAAAGTGATGCAAGTCTAATCTAGAAAGGTTATAAAGTTCAACCAATGTGTAGGTCGGACTCTTCACCGAACCACCGTATCCAAGGCCTCTTAGCACGCCCCGAACGAGGGTGGTTTTGCCGGCGCCAAGGTCCCCTGACAAGTACAACTTCATTCCAGGACGCAGCCCTTGAGCGAGGTGTTTGCCAAGCGCTAGCGTCTCCTGTTCGCCGATGAGATTCAGCGCTTGCGAGGATGTCATAGCCGCCTCGGGTGATTCTCGATGATCAAGCGCGGATGGTGGTAGAACGGGTGCTGCCACCATACCGGTTCGACCTCCCATCGCACCTGACTGCGAATGCGATGCGCATAGGCATTCAGAAGGTAATCAAGCACTTCGTCGGGCACGCCTTGCGCCTTGAGTTTCGCCAACTGCGATCCAGTGAATTCAAGTTGAACCTGATGTTGCTCAAGTTTGGCGACGATCTCGTTTGGTGCGTTGCCTGCCTGACTCATTCGCACAATTTCATCGAGTGTGATCATGGGGCGATGAGGCAGTGAATGACACCCACACAGGACCAGCAGTCCCACCAAGAGTTCGAGCCGACGGCGAGCGGAAAACGTTAGGCGAAGCGTGATTGGCATCCTGACCAGTCCGAACATTGGGGGGCGCTCCTCACCATGAGTTCGCGATCTGCAACGAGAGTTGGGAGACAACCATTGCCACGCTGCCGGGAAAAAATAGCAAACTGGAAGAATGGCACATCCCTGAGGGGCAGGGCGATATCCCGCCCCAGGACCGGTTTAGCAACGCGGTCTCCGTACAATAATGAGAACAATTGCGGTGCGCTCAAGCGTTCTTGAGCGCCGATGCCTAGGCCGGTACGTCTGGGACGAGTTGGCGTTCCAACTGGGCGATCTGGTCTTTGAGAAGTAGTTTGCGGCGTTTCAAGCGGCGTAACTGAAGATCATCTTGTACGGGACTACCGCCTAGGCGATTGATGATTTCATCCAAGTCCCGGTGTTCTATCCTGAGTGTATCTATCTGATCTTTCACAACCATCATGTCTGCCTCCGTGAGCTCCGTCATTGGGTAACCTCCCGAGGGCGGGGCAAGAACAACCCCGTCACGAATATGTTACTACCAGCGTAGTGGATGTCCGCAATAGTTTTTTTTCCCAATCTGCGTAGGAAAATCACGGTTTTCTTGAAAGCACTGTTTTCCCAAGAACAATATCGAAACGAGCGGCCAGACCGTCGCCGCCGGCAGGTGCTTGCACGAGCGCAACGATGAGGGTTTCCTGCGCGTTCGGACGCAGGCGACTGAGCAGGAAGTCACGCGCATTCTCCGGGGCGCCGGCTACGTACATCTGGGTGTAGAACTTGGCGAAACTCCGGCTAGAAATCGCGAAATGAATATGCGGTGCGCGCCTGGGATAGGTGATGGGCTTCACGGTGCGGAAGCGGTAGGTCCCGTCCTCGGCAGTTAATGTCTTGCCGAATCCTTGGAAATGCGGATCCAGGGGTTTGTCCTGATCGTCATCGGGATGATGATAGCGACCATAGCCATTCACCTGCCAAATCTCCAACATCACCGCGCGCAGCGGTTCGCCTTTCTCATCGAGAACTTGTCCTACTACATCGAGTATTTCGCCCACCGCGCGTCCATTGCGGCCTTGCACGGAGGTCAAGTCATTATCTTGATCCAGCGGCAGTTCCAAGGGGTAGAAGGGCCCCATCGCCTGGGACGGGGTCGCTATCCGTTCTGGCGCGGCCAGGACTGGGGACGCCAAGGGCGCCACGGCCCAACTCGCACCTAACCCTGCCGCCCTTGCCAGCCATCGCCGGCGTTGTCGATTGGTCCAATTTTCCACGGAATTCTCCTCAGCGGGGACACTGGAATGTTAGCTCGACCGGGCGCGGCGATGGGTTGTCGGAAGCGCTGCGAGGCAAGCTGCCTCTTGCGTTTACGACCGCGACGCTACGCTCAAACCCACCACTTTCGGATGGCAGATCGCACGACGCCATACGGACATCCTGGGCGCGCTCCGGCTGGCGCAACTCGTGCCACTCGTGCCACTCGTGCTAGAGAGTGTCTTTGTATTGGCGATAGTAACTCATCACCTTGGGGACGTACTGCATCGTTTCCCGATAAGGTGGCACTTTGTAGCCGTGCTTCATCACCACGCCTTCGCCGGCGTTGTACGCCGCGACGGCTAGTTGCAGATCGTTGCCAAACATGGTGAGCAAGTCCTTCAGGTAGGCCGCTCCACCGATAATGTTCTGTACCGGGTCATAGGAGTTCTGCACACCGTAGCGCTTGGCCGTACCGGGCATGAGCTGCATCAATCCGCGCGCGCCCTTGGGTGATCGGGCAAGCGGGTTGTAAGCGGACTCAGCGGAAATGACCGCATGCAGCAATTCGGGTTCGAGTGAAAAGGTTTTTGCCGCCGCCATGATTTGCTCGTGATAGATAGAGCGGCGTTTCGGTGGAATTTGCCGGTATCGGCGAGACTCTAGCGCGGTGGTAAGTGCGGAGGGCGTTTTCTTGGTGGCGATATAAAGCTTGTAGCGACTGTCGGGCGGCGCATCGGTGACATGCAGCACGCCGTTGTCGTCGTAGTAGCGATAGATATCCGCGCGCGCATTGCACACAGCACACCCCAGAAACGCCGCGACCCAAAGCACTGCGTAGTGCAAGAACTTCCCTTTCTTCAAATCTGCCCTCATTAAATCTTGTAGTTGCTGGATTCTTATCGGCAAAGGCGGCCTTGAATTCAGTGCAATGTTCGAACAAACAAATGCTTGCAATCAAGTGTTAACCGTTTACGGATCAACCCTTTGGGCGGAACCTGTGCCAGTGCTAACATCGAAACGTGACGAACTGGTTTCCTCGATTTGTTCTCTACTGGGTGATCGATGTCGTCGTCCTGTGGGCGGCGGATGAAGTGTTCCGT
>JANNFC010000097.1:0-2606 GCA_031379405.1 Betaproteobacteria bacterium | reverse complement strand
CTTAGACGGCACGTTCGTCGGTCATATAGTTCATACATTCAATCGCGCATCAAAAGCTCAGATCGATGAATCGGTCGCCCTCAAAGCGTTCGATACGGTGGGGCGCAATCCATACTACTTTCGCAAGCTTATTGAGATAGTCCTTGCGGGCCAGGTCAAGCATCTAACCGAGGCGATTGCGCAGTTGCGGGAACGGCTCCCGGAAGAACAGGGGTACATGAAGATCTGGATCGGACTGCGGGTATTGGACAGGGAAGTTCTCGGCCTCTTGGCGAGCGGCCAACAATCGGTCTTCTCCAAGGAGAACCGTGAACGCTTAAGCCGGGCACCCAACGGCACTATCCAAGAATCCGCGGCAGTTCAAAGCGTCATCCGGCGCCTTGTTTCCGCGCGCATTCTGGTGAAAACGGACGGCCATGGTAAGTATGAATTCGATGATCCGGAGTTCGTCGAATGGATTCGTAACGCGGTTAATCAAGCTCGCACCAAGCGCAAGCGCTAGCCGGTGATTTCCGCCGACGCGCCAGGGCAAAATTGCGTTTCCGCAAGCCCCGCTGGGCCGCCGAGCGGGACTCGGAGTATTCGGATCCGCGCTCCGGGTGAAAAGTCGCGGAACGCAAGATGCGGAGTAGATCAGCCCTCCCAGGCTCGGACGCGTGTTGATGGGTTTGGCTGCAACTCAACCCATCGGCTTCTCGAATCGCCCTAGAATAACCTTTCCTCGTTGCTGGGAGCCCGATCCGCCCATGAACCTCACATTTAAACCTCTCCATCCTCACTTTGCCGCCGAAGTCTGCCCCATCGATCTGCGCCAAACCCACGAACGCGAACTACTCGAGCATATTCGGGCGGGCATGGATCAATACGCAGTTCTGGTGTTTCGCGAGCAAGCGTTCGTGGGCGCAGACCAGATCCAATTCGCGCAGCGCTTGGACGGCCAGATCCACGCCAAGACCGGTGCTGCCGCCATTACCAAGAGCCGGTTCGGCAACGAAGCGCTTTCCGATATCTCCAACGTGGACGAGAACGGAGAGATCTTTCAATCCAACGACCGGCGCCGCATGTACTCGCTGGGTAACCGGTTGTGGCATACCGATGCCTCGTTTCAGGATCCTCCCGGACGCTACTCCATGTTGTTCTCGGTGGTGGTGCCGCCGGTGCCGGCCGATACAGAGTTCGCCGATATGCGTGCGGGCTACGATGGGCTTTCCGCTGAAATGAAGGTGAGCCTAGAGGGTTTGAAGGTGCACCATTCCATCGCCTACTCGCGCCAGACCCTGGGATTCGAATTCTCCGAGAAAGAGCAGGAGGCGCTAAGGGGCGCCGTGCATCCACTGGTTCGCAAGCTGCCCAACTCCGGACGCAAATCGCTTTACTTGGCCTCTCATGCGGCCACGATCATCGACTGGCCCGTACCCGAAGCGCGGCTCCTTTTGCGCGACTTGATGGAACACGCTACGCAACCTCAATTCGTCTACCGGCATTGCTGGCGCGTGGGCGATTTGGTGATCTGGGACAATCGCGCCACCATGCATCGCGGGATGTCCTTTGATGATAAGAAGTATCGCCGCGAATTGCGGCGCGTGACGACGCTCGATGTACCGGCACCGGCTCACGCCTGATGGTGCAGCGTACCCTCGACAAGATCGGCCGTCTCCGCGATGGGTCGGCGAACCGCGCCGCTTCCCTATCCGGCACCTAGGACGGAAAAGCAAAGCGCCTTCCGCCGCAAGGACAAAGCGCTGCTAGGCGAATTGCGCCTGCTCGTGGCGCTCCAGCACTTTGCCCCACTTTTGCTCCCAGTCATTGCCCAGGAAATCCGCCACCTTCCCGCCCTCTTTGAAGAAGCGATTGGGCATCTGAAACATCCCCATTAGCAGACCGCCTTCCGGCCCAGCCCACGCTTCGTGACGACTGCCGGCGGGGCGCCAGACGTACTCTCCCGCCTTGCACACACCCTCGGCGCACACGAGACTGCCTTCAAGCACGTATGTTTGCTCGATCAACACATGCTCGTGGTCGGGAATCTTTGCTCCGGGCGCGAGCCGCATAAGCATGGTCAGTAAGCCCGATGAGGGGTCCACCAGCAAAGTCTTGGTCTCGATACCGGGATATATCGCGTTTGTCTCCCAGGCCATGTCGGGAACGTTGACGAAGCGCGAAGCCAGGGGAGGCAGACCAGCGTGGTGAGTGGCCTTTGGGGTGATGGCGCTCATGTAAGACTCCTGTCGTGTCGGTAGCGCAAGCATACTCCCAGACACAAAGGGTTTCATCCGATATTGCTCATTGTGGTTCGATCCGCGTCAAGAAGCCGCCATTTTTGCCGAAATTCCACGGGCATAACGAGTTTCCCCCACCCGCCAATCCCCGGGGAGGTTTGTTCCCTATCGAAGCCTAGAGAATGCTTTCTCGTCCGCGCCCTGCTGTACCAATGGATTTGCCTGTTGCCGTTCTGCAGCAGGTAGGAAAAAACCGCGATGCGGCCGCCAGCGACTCCCAGTACGAACTCGCCAGGCAATTGTATGTCGTGGCACTCAAACGTTTCCCGGAGCGCAAGGAACGCCTTGACGACCTCGCCCGAACCTAGGCCGAAGAAGGTGAGCCTG
>JANNFC010000096.1:0-5238 GCA_031379405.1 Betaproteobacteria bacterium | reverse complement strand
GGTGCGCCGGCAGATTCGGCGAAGATCCGTACCCGATTCCCACCGGAGCCGAACGGCTATCTTCACATCGGGCACGCGAAATCAATCTGCCTCAACTTCGGTCTCGCGCGCGACTACGCCGGCTGCTGTCACATGCGTTTCGACGACACCAATCCCGTCACCGAGGACACGGAGTACGTCGATTCCATTCTCGATGCGGTGAAATGGTTAGGCTTCGATTGGGGGTCGCATCTCTATTACGCATCGGATTACTTTCAGGCGCTCTACGACTTCGCCGAGTTGTTTATCCAGCACGATCTGGCCTATGTGGATTCTCTCGGCGCAGAAGAGATGCGCGCGCATCGCGGCACCTTGACCGAAGCGGGCAAACATAGCCCTTACCGTGTGCGCAGCACGCAGGAGAACCTGCGGCTTTTTCGCGAGATGCGCGATGGCAAGCATCCCGATGGTGCGCACGTACTGCGCTTGAAGATCGACATGGCCTCGCCCAACATCAACATGCGCGATCCAGTCATCTTCCGCATTCGCCGGGCGCATCATCATCGTACCGGCGACAAGTGGGTGATCTACCCCATGTACGACTACACCCACTGCATCTCCGATGCGCTGGAGAACATCACTCACTCCATCTGTACCTTGGAGTTCGAAGATCATCGCCCGCTCTACGATTGGGTGTTGGAGAAACTCGCGGTCTTCGGCGCCTTGATCAGGCCACTGCCGAATCAATATGAATTCGCGCGCCTCAATCTCACTTACGTCGTACTCTCCAAGCGCAAGCTGATTCAACTGGTGGAGGACAAGCGTGTAGACGGATGGGATGATCCGCGCATGCCCACATTGGTGGGCGCGCGACGACGCGGCTACACGCCCGAAGGTTTCCGTTTGTTCACCGACCGTATTGGCGTGTCGAAAGCGGACGCTTGGATCGACTACAGCGTGCTTGAAGACTGCATGCGCGAGGACCTGAACGAACGTGCGCCACGGCGTGTGGCGGTGCTCGATCCGCTCAAGCTGATCGTCGACAACTATCCCGATGGCGGCGAGGAACAAACCAATCCACCCAATCATCCGCAGAAGCCCGAATGGGGAAAACGCCCCGTGCCTTTTTCGAAGGAACTGTGGATTGAGCGCGAGGATTTCATGGAAGTGCCCTCGAAAGGGTACTTTCGTCTCTTCCCTGGCAACGAGGTGCGCTTGCGCTACGGCTTTGTCGTCCAGTGCAAGGGCGCGGACAAGGACGCTGGTGGAAACATCACGGCGGTGCACTGCGACTACTACCCCGATTCAAAGTCCGGCACGCCGGGTTCCGATACGTACAAGGTCAAGGGCAACATCCATTGGGTATCCGCCAAACACGCGTACGCGGCCACCGTGCGGCTCTACGATCGTCTGTTCACGGTGGCCCATCCCGGCAGCGAGAAAGATTTTCTGGATGATCTCAATCCCGACTCCAGGAAGGTAATCACTGCCTATTTAGAGCCGGCACTCAAGGACGCGAAACCGGAAGAGCGCTTTCAGTTCGAGCGCCACGGTTACTTCGTGGCCGATCGTGTTGAATCCAAACCTGGCGCTCCGGTATTCAATCGCGCGGTAACCCTACGCGATTCGTGGGCTAGGCAATCATAGGAAGTTGTGTCGTTCTGTACAAGCCCCAAACGCTCCCGTCTGAGGTTGCATCGTGCCCACACTTAGAGCATGGCTAGAACAAATAGGGCTGGCCCAATACACGAGCCAACTCGAAGATGCTGCCATCGACTTCGATGTGCTGCCGCACCTCAGTGACGAGCACCAAAATAAAGGGGTCAGGTCTATACTTAGTAGTATTAAGTATAGACCTGACCCCTTTCTTCTTTTGGAAATTCTAGGAACGATGTAATTAGCGTGCCCCATTAGGCGGAATGAAAATGAAACTATACGTCTGGCGCCAAGCCCCGAATCCACGTCGCGTAAAGGTGTATCTGGCGGAGAAGGGGCTATCGGTACCCATGGAGGAAACGGGAGCCGAGGGCGCCGCATTGCGGGCGGACTTCAAGGAGAAGTATCCCTTTGCGATGGTGCCGATGCTCGAACTGGACGACGGCACGCAGATCGGCGAGGCGATGGCCATTTGCCGTTACTTCGAAACGCTCCATCCTTCTCCGGCGCTCATGGGAACGGACGCGAAGGACAAGGCTATGGTCGAGATGTGGGAGCGACGCGCTTATGATGAAGGGATGATCGGTGCGGCGGAGGTGTTTCGCAATACGCATCCGCTATTCGTTGACCGCAGTGTTCCCGGGCATGCGACTCCGATTTCTCAGCATCCGGTGTTGGTGGAACGTGGTCACAAACGTGTTCGGTATTTCTTCGAGATGTTCGATCGGCAACTTGCGAACAATGAGTTCGTTGCTGGAGAGAGGATTTCTGTGGCTGACATTACTGCGCTATGTTCCATTGATTTCGCGCGGCAGTTCGCCAAGATTTCTCTGCCTGAGGAGTACGGGGATTTGAGTCGTTGGCACCGTATGATGAGTGCGCGGCTCAGTGCGAAAGCATGATTTGTAACAGGGTGCACTTACGCACCATGGTTCTATTAAGATTCGTCGCATTCCTTTCCCTCAGCTTTCAACATGATTGCCCTTGTTCACGATAGTACTTCGAAAATTTCAGGCGCCGCTGCAGGCGATCACCAGAAGAAGGCGATCGGCGTAATCGGGGTGGGTGCCATGGGGGGCGCGGTCGCGCGTCGTCTGATAGGGCTAGGTTACAAGGTGCATGTGCGAGACATTCGGCGTGAGCCCATGGAGGCTCTCGAGCGCTTGGGAGCGATTGCGTGCACCTCGCCCGCCGAACTCGCGGAGCATTGCGACGTGATCATCGTGTTGGTCGTCGATGCGGACCAGATTCACGATGTGTTATTCGGTTCCAAGGGTGCCGTGGAACGGCTACGCGCGGGATCGCTCGTCATCCTCTCAAGTACGATCTCGCCTCAAGAGGCGGCGGGCTTCGTCAGCAAACTCGCGCAAGGGAGTATGTACGGGCTCGACGCGCCTATCTCCGGCGGTCCGGCTAAGGCCGAGGCTGGCACCCTAAGCATGATGCTGGCGGCGGATCCAACGGCGCTGGCGGCTGCCGAGGCGATCTTGCCGTTGCTGTCTTCGCAGATTTTCCACGTTAGCGGCCGACCGGGGGATGGCGCCCGCTTCAAGTTGCTCAACAACATACTTGCGGCTATCAATCTGTGTGCAGGCGCGGAGATCATGGCGCTGGGCGAGAAGATGGGTCTCGATACGCGCCGAGTGTTGGAGGTCATCGGCCTTAGTTCGGGCGCCAGTTGGGTGGTTCAGGACCGCATGCCGCGCGCGCTCGACAATGACTTTGAGCCGCGTGCAGCCACCAGGATCTTGGCAAAAGACGTAAGTCTTTTCATGGATCTCGCCCGTCAGGAAGGGTTTCCCGCCGTGATGGCCAGCCAGTCCATGCAGCTATTTCAGGCGGCCTTGGCCAATGACCTGGCCGAGGAGGATGATGCCGCGCTCATAAAGCTCTACCGAATTCTCACGCGGAATAAGAACGACACTTAAGGTGAAATTTCGGCGGCCGATAACGTTCGTGTCGTGCAAGCCGAGACCTCCACCTCAGGGGTACCACTCCCCACCCCGAATCAGCCCTTTCCCGCGCAATATCTCCCTGACGCGGGCGATGCGCTGCAGATCGTCAGCGCTCTGTCCCAGGCGCAGGAACGGGAAGAGCTCGATGTGCAACTGACGCACGTGCTAAAGGAAATGTTGCGTCCGGCGACTGCCAGCCACTACAGGCTGATTCCTTATGGCGGCGAGTTTCGCGTACTGTTGGGTGTCGAGTTGCGGCGCGGCTCGGTAAAGCCGCTAGTGGCAAGGCCGTGGGATCCGGATGCATTGCCCAAACTGACTGGCCGTGCCGACCTGCATCGGTGTTACATGGAGCAGGCTGTGGTCAGGGTTCCAGGGGCGACGGGACGCCGTCCTCGATCCTTGTTTCCGGCCTTCGGCGGCAGCGAGATCACCGGTATCGTTGAGCTCATGCTCGATCGCCCGCTGACACAGGAGCAAGAGCGTCTGGTGCTACTGGTGCTGACGCTGTATCGCAATCAGTTGACCATGATCGACTACGCGCAGCGCGACACCCACACCGGGCTGCTCAATCGCAAAACCCTCGAGGCGAGTTTTAGCAATCTGATCCCGGTGGTCAACGGCCAAAAGCAGTACGACAATCGTGTGCCTTTCCTCGGCCGCCGCCGCCCGCCCAATGTGGGCCAGAAATACTGGATCGCGTTGCTGGACATCGATCGCTTCAAGCAAATCAACGATGCGTTCGGCCACACCTTCGGCGACGAAGTGCTTCTCCTTCTCGCCAATATTCTGCGTGGGTCCTTTCGCATCCATGACCAACTTTATCGGTTCGGGGGTGAGGAGTTCGTCATTATGCTGGATCGCACCGAAGATGCGCATGCCAAGCATGTATTCGAGCGCGTGCGCGAGAAGGTGGAGAAGTATCCATTTCCCCAGATGCTGGGCGTGACCGTCAGTCTGGGATACAGCGAGATTCAACCCAACGACACGCCGACTTTAGCATTCTCGCGCGCCGATACGGCGCTGTATCACGCCAAGGAGCATGGTCGCAATCAAGTGTGGCGATACGAAGATCTCCTCGATCGGGGATTGATCGAGGAGAAGCGATTAAGCGTGGGGCTCGAGTTGCTTTAGCGCGCGGGCATCAGGAGCAAGCTGGATCTTCCTTTAGTCATGCTATTGACGATACGGCGAAGCGCAGCAATCCTGCCGCGTCTCGAACGCCCAATTTGCGCATGATGCGCACGCGATGAGCGTCCACGATTTTGGGGCTGATTTGTCGCGAGGCGGCAATTTCCTTGGTGTGCAACCCCGCTTGCCTGGGCCGAAGGTGACCCGTAGCATGGGCGCTACCCCGAACGAAGGAGGATTGCCATGTCAAAGCCGATTGCCGCGCTACTGTGCTTGCTGTGCGCCCAAGAAAGCGCCCACGCCGTGGAGTGGGATCATGATGCGAATCTGGCGGGAGCCGTGACGGCCTTTGTCGAAGCCTACTCGGCGGGAGGCTTGCCGCAAGCGGAAAAAATTGCCACCAAATGCCAGAGCAGCCTTGCCGCTATCAACGATGATATTCAACGCCTCATGCGCTTCGAGTTTTGCTCTGGATTGGAGTTTGCCGGGTACCTCACTAACCGCCGCGACATGCAGG
>JANNFC010000075.1:0-2732 GCA_031379405.1 Betaproteobacteria bacterium | reverse complement strand
GTTAGAGCCTCACGAATAGCAACGGCAAATCTAACGTAACCAAATACACGCGCTTAATAGCGCGGCAACAATGGCTCCCAATGCTTGCCACCAACCTCTCCTTTCGCCCAAAAGAGAGGGAGCGTGTTAGAGAGGGAGCGTGTTGTTCGGTGTGTTTGAATGGAATGCGATTAGGGCTTCGGATCCTCGCCAGCCGAGTGCATGTTCCCTAGCCTCGTCGAATTGTCCGAGGAGCAGTGAAGCTCCAAGCTCCTCACACCAGTGCCGCGCGCCCTCACGGTCGACGTCCGAGTCCCACAACGAATTGTGCTGCGCAAATGCCCTGTCTTTTGAAGCGAGCGTCTTTGCAACAAGGACTCTAACGCTGTGGCTCGCAAGGTTGTCTTGAAGTTTGTTTATTGCGTCCTCAAAGCCGGCCAAAGCGCAAAGAAAGAGGGAACGACTAGCCAACCATGGGTACGTGAGGACCGCATTCGTAAAATCTTCAGCTTGATCACCGGTGCCGAAGAAATCATCCACGAAAACTACTGAGTCTATTTCCTTGTTTTCGTCTCGAAGAGCATCCTCGCTCTGAAAAGCAGTCTTGAAGTCGAAGCTTCGCTCGGCCTCAGGAAGTTCGGTGAGAGCCTGTTTAAGCCAAACGAGCTGCATTTGCCCGCTCTTTGCGGCGCGACCGAGGCCAACGTAGAGCGTTCTAGTACCCTTTTGACTTGCGGGAATCCTTGTTCGGTATAGCTCCTTCCACAACTCACGGATGTCCGCTTCGTTTAGGAATATCAACCTACTTAGCAGCCGCAACGCAGTGGCGCGCCACCGCGGATCAATCTGCTGGCACCATTGGAGGAATACTTCAGCAGCTACGGGCCCTCGACCGGATGCCCATCGTTCGAACAAGACCATCCATTCCGGCATCCGCGCAGTAATCGGAAGGTCGAGTGGATCTCGAATCCGATAGTGCCGTTTGGAGCTTCTGTTCCAGCGTGGGCGGAGGTACGCGTACGTCCCCGCTGGTACTGCCTGTGCCGTTTCGAGCGTAAGTTCTGTCTCCGGATTGCGCCAGACTCGCTCTGCTACCAACCTGTACTGGGGAGTGGATGCGCCACGATTGCTGTCACCCATGACGCCCGTCAATTGGCAGGTCTTGGCCCGGATAACGTGGGGGAAAGATCGGAGCTTCGCGTAGTAGCGACGACACTTTTCCATTGCGTTGGCAAGATCCGCCCGTCGGATCGAATTTCGAGCTTCAAACCACATCGGGGTAGAAGCAACGTAGATGTTCAAATCGGCACTGCTGCGAGGGGCGATCAGGTCGCGCGTGTAATTGACCAAATCCGCATCGCTGAGCTGCTCGATTTCAAAGGACGCCATAACCGTAGATCGTGAATCGCCGGAGCTAGCACTCGGAGCAATTCGTGACTCATAGTCTGATTTCAACATGAGCGCATTGCGGAAGCTTTGCAGGAGCAAGTATCGCCAAAACTTCCCCACCTGATTGAGGCAATGGAAGACATCGACAAATTCCACGAGCCGAACGGTTTCTTCCAAACCCGCCTCGCGATCTTTGCCCGTGAGTGGCGCCGAGGTACTGAGTAGTTGCCAATTATCCTTAACCCTTCCGAGGAGAACTTCGATCATTACGTGACCGCCGGGGAAACCATCTACCCCTGACCTAGCGGCGGCCTTCAGGGGCTCGACGTGATCCCACAGCGCTCTTGTCGTCCTGTAAATATTGCGGTGAGGTACCTGAAGCGCTTTCTCCAGTTCATCCCATTCTGCGGCGCACTCCACTCCACGATCGATTGCGTCTAGCGTGCTCGACAGCTTCCTATGGAAGTGGTTGCTGTCATAGCGTGCATCGCCCTTTCCATCGCGGTGGCGATTCAGACTCAGCCACCTGTCGAATTTGTTCGCCGCGATTACAAATTCGCCTTCACGAAACGCTTTGACGGCGTCTAGATACTCGCCAAGACTAGTGATGTCAGCCTCGTCGACGAAGAAGTTGGGAAAGAATCGCTGGCTTTCGCGAAAGCTGCGCGCAGCTGCGGCGGCGGCAGCTGCGTAGCTCTTGGCGCCGTCGAAATCGGCTGAGAGTTGCGCCACGACGCATCCAGATACGGCCTCGTAGTACGTCGCATATTCAAGATTCTTTCGACGCTTGGGAGTTGGGTCGGCCGTGTACATCTCCTTTGCGATCTCGACCATTCGCGTGGAGGCATTGAGCGCTTCGTCCTGCCTCGGCGAGTGCGCCAAGGCCGAGCGCTCGCGCTTTAGCCTTTCGTACTGATCCTCTAGTTCCGATAGAGCCTGCACGCGATGGTTTGCAGCCAAGTGTTTGTCGTTGCCCATATGCCCTCCGCAGGTCGTCAAGCCGACTGACTCCCCGCCATAGTTCGATCCATGGCCAATTCGATTGAAGACAGGACGGCGCGTCTAGCTTACGCCTTCGGATCGATTTGCCGTCGCGTATTCATCGATTCAGAGTATTGGGTGTCGGCTATGTGGCGCGGGGCCCGTGGCCCGCTCCTAGTCCGAACTTTGGCCCTATAGATTGGCTGTAACCCAGTATTGGCGCGGGTTTCGGCCTTTTTTTGGAGTGGAATTGTACCCATGTAATTAGTCGTATTTGTCTTGACTTTGCAGTTAATTGCTTCTACTCTTTCCCGCCATGTACATCGAGTCCATCCCCAACCGCTACTCCCCGCCCGCCGTCTTGCTTCGCGAGTCCTTTCGCG
>JANNFC010000066.1:0-5346 GCA_031379405.1 Betaproteobacteria bacterium | reverse complement strand
TCGTGGACGATTTCACGGCGAGGGTGATGGCCGACGCGCGCATCAGTCACCATTTCGCCACCGGCAACCTCGGCCGCTTCAAGAGCCAACTGGTGGACCAGCTGTGCGAGGCCACGGCCGGACCGTGCAAGTACAAAGGGCCGGACATGCGAGCGGCGCATTTGGGGCGTGGCATCACCGGTGCGGACTTCGATGCGCTGCTTGAGAACCTGGTCGGATCCCTCGACCGATTCCGGGTGCCGGAGAGGGAAAAGAAGGAATTACTGGCGATTCTCACGCCGATGCGTAAGGATGTGTTGCCGTAAGGCGGGGTCAGGTCTTCTATTATCATACTCGCCGTGCTACTCTTCCCGTCATCATGGCCCGTCCTCTAAGACTCGAACTCGCTGGCGCGCTCTATCACGTCACTTCTCGCGGCGACAGGCGCGAGGACATCTTCCTTTGCGATGAAGACCGCTTGGTATGGCTTGAAACTCTCGCTGGGGTCTGCAAACGGTTCAACTGGGTGTGTCACGCCTATTGCCAGATGACCAACCACTATCACTTGGTCATCGAAACACCCGATGCCAATCTCTCCAAAGGCATGCGCCAGTTAAATGGCGTCTACACCCAACGATTCAATCGTAGCCATCGGCGGGTGGGCCACGTATTTCAAGGGCGCTTCAAAGCTATTCTGGTGGACAAGGACAGCTACCTCCTGGAGCTTGCGCGGTACGTCGTGCTCAACCCGCTCCGTGCAAAGATGGTTCGGCGCCTCGAACAATGGCCCTGGAGCAGTTACCCGGCGACTTGCGGGCAGGTGGCCAAGCCGGATTGGTTGCAAGCCGATTTCGTGCTTTCGCAGTTTGCCTCGCAGCGCGCCCGGGCCATCGCCAAATATGTCGCTTTTGTGCAGGAAGGCGCAAAGCTCCCAGGCGTATGGGGCCAGTTGCAGGGACAGGTCTACCTCGGCCCGGAAGCGTTCGTGAAGAAGATGCAAGCCTTGGTGGACAAGAAGCCCTCGCTCACGGAGGTTCCGCGTGCGCAGCGCCGGGCGCTCACGCGGGCGTTGTCCGACTTTGCCAACGCCTACGAGCGAAACGAAGCCATTGCATGGGCGTATTTGTCGGGACAGCATACGATGGCGGCCATCGCGAAGCACTTCGGCGTGCACTATACGACAGTGAGCCGGTTGGTGAAAGCGCATGAAGTGGCTCGAAGAGATCAAGCAGGTGGGCATCGCCCGAAACGATGAGATCGACGGCGCCGGCAATCCCCGCAGCCGATACGCGATCATCGCTTAGGTCGCGCAATATCGTGGCGGTGATTTGAGTCGGCTTCACAACTTCTGTGAACGCAAGCATAGCCATCGAACAACAGATCGTTGACGGCGAGGTCCTGGATCTCTTCGGGAGTCATCGGCGGTATCGGATTGGTGGCGAGCACCTCATGGGCCTTGCCGAGCCGTTCGATTCGCTTGGCTTGCAGCGCCTCGCGCACGATGCGCTCCAATTCCTCGGGCGTAAGCAGTCCCTCGGCTTTGGCTTCCTCGGCGAGCGGATCGGGCAGCGTGAGCGTCAGTTCCAAGGGGGTCATAGATCGTTTCCTCAAGAATAATCTCCGTATTCCATCCCTCCACGAGCATGCTTGGCAGTCGGTGGTGAAAAATGCGCGTAGAAATTTTTGATACTCAAAGCGAAGGCACTTCACTCGGGTGCTACAACGCTGGGAAGTCTCCGCCGACGGACCCTCAGGCAGCCCCGGCAGAGATACCGGTGACGTTCAAGTAGACCTCGGAGAGCGGCAGCTCACAGCCGAGCGAGGAAATCGCCACCGTGTCCTCCAGCCGGGTCGCGGCGTGAAGCAACCAGCGCTCTCCCGGCTGACGGCTATAGTGCTCGACTAGCGTTCGGTCCTGGGCGATCAAAAGGTAGTCGGTGAGCGAGGCCAGAGTGCGGTATTGCTCGGACTTCTTGCCTCGGTCGTAGGCCTCGCTGGATTCGGAGAGTGCCTCGACCAGCAACGTAGGGTTGAAAAGTGTGTCACCCGGCGGTTCGATCTGAGGTTGCCCGCATACCACAACGACATCCGGGTAAGTGTACAAGCCAGAAAGGCTTACCTTCACCCGCATGTCGCTGGGATAGACCCGGCAGGGTTTGCCCCTGAGGTACTGGCGCAACTCACCAAGCACGTTTGCGACGATCAGATTGTGAGCCTCGCTCGCCCTGCCCATGGCGAAGATCTCGCCGAGGAAAAACTCGTGCTTCTCGCGCATGGTGCGTTCGAGCTCGAAGTACTCGTCCAGGGTGTACTGCTTCTTGGGTTGAACGGACATGGCTAGCGCAGACCGAGGGAACCGATGGTCCAAGTCTACTCGTCTGGTCCGTCCCCCGCCATGGCGCCGCATCGGCCTCAGCCTGCATCTTTGAAAATCGTCTCCGCCTGCTCCAGCCCAGGGCAATTTTGGAAAATTCGTCTTACTGCGTGATCGACACACCGGTTCGTTTCACGATTTGCTTCCATCGCTTCAACTCGGCGGCAATGTGATCTCGAAATTCGTCTGGCGCATTTGCAACGGGTTCGTTGCCCGTTTCCTCATAGTGGGCAATCATGTCCGGAGTCCTCAGTATTTTCACAAGTTCCGCATGTAATCTATTCACGATTTCTTTGGGCGTCCCTGCAGGTGCCAGAATTCCCCCTGTCGCGTAAATCTCAAGATCGGGGAGACCCACTTGGGCGGCGGTTGGGACGTCTGGAAATAGAGGAACTCTCTTGCTTCCCGTGACCATCAACGCCCTTACCTTACCTGACTTTACATGTTGGGCCGCTGTCACAGGATAGTCGAATCCCATCTGGGTCTCATTCCCCAGCAGAGCCATCAACATTGGTGCTTGGGACTTGTATGGCACATGGAGAACATCTATACCCGTCGATTTACAGAATAACTCCCCCAAGACGTGACTCGCACCGCCGGGGCCATTTGAGCCATAAGTCAGCTTGCCGGAATTTGCCTTCGCATAAGCCACGAACTCAGAAATGGTGCGAATATTTAGTGTCGAATTCACCAAGAGAACAGATGCGACACGAGCTGTCTGAGTTATCGGTTGGAAATCTCTGATTGGATCATAGGGAACATTGGCCATTAGTGCCGGACCTGCTGCAAGGGAGCTGGTACTACCGACACCCAATGTATAGCCATCTGGAGGGGCTTTTGCCACCATCGCCATACCAATCGTATTGTTGGCCCCTGGCCTATTGTCAACAACGACTGGCTGCCCCAGCGCGCTGGAGAGCCGAACTGCGACTCGCCGAGTCTCGACATCTGTAATGCCACCGGCAGCCGCAGGGACGATAATTTTGATTGGCCGCTCTGGATAGTTGTCTGCAGCACCGGCCTTTGTTGGTAGGCAGTCCCCTGCAACGAATCCGCCGACGATCAATAGGCAAAGACAAAGCGTATTCCAGTTTATGCGTGGCATGTTGGTCCTCCCGTCAGGATCACTTCGCCGTTCCCGGGCGGCACTATACTCTAAGAACCTGACGGGCAGCTTTGCGGGAAGGAATTCCGAATTGGGTATGGCTGCAATTGATCGTTATGTGGAGCCCCACATAACGGCCATGAGCGGACCTTCGACACATCCACGAAGCAGACAGCTGAATTGGCTTCAAGGCGGCTTAAGGACTTCGTCGTATCAACAGATCCATGAATCGGCGCATTCCCGCCCCACAATCTGCACCCTCAATTTTGCTTGTTAATATACGGACAGCATCTCGACGTAAGTATTGAGATTCATGCTGTTCGGCGTCATGGTGTGGAACCTTGAAGTGCGTCATCATCGTGCATCGATAATGTGCCGTGATCAGCAACCGCGCGGTGCAAAAAATACTTCCAACACTGAAGGAGGAATCATGAAGAGTATGCATGCTGCTCTTGCGTTGCTAGCGCTGCTTGCCGCCGGCTGTGCGCACCAAGTGACATTTGACAGACCGACCCCCTATACCATTTCCGTGCCGCGACAAGATGTGGGCATGACAGCCGTCATAGATCAGCACACGCTATCGAATAAGGTGCCAATCAGATCCTTCATGGTTGGAATCGCTCATAGTTGGGAAGTCCAGCCAGGAGACATGCTTAAGCAAATCGCGGACATCGAACTGCCACAGATGTTCTCGGATTACGAGTTTTCGACTACGTACAAAGAGCGACCGCATGCCGTCAAGGCGATCATCCTGGAACTAGCAGTTCCGAGCTACCAGTTCGAAGACTTTCGGGCAAAGGTGAGCGTTACAGCCAGTGCCTATGAACCGGGAAGGAGACAATTGCTGCAAAGGACTTATTCCGCTGAAGGTGTCACCCAGGGGGCGAAGATGTTCTGGGGTGGACCTTTCGCCATGAAATCAGCGATTCGGCAGTCCTCCCTAGATGCTTACAAGAAAGTTTTCGAACAGTTGCGCCCGGATTTGCTCCGTGCCATACAAAGTAGCTCCGCAGCAGATAATCCTACGGTTCCGCAGAGTTTCACGGTAAGGATCTCAATGCCGCGCGGATAACGCCGAACCCTACGCTCAACCGGACGCACAAGCAGCTGCGCTGCCCTTGCCGAAAGGCGGGGTCAGGTCTTCTATTATCATACTCGCCGTGCTACTCTTCCCGCCATCATGGCTCGTCCTCTAAGACTTGAATTCGCTGGCGCGCTCTACCACGTCACTTCTCGCGGCGACGGGCGTGGGTTGGTGCGGCTGCCTCACCGAAGCGCGCAAGATCGCAGCCTTGGCGGAGACCTATCAGCGCCCCGTTGCCCCGTACGATTGCAACGGTCCCGTCGGATGGATCGCCTCCCTGCACGTCATGCTGCACATCCCCAACGCCCTCATCATGGAGGCTGTGCGTGCGTACTACTCCACTAGGGCTCGTTAGCAGTTTGCCGCCGAGATCGAGCATGTCCCAGGCGGCCTTCCGCGACTGCTCGGCTGTCTGGTGGGCAAGCTCATTCAATCGCAACTGTGCGAGTACGCGGCCGGTCTCGGCCCATTGGCCGACAAGCTGGCGGGCTTTCGCGGCAGAGAGGGGGGGCTTTTGCTTCATGCTGCAAATCTAGCGCACAAGTCTTTCGCCCAACTGCGATTCGAGTATGTCCAAGCCCCCAGCCCCCAGTTCCTCACCCCTTCCTGCGCCCGATCGAGGCGGCCACCAGGGCGCGCACCTCGGCCAGCAGATCCTCTTGCGGGCGGGCGCCCTTGGTGAGAATGCGCACCACCGAGCCATTGAGCCAGTCGCGCTCCTCATGGGTCAAGTTCTTCGCGGTGACAATCACTACGGGAATGTGCCGCCAGGTCTCGTGCTCGCGCAAGGCGGCGATCACCTCA
>JANNFC010000015.1:0-1769 GCA_031379405.1 Betaproteobacteria bacterium | reverse complement strand
GACCCTGGATGCCGATCTGCAGAACCCGCCCGAGGAGATCGGAAATCTACTGGCGGCCATGGACAAGGGCCACGATTACATTGGCACCATCCGGCGCCTGCGGCAGGACACGGCCTTTCGCCGCCATGCCTCGCGTGCCATGAATCGGTTGCGTGAGCGCTTGACCCGGATCAAGATGACGGATCAGGGCTGCATGTTGCGCGCTTATAGCCGCGACATTGTGGACGCCATCAATCACTGTCGCGAGGTCAACACCTTCATTCCGGCGCTGGCTTATACGTTTGCCCAGAACCCCACGGAGATCGAAGTGGGCCACGAGGAGCGCACCGCCGGAGAGTCCAAGTATTCTCTGTACCAACTCGTCCGCTTGAATTTCGATCTGGTGACCGGATTTTCCGTGGCGCCCTTGCAGACGTTCTCCTTGTTTGGGATCGTGCTCGCCATTCTGTCGGCCTTCTTCGTCGTCTTCCTGGTCATTCGGCGTATCGTGCTGGGCCCGGAGGCGGAGGGTGTGTTTACCTTGTTCGCCATCACATTTTTTCTGATCGGCATTACGTTGTTCGGCATCGGTTTGTTGGGGGAGTATGTGGGCAGAATCTATCAGCAGGTGCGGGAGCGGCCGCGCTACATCGTGCAAGCGATTCTGGAAGAACCCGCTAGACCGCCCGCCAGCGGCAATGAGCCCAAACTTGGCATTGCGCGCAGTGTGTGAAAACATTCTTTCAAGGATAGACTGCGGTTAATGGCCAGTGTCGCTGTCGTATTTGCCTATCACAACGTTGGATATCGCTGCCTGTCGGTAGTGCTCGCCCATGGCGTGCAGGTGCCGTTGGTGGTGACGCACACTGATTCGCCGGACGAAAATATCTGGTTCGAAAGCGTCGCCAAGCTGGCGCAGCGCCACGACATCGCCGTGGCCACCCCAGAGGATGCAAACGATCCGCTGTTCGTGGAGCGCATAGGCGCCCTGCGGCCGGATTTCTTGTTTTCCTTCTACTACCGTCATATGCTGAAGGCGGATTTACTGGCGGTGCCGCGGCTGGGTGCGTTGAATATGCATGGCTCGCTATTGCCGAAGTACCGTGGGCGCGCGCCGGTGAATTGGGCGATTGTGCATGGCGAACGGGAGACCGGCGCCACTTTGCACTACATGGTGGAAAAGCCCGATGCCGGAGATATCGTTGCTCAACAAGCCATCCCCGTTCTGCCGAACGACTCGGCACGTGAGGTCTTCGACAAAGTAACGCTTGCGGCGGAAATGGCATTGCACGGCGTGCTACCGAATCTGCTGGCGCAATGTGCACCACGTAAAGCGCAAGACCTCGCGCTGGGCTCCTATTTTGGTGGACGTCGTCCGGAGGACGGTCGGATCGACTGGCGCGCAGGCAATCGGCAGGTTCACAACCTGGTTCGCGCCGTGGCGCCACCCTACCCCGGCGCGTTTACTACGATTGGCGGTCGCAAGGTCACCATCCACGACACCCGCGTCATGGATAGCATGGAAGGCAGCGCCCACCAGCCGGCGCTGTACTGTATCGAAGGTCGTTGTTTTGCCCAATGCGAGGACGGCAGCGTTTTGCGTGTGCTGTCCTTCGAAGTGGACGGGGTACATTATGGCCAGAAGGAGCTTGCTCGTATGGGCACCGTCGCCCCTACCTATTTCGACCCCCCAACCCCCCCGACCCCCTCGCCTTCCTCACCGTCTTCCGATCCCGGCACATGAAAAAAATCTGCCTCCTCGGTGTCAATGGCTTTATTGGACATCACCT
>JANNFC010000707.1:0-11406 GCA_031379405.1 Betaproteobacteria bacterium | reverse complement strand
CGGTGATGGCGATGGCGCGGTAGGCATGGGCAAAGGCAAATCCCGAGAAGTGCCGGTGGCGGTCCAGAAAGCCATGGAGCAAGCGCGCCGCAAAATGACGAAGTACAACCTGAAGAAGGGTACAGTGCACCACGCCATTTTGGGTCAACATGGCTCGGCCAAAGTCTTGATTCAGCCTGCTTCCGACGGTACGGGAATTATTGCCGGCGGACCGATGCGTGCCGTATTTGAAGTCATGGGCATGCAAAACGTGTTGGCCAAGTGCTTTGGTTCGACCAACCCATACAACGTGGTTCGCGCTACGCTCGATGCGCTGGAGCGCATGAACACGCCCGCTGAAGTGGCGGCCAAGCGTGGCAAAACAGTGGAAGAAATTACGGGATAAGCCATGTCTGCGACCGCTAAGACCATCAAAGTAACCTTAGTTAAAAGCCCCATTGGCGTCCGAGAATCGCACCGGGCCACCGTCCGCGGTTTGGGCTTGCGACGAATCAATCACACGGTTGAAGTTATCGACACGCCGGAAGTGCGTGGCATGATCAATACCGTGCGTTACCTACTGAAGTGCGAGGGCTAATATGCGTTTGAATACCATCAAACCGGGTAAGGGCGCCAAGCACGCACCGAAACGGGTGGGCCGCGGTATCGGTAGCGGTCACGGCAAAACTTCCGGTCGCGGTCATAAGGGGCAAAAGGCGCGTGCGGGTGGATTCCACAAAGTGGGATTCGAGGGCGGCCAGATGCCGATTCAGCGTCGCTTGCCCAAGCGTGGATTCAACTCCATGGCGCGCGACGCGTGGGCAGAAGTGCGGCTGTCGGATCTGCAGAAAGTCACCGAAACGGCGCTAGATTTCGCAAAGCTGCAAGCGCTCGGACTCGTTCCCCGCATTGCGGAGAAGGCCAAGGTCATTCTGCGAGGCAAACTGGAGCGTGCGATCACGCTCAAAGGCATCGCGGTCACCAAGGGTGCACGAGCGGCGATTGAAGCCGCTGGCGGCAAGATCGAGGAATAAGGCTTGGCAAACGAGAGCAACACCAGAGGAGGGGCAGGGCGCTACGCTGATCTGAAGCGGCGTCTCATCTTCCTGTTGGGCGCCCTGATCGTGTATCGCATCGGTGCGCATGTGCCGGTACCTGGTATCGATCCGGTGCAGCTGGCGGAATTGTTCAAGTCGCAACAAGGCGGGATTTTGGACATGTTCAACATGTTCTCGGGGGGCGCACTGTCGCGCTTCACCATATTCGCCCTGGGGATCATGCCCTACATTAGCGCCTCCATCATCATGCAGTTGTTGGCGCAGGTGTATGGTCCCTTCGAGCAGTTGCGCAAGGAAGGAGAATCCGGGCGTCGGAAAATCACGCAATACACCCGCTACGGCACCGTGTTTTTGGCCACCATCCAGGCGTTCGGAATATCGATTGCGCTTGAGGGGCAGCAAGGTTTGGTAATCGATCCGGGTATGATGTTTCGCCTGGTGACCTTGGTAACGCTGGTTACGGGCACAATGTTCCTGATGTGGTTAGGCGAGCAAATTACCGAACGCGGGATCGGTAACGGAATTTCGTTGATCATCTTTGCCGGCATTGCGGCGGGATTGCCAAGGGCCATTGGCGGATCACTGGAATTGGTGCGTACCGGGGCGTTTTCCATCCCCCTCGTACTGTTCCTGTTCCTTGGCGCGTTGGCGGTGACCTTTATCGTGGTATTTGTCGAGAGCGGTCAACGGCGCATTCCGGTGAACTATGCGAAGCGCCAGGTCGGACGGCGGGTGTACGGCGGGCAAAGTTCGTTTCTCCCACTGAAGCTGAATATGTCGGGCGTGATTCCGCCGATATTCGCCTCCAGTTTGATTCTGTTTCCGGCGACGATCGCCGGCTGGTTTGGTAGCGGCGAGGGCACCATTTGGCTGCGTGACTTGAGCAACGCTCTGCGCCCTGGTCAACCGATTTATGTATTGCTGTATGCTTCGACAATAGTGTTTTTCTGCTACTTCTATACCGCGTTGGTGTTCAATCCAAAAGAAACTGCGGAAAACCTCAAGAAGAGCGGCGCTTTCGTCCCCGGCATAAGACCGGGCGAGCAGACCGCGAAGTACGTGGAACGAGTCATTCTGCGACTCACACTGGCGGGTGCGATTTACATCACACTGGTGTGTTTGTTACCAGAGTTTTTGATTGTGAAGTGGAACGTGCCTTTTTACTTTGGCGGAACATCGCTGATGATTATCGTAGTGGTGACGATGGACTTCATGGCCCAGGTCAAGGCGTACATTATGTCGCATCAATATGAGAGTTTGCTGAAGAAGGCCAACTTCAAAGGTGGCATGTAGCCCACTGGATGAGCGTCGCGCATGTCTAAGGAAGACACTATACAAATTCAGGGGGAGATAGTTGAAACCCTCCCGAGCGCGACGTTTCGAGTGAAGTTGGAGAATGGACACATTGTGCTAGGGCACATTTCCGGGAAGATGAGAATGCATTACATCCGTATTCTTCCCGGAGACAAGGTGACAGTAGAACTGACACCTTACGATTTGACGCGCGGCCGCATCGTGTTCCGCGCGAAGTGAGAGAGCAGGAACCGAGAGGCCGATGAGGGAAGAAAATGAGAGTGCAAACATCCGTCAAGAAACTCTGCAGAAACTGCAAGATCATCCGGCGCAACCGGGTGGTGCGCGTGATTTGCAACAATCCACGCCACAAGCAGCGACAGGGTTGATCGCCTAAGTAGCCACGTAACCGGCTTAGTGCGGACAATTCATACATTCGCGTAGTTGCAACCCGTAACACAACAGATATGAGCGGCCTATGGCTCGAATAGCAGGTGTAAACATCCCGAATCATCAACATGCGCAGATCGCATTGACCGCGATCTTTGGCGTTGGACGAACGACAGCGCAGCGTATATGTGATCTGTCCGGAGTTCAGCGCAGCAAGAAGATGAAAGATCTTTCCGACGCCGAACTCGACAAGATTCGCGAGCAAGTCGGCAAGGTCACCGTAGAAGGCGATCTGCGTCGTGAGGTCTCCATGAGCATCAAGCGCCTCATGGACCTAGGCTGCTATCGCGGGTCGCGCCATCGCAAAGGGTTGCCTGCCCGTGGGCAACGCACTCGCACCAACGCGCGTACGCGCAAAGGACCGCGTAAAGCGGCCATTAAGTCCGGCGCGACGCCGTCTAAGGGTTAATACATGGCAAAGGCAACCACAAGGGTTCGCAAGAAGGTCAAGAAGAACGTTGCCGAAGGCATCGCTTTCGTGCACGCCTCCTTCAACAACACCATCATCACCATCACCGACCGACAAGGCAACGCGTTGTCCTGGGCAACTTCCGGTAGCGCGGGATTCAAGGGTTCACGCAAAAGCACACCGTTCGCGGCACAGGTGGCCGCTGAGTCCGCTGGCAAGGCTGCTCAGGAATGCGGGGTGAAGAATTTGGAAGTGCGCATCAAAGGTCCCGGTCCAGGTCGAGAATCTGCCGTGCGTGCGTTGAACGCGGTGGGATTCAAGATCACCAGCATCTCCGATGTGACGCCCGTGCCGCATAACGGCTGCCGTCCTCCGAAGCGTCGGCGCATTTAATTCAGGAAACGACCATGGCAAGAAACCTAGACGCCAAGTGCAAGCAGTGCCGACGAGAGGGCGAGAAGCTCTTCCTAAAGGGCGAGAAGTGCTTTACCGATAAGTGCGCGGTGGAACGCCGTGCCTACCCTCCAGGCCAACACGGACAGAAACAGGGCAGAGCATCCGGTTACGCGATTCAGCTGCGCGAGAAGCAGAAGATTCGCCGCATCTACGGCGTGCTCGAGCGCCAGTTCCGCAAGACCTACGCCGAGGCAGATCGCCAAAAAGGTATCACCGGCGACAACTTGCTGCAATTGTTGGAAAGCCGGTTGGACACGGTGGCGTTCCGTATGGGCTTTGGCGCATCACGCTCCGAGGCACGCCAAGTCATACGTCATAATGGCGTTATGGTGAACGGACGGCGAGTCAATATTCCTTCCTTCCAGCTGCGTCAAGGCGACGTGGTGGAAGTGGCGGAGAAAACCAAAACGCATCTGCGAGTCAAGGCTGCGGCCGAGGCAGCGGAGCAGCGCGGCGTCCCCGAGTGGCTGGCGGTGGATGCGAAGGCGCTCAAGGGTGTTTTCAAGGCGCGGCCACAACGCTCCGAGTTGCCGTCGAGTATCAACGAGTCGTTAGTGATCGAGCTTTACTCCAAGTAATCGCGCGTGACCCAACCCAAGCGTTTGAGCGTGGGTTGGATTTTTTGACTCTAATCATTCTCATTGCAGAGGACAAATAGGGTATGCAAAGCAGCGCTCTTCTGAAGCCGCGAATCATTGACGTAACAAGCCTTGGGCCGTTCCATGCCAAGGTGACGATGGAGCCCTTTGAAAGGGGCTATGGTCACACACTGGGTAATGCCCTGCGTCGCATCCTGCTCTCATCCATGCCGGGCTACGCCCCCACGGAAGTGAAGATTACGGGTGTGCTGCATGAGTATTCCACCTTGGATGGTGTGCGCGAAGACGTAGTGGACTTATTGCTTAACCTCAAGGGGTTGGTGCTCAAGCTACACAACCGGGACGACGCCTTGCTCAACCTCACGAAAGAGGGGGAAGGTCCCGTGCGCGCCGCCGATATAGAAGGCTCGCACGACGTCGAGATCGTCAATCCCGACCATGTCATCGCCAATCTCGCGGTGGGCGGCAAGCTTGAAATGCAGATCAAAGTGGAACACGGCCGCGGTTATGTGCCGGCGACCTCGCGTATGAACAACAAGGAAGGCCGTGCCATCGGCAGCATTCTTCTTGACGCCTCCTACAGCCCGGTATTGAAGGTGAGCTACAGCGTGGAAAGTGCGCGCGTTGAACAGCGCACGGACATGGACAAATTGATCATGGACGTGGAAACTAACGGCGTGGTTGAGCCAAAGGAGGCCATTCGCTATGCCGCTCGGGTGTTGATGGATCAACTCTCTAGCTTCGCGGAACTCGAAGGCACCCCGACCATGGTGGAACACACCAAGCCGCCGCCCATCGATCCAATTTTGCTGCGTCCCGTTGACGATTTGGAATTGACCGTGCGCTCGGCCAATTGTTTGAAGGCAGAAAACATTTACTACATCGGCGACCTTATTCAGCGTTCGGAAACCGAACTTTTGAAGACGCCGAATCTCGGGCGCAAGTCCCTCAACGAGATCAAGGAAGTGCTTGCTTCTCGTGGACTTACGCTGGGAATGAAATTAGAAAACTGGCCTCCCGCCTCGCTCGAGCGTACGGCCTAGAACACAGCAAGGAGTTGACTCATGCGGCACCGACTTGGGCTAAGAAAACTTAATCGAACCAGCAGCCATCGCATCGCGATGCTGCGTAACATGGCCAACTCCTTGTTGTGGCATGAGGCCATTAAAACCACATTGCCCAAGGCGAAGGAATTACGCCGAGTCGCCGAGCCGCTGATTACGCTGGGCAAGTCACCATCGTTATCCAATCGGCGATTGGCCTTCTCCCGAACGCGCGATCGCGATGTCGTTAGCAAGATTTTCGACGAACTCGGTCCGCGCTACGCCAATCGCAACGGCGGATACCTTCAGATCCTCAAGTGCGGATTCCGCAAGGGCGACAACGCTCCCATGGCGATGGTGCTATTGATGGATCGTCCCGAAGGTGCCGCCGGCACCGCCGCGCCGCCGGCGGAAAAAGCAGCGTAGATCGCTTTGCTACGACCGTTAGCTTGAGACGGTGCGCCATAGCGACAATGTGTCATTCACGCATGGGCAGCAAGCGTGCCGCGCTTGGCCGAGAAGCCAGTCTCTGGTACGCCAGCGAGAATAATTCCCTTCTCCAGCGCTGCCTTGGCCTCGGCGTAGGCGTGCCCCAATTCTTCGAATAGCTGGGGCGCGGCCGGGAGATTGCCCGCATGTGTGCCGGATTCGATACGCTGGCACAGCGTGGCGAAGTGAGTCGCGCCAACCTTTGCGCTGCAGGCGCCCAGCGTACGCGCCGCCTCGCAGGCTTGTTGCGTGTCCCCGCGACGCAGCGCAGAGATGAGTTGTTCGATAAGATCCGGTGTGGAATCGAGGTAGACCTCGACCACCTGCGCCATCCAAGGATCGTTGGGCACAGCCTTCGTCACAGGCGCCACCTGCTTTTCTCGAGCCTCACTTGCCCGACTGGGTGCGACGCTCAGCTGGCGTGCCAGCACCTCTTCCACTTCCTTGCGCCGGAACGGATACGCCAAACGATCCGATACCTTCAGAGTGTGCGTGTCGTCGTGACCGCGCTGAAACATTGCGACGACGGGAGCGGGTTGCGAGAATAGAACGCTGGCGAGAGCGTTACCGAGTGCTTGAAGACACTTGGCGCTAGCGAACAGGACATCGAATCGATGGTGTGCGCAACGCTCGCGTAGTTCTCCCGGATCGCCGGCGGTCTCCACCTCGAAACCGAGTTTTTGCAGTACCTGCCGCAAACTTTTTCGCTGCGACCCACCCTCATCGAAGATGAGGGCCAGACGCTGTGCCTTCGGCGCCTGCGAGACCGGTTCAGCGGAGACCTTGGCTGGCGTGAGATCGCGCGCGCCACGGATCTCCTGCACCCATGCGCCGAAGTGAAATCCCGAACTGACACCCGAGTGTTCATCAAGACGCAATTCGCCCCCCATGCGGCGCACCAGGTGCTGAGCGATGCTCAATCCCAAACCAGCGCTGCCCGAGGGCGCGGTCGGGTTGTTCTGCCCGTGCAGGAAGGATTGATAGATGCGCGTGCGCGCTTCCCCGGCGATGCCAAATCCCGAGTCGTGCACGTGAACCGACAATTCGATCCGATCGGCCTCCCGTTTGCCCGTCGACAGGTGGATGCGTAGCTCGCCTCCTTGCGAGAACTTGATGGCGTTGCCGACCAAGCTGCCGATGACTTGCCGCAGCCGAGAGCAGTCGCCTCGCACCAGCGCAGGCAGTGGATGCGCGCAGTGAGCGCTGAGGGCGATCTGCTTGGCTTGGGCGCGTTCTTTGTACATGCGGACCACGGCCTCGCCGATTTCGCTAGGATCGAACTCGGAGTCTTGCAGCGCCAGTTTTCCGGATTCGATACGCGTGTAATCCAAGACATCGTCGGCCAAGGTGATCACCAGTTCGCTGCTGCCGCGCATCGCGGAAAGTAAATCTTGCTGCCGCTCGGAGAGCGCGGTGGCCGCCAGTTGCTTGCCGGTGGCAACGACGCGATTCATCGGGGTGCGAATTTCATGGCACATGTTGGCCAAAAACTGCTTGCGCTGACGCTGAGTTTCGTTGTCCGTCTGATTGACTTTAGCCAGTGCCTCCTCGCGCATATGGATTGCCAGTGCCAACTCCGAGCGCGCGTCCACCAAGGCCTTAGCGCGCCGCTGAATTTCGTCGAGCAAATGATTGAAGCAATCCGCGACACTTCCGATTTCGTCTCGCGCGTCCTTCCAGGCTCGCAACGTGTAGTCGCGATCCTCGACGATCACCTTCGATGTTCTGGCTAGGCGGTACAGGGGCTCCGCCATTCTTTGCTGAAGGCGGCTGACCACGCCCGCGCATAACAGCAGCATGGCCAAGAGCGCGGCACCCATCCACGACAGTTCAGAGAAGAACGCACGCCAACGGGAACGCAAGTCGACTTCGATCACCAGCCAACCCACGCTTTCCCACTTGGTCTTGACCGGCTCCCAGATCACCAGGGCGCCCGGAAACGTTCTCGACCAGAACTCTGAGACATAGAGCACATCGGCGCCCGGACGCGGAAGCTGCAGCAGCGCCGAATGCGAAACAGCATAGTCCGCGAAGCGCTTTCCCTTGCTGTCGTATAAGGCAGCACCTACGACGTCTTGCTTCTCTCCTAATGCGTCGAGTATGTTTTGGGCGGCGTTGGTATGATAACGCGCGAGAGGCAAGGCCGCGCTCGCGGCGAGCGTGCGTGCTTCCATCCGTGCCTGAGCCTGTGCCTCGCTCGTCACGCCAGCAGCGCGAATCAGGATTAGAAGCACCCCCGCCAGCAAAAAACAGAGCAAAACGCCTAGACGCAGCGCCGCGCGTAGACGCAGATCGATGGGTCTTTGCCAGGGAAGGGCTTCGGGCTCACGGTCCGGAGGCAGCACGATGTGTTCGCTTCCGAGCTGTTTTTCCGGGGTTACGACGTAGTGTTGTAGCTGGGCCAGTTCGAGATGCATTGATTGTGGTGGGCTATCGTCCTCAGACGCATATTCGGCATCCAATTGACTTTCTTTTGGAAATTTTTTCGGTTATGCCACATCATCTATGGACGCCATGCACCAATGTTTGACCACGGCACGCCAATCTGTAAGCACAGTTCAATAGTTGGCGTCCGAAAGACCCAATTTGGATCGGGTTGACCGGATAACGCAGCCCAAACCAAAATAACGCCCAGCCGCACAGAGGCTCAATGTCCATGGACGAAGGCGAAAGCGCGCAGAAAGCTTAAAAGGCTATGCGGAAAATCCCGCTACACCGTCAGTACGGCACGAAGATAGCGACCAGTATGGGAGGCCTCGATGCGCGCCAGTTCTTCCGGTGTGCCCTGCGCGATGACCTCGCCGCCGCCGTCGCCCCCTTCGGGGCCGAGATCGACGATCCAATCGGCGGTCTTGATGACATCCAGATTGTGTTCGATGACCACGATCGTATTGCCGGCGTCGCGCAAGCGATGCAGCACGCGCAGCAGTAGGTCGATGTCCTGGAAATGCAGGCCCGTGGTGGGCTCGTCCAGGATGTAGAGCGTGCGCCCGGTATCGCGTTTGGAAAGCTCTTGGGAAAGCTTGACGCGTTGGGCTTCGCCGCCGGAGAGCGTGGTGGCGCTCTGGCCCAGACGTATATATCCCAGCCCCACATCCAGCAAGGTTTGCAGACGCCTTGCAAGCGCAGGGACTGGGGAGAACAGTTCGAGGGCCTGCGCCACGGTGAGCGCTAGTACCTCGTGGATGGTGCGCGCGCGGTAGCGGATCTCCAAGGTTTCGCGGTTGTAGCGCTTGCCGTGGCAGGTGTCGCAGGGCACGTAGATGTCGGGCAGGAAGTGCATTTCGACCTTGAGCACGCCGTCGCCTTGGCAGGCCTCACAGCGTCCGCCCTTGACGTTGAAGGAAAAGCGCCCCGGCCCGTAGCCCCGATTGCGCGCCTCGGGCACACTGGCGAACAGTTCTCGGATCGGCGTGAATACGCCGGTGTAGGTGGCCGGGTTGGAGCGAGGGGTACGGCCGATGGGACTTTGGTCGACGTTGACCACCTTGTCGAAGAACTCCAGCCCCGCCACGCCCTCGTGGGGCGCGGGGGTTTCTCCGCTGCCGTGAAGGTGTTTGGCGAGCACGCGATAAAGCGTGTCGTTGATCAAGGTGGATTTGCCCGAGCCCGACACCCCGGTCACGCACACCAATGACCCTACCGGAACCTCCAACCTCACGCCCCTCAAGTTGTTGCCCGTTGCGCCTCGCAGCACCAATTGGCGCTTGAGATCTCTCGGCACCCGCATCAGGGGCAGCGCGATACGCCGTCGGCCGGATAGATACTGGCCAGTGATGGATTGCGGATGCTGCTTGATGTCCTGAGGTGAGCCCTGCGCCACGATGCTGCCGCCCTGCACGCCGGCACCCAAACCCATGTCCACCACGAAGTCGGCGCTGACGATGGCGTCCTGGTCGTGCTCCACCACGATGACCGTGTTGCCCAGATCGCGTAGTCCGCGCAAAGTGGCCAATAAGCGCGCGTTGTCGCGCTGATGCAAACCGATGGAGGGTTCATCGAGGACGTACATCACGCCCGTCAGTCCGGAGCCGATCTGGCTCGCCAGGCGGATGCGCTGTGCTTCGCCCCCGGAGAGGGTGTCGGCGGATCGGTTCAGACTGAGATACCCCAACCCCACATCGTTGAGGAACCCGATGCGATTGCCGATTTCGCGCAGTATCTTTGCGCCGATGGCGGCCTTGGCACCCGACAAGCCCAATTGCGCGAAGAATGTGTGCAGGGCGCGCAGCGGCATCTGGCCGATCTGATGGACGTTGTGCTCACCCACCAGCACGCTCCTGGCTTCGCGCCGCAAGCGCGCGCCCTGACATTCCGGGCAGGCCGTGGAGGCCAGAAACTTGGCCAGTTCCTCGCGCACCGCCGGCGACTCGGTTTCGCGATAGCGTCGCTCCAGGTTCGGGATCACGCCTTCGAAGGCATGCTCACGCACGTGGCGGCCGCCCTTCTCCGAGGTGTAAGTGAAGCGAATCTTGTCCTTTCCGGAACCGTACAGCACGGCGTCTTGCAGATTCTTGGACAGCGCGTCGAAGGGTTGATCGAGATCAAACCCATAGTGCAGCGCCAGCGCCTGCAGCAGTTGCGAATAGAACAGATTGCGACGATCCCATCCCGCGATGGCGCCGGAGGCCAAACTCATATGCGGGAATGCCACCACGCGCGTGGGATCAAAGCGCGTAATGTGCCCCAGACCATCGCAGCGCGGGCACGCACCCATGGGGTTGTTGAAGGAGAACAAGCGCGGCTCCAGTTCCGCCAAGGCGTAGTCGCACACGGGGCAGGCAAAGCGCAAGGAGAACAGATGCTCATTGGCGTTATCCATCTCCACCGCTAGCGCCCGGCCCTCGCCGTGGCGCAGTGCGGTCTCGAACGATTCCGCCAGCCGCTGCCTAGCGTCCTCGCGGGCTTTTAGGCGGTCGACCACCAGTTCCACCGTGTGATGGTGGGTCTTGGCTATCTTGGGCAAGGCGTCCAGCTCGTGCACCGCGCCGTCGATTCGAACCCGCACGAAGCCTTGTGCTCGCAGGTCCTCGAACAATTCCGTGTGCTCGCCCTTGCGGTTCATCACTATGGGTCCAAGAATCATCAGGCGGGTGTCCTCGGGCAGCGCCAATACGTGATCCACCATTTGCGCGACGCTTTGCGCCGCCAGACGCTGGTTGTGCTCCGGACAATAGGGATCTCCCACACGGGCAAACAGCAAGCGTAGGTAATCGTGGATCTCCGTAACCGTGCCTACGGTGGAACGCGGATTGTGGCTGGTGGACTTTTGCTCGATGGAGATGGCCGGCGACAGGCCGTCGATGGTGTCCACATCGGGTTTTTCCATCTGCTCAAGAAACTGACGGGCGTAGGCCGACAGCGATTCGACATAGCGCCGCTGGCCTTCGGCATAGAGAGTGTCGAAGGCCAGGGAAGACTTGCCCGATCCCGATACGCCGGTGATGACGATGAATTTGTCTCGCGGCAGGTCGAGGTCGATGTTCTTCAGATTATGGGTTCGAGCGCCGCGGATGCGGATGAAGTTCATCGATACAGGCGCAGTGGACGAGGGGTCAACGGGAGGTGAAGGGAGCGCAAAAGGCTAACCTGTTAATATACCCGAGCACTCAGTCCAATCCGAGTTCCGG
>JANNFC010000654.1:0-1532 GCA_031379405.1 Betaproteobacteria bacterium | reverse complement strand
ACTCACCAATGCGATGCTCAAAGCCCTGGTGTGGTTGCGCAAAGCGACTCCGCAACAAATCGTCGACACCGTGCCGCCCGAGTACACCATGGGAGATAAGTCCCTCTACCTTGCCGCGCTGGCACGCTCACGTCAAAGCTTGTCGGTGGACGGCATGATTTCATCTCAGGGCGCGGAGAGTCTGTATCAAGTGCTGCGCAAGTTCGATCCGAACGTGAAGGCGGCGTCCGTAATCAACATCGCGGATACCTTCGACAATAGCTTCGTCAAGCGCTCGATGGTGAAGCGGTAGCACCCGGAAGACTTCGTCCGCAGGATGCAACAAGAGTCTTGAGAAGTCTTGGGAAATGGACCCTCGCCGCCCGGCTCGCCGATCTGCGTTAGCATCGCGACTTTTTCCACGAAAGCCTACCCCATGAAGATATCTCCCTTGAGAGCGATACTGTTGGCCGGCGTCGCCTGTATTTTCCTCGGTCTGAGTATCAGCCGGGCGAATGCCGCAGACTTGACCACTGAGGAGCAGAAAACCCTCTATGCCCTCGGAATGGCCATCAGCCATAACCTTTCTTCCTTTGCCCTGAGCGAAGCGGAATTGGAGATCATGAAGTCCGGACTCTCCGATGGCGTGATGAAGCGCGCCGCCAAGGTCGATATGCAGAGTTACGCACCGAAGATTCAGCAACTGGCACAAGGGCGCGCTTCCGTGGTTGCGGATGAAGAGAAGAAGAAAGGCGCGGCGTTCCTCACCAAGGCCGCTGCCGAATCAGGCGCGAAGAAGACAGCCTCGGGCGCCATCCTGAAAGCCATCAAGGAGGGCAACGGCCCAACGCCGAAGGCTTCCGATACGGTAAAGGTGCACTATCACGGTACGTTGACCGACGGCACCGTGTTCGACAGTTCCGTCAAGCGCGGTGAGCCGGCCACGTTCCCGCTCGCCAATGTAATCAAATGCTGGACCGAAGGACTGCAGCAAATCAAAGTGGGCGGCAAGAGCCGCTTGATTTGCCCGGCCAACATCGCCTACGGCGACCGTGGCTCGCCTCCCGCCATCAAACCGGGTGCAACATTGGTATTCGAAGTGGAGCTGTTGGAGATCGTGAAGTAGGAAGGATGAATCCCATCCCATTCTTCGCTCGCGTTAATCTGCCTCGCATGTCGTGAAGCACGTCCTCGCGCTCTTCGTTCTCCTGTGCTCACTGCACTCGACTTACGCTCAGGATCCCGAAAAGCGCGACGTCGTCATCGCGGTCGGTGGTAAGGCTACGCTTTACTACTTACCGCTCAGCCTCGCGGAGCATCTCGGCTACTTCAAGGACGAGGGGCTCAATGTGGAGATCAACGATTTCCAGGGCGGCTCGAAGTCGCTTCAATCATTGATTGGTGGCAGCGCCGATGTGGTGGCCGGTGCCTTCGATCACAATATCGTCATGCAGACTCTGGCGCAGAAGATGACCGCCTTCGTGCTGATTGCGATGAACCCCGGCGTTTCCGTCGGTGTGATCAAGAGCAAGGCGGCTGGATACCGATCGCCA
>JANNFC010000653.1:0-1858 GCA_031379405.1 Betaproteobacteria bacterium | reverse complement strand
TGGCGATCGGTGTCGATCTTCACCTTGAAGCTGCAATAGCTGAAGATGCCTTCGGTGACGACCGTCACCATGTCCACGCCTTCGTGTTGAGACGAGACGATGAAGGGCGCGGGTTTGTAGTCAGGGTAAGTGGTGCCGCTGCCTACACCGGAGACGAAGACTGGCGCATCCTCGTGTTCGGAAAGGAAGGGGGTTACGTCCCCGCCGGATTCAGTGATTTTGCGGAACAGCACGACCGGATCGACGCGGGTGAGTACACCGCCCACATTGGCATAGCGGTCGCAGGCGCCGCTGCGGCCTTCGCTGATTTGGCACAGCACCGGGCAGGCGTTGCATTCGATTTTGCCTGGAGCGGAAGCGTTGGTTTCCAGTGGTACGACGTCAGCGGCGGGGTCGCCCCGGGTGGTGGTCATGGGGAATTCTTACTCATCGAATGCAGTGAAAGCGCATCTACCGCCCCTTACCTCGGCCCTGTGCCCGCAAGCGGGGCGAGGGGGCGCGAATGGTGAGGGGTGTGACTTAAGTCTAGCGCGGCCGATGTATTGAGCAGCGCCTGCAGTCGCGCTGGCGTACAAGGGACTTCGTACACGCGCACGCCAGTGGCATCGCGGATGGCGTTGAGTATCGCCGGTGCCGTGGCGACCAGTGCGGGTTCGCCGACCCCTTTGGCGCCGTAGGGGCCGAGCGGTTCATGGTCCTCGATTAGATGGGTGGTGATAGGCGGCACGTCGCCGACAGTGGGGATCAGATAGTCGTGCAAGTTATCGGTTCTCCCGTTGATGTATTCCTCCATCAGCGCCATCCCGATGCCTTGCGCAATACCGCCGTGAATCTGGCCTTCCACCAAGGTGGGATTGATGGCGCGACCGACATCGTGCGCGGCGTGGATGTGAAGTATCTCGACCGTGCCATAGTCCATGTCCACCTCGACTTGCGCGATCTGCGTGGCGAACCCGTAGGTCGCGTAGGGAACACCTTGGCCATTCCCATCCAATGGGACCGTAGGCGGATTGAAGTATCCGTGTCCCACGGCCACATCGCCGTTCGCATTGACCGGTAGTTCAGTCAACTCGACGCACGCAACGCTTTTCCCCACAGACTCGGCGATCAGTTTCGTTCCTTCAATACGCAGTTGAACGCCCTCACCTACTTTAAGCAGAACACACAATTGCTTGCGCAAATCCTCACCGGCAAATTTTGCCGCGTTACCCGATACAAACGCTTGCCTGGACGCGGAGGACTTACCCGCATCGTGCGTCAGATCCGTATCTCCCATGACCTGATCCACCAACGCCACGGACAAACCAACGGCATCGGCGAAGATCTGCGGCATGATGGTTTGCGTGCCCTGCCCGATCTCCTGTGCACCGTTATAGAGAAATAGGCGACCGTCGCAGCGCACGCTACCGGTCATGGTCGAGGGATTGGCGATCACCGTATTGCCAATGCCGTACCACATGCAGGCTATGCCCACGCCGCGGCGTTTGCGGCCGCACATCTGAAGGGCGTGGCGGCGTTCAAAGCGACCCCCCTGCTCTGCGCCAGCATTGAACTCCAAACAATTGCGTTTCGCCTGCTCCCAAGCCGGCCTCAGTGCTTCCAAACACTTCGCCAAGCCGGCGCTCGCGTGCAATGTTTGACCGGTCGCCGTGGTTTGCCCGGCGCGAATGGCATTGCGAAAACGAAACGCCCACTCGTCGAGGCCGCATTGTCGCGCCAGTTCGTCCATCAGCGCTTCGGTGGCAATACACGCTTGCGGCACACCGAAGCCGCGAAACGCACCGGCGATGGAGTTGTTGGTATACACAGCCCGCGTCAAGGCGCGCACGTTCTCCACTGCATAGGGACCACTGGCATG
>JANNFC010000648.1:0-1641 GCA_031379405.1 Betaproteobacteria bacterium | reverse complement strand
CGTGCGCTGCGCTTCTCCCACCATGTGCACGATGCGCGCCAGCAGCGTGTCCGCCCCGACGCGCTCGGCGCGTATCACCAATGAGCCATTGCCGTTCACGGTCGCACCGGTGACTTTGCCGCCCACAGCCTTGGCCACCGGCACGGGTTCGCCGGTGATCATGGATTCGTCCACCCTGCTGGTGCCCTCGAGTACGGTGCCGTCGACCGGCACCTTCTCGCCCGGCTTCACGCGCAGGCGGTTGCCAACAATGACTGTCTCCAGCGGCACCTGTTCCTCGCTACCATCCTCGCGCAAACGCCAGGCGAGGCTGGGCGCGAGCTTCAGCAATTGTTGAATGGCCTGGCTGGTTTGGCCCATCGCACGCAACTGCAGGAAGTCGCCGAGTATCACCAGTGTCACGATGACCGCAGCCGCCTCGAAATAGGTCCCCACTGCACCGTCGTGCTCGCGGAATTCCTGAGGGAACAAGCTAGGGAGCAACACTGCGGCGAGGCTGAACAGGTAAGCCAGCCCCACCCCCAGCCCGATCAGCGTGTACATGTTGAGTGCGCGGTGCACGAGTGAGAACCAGAATTTTTGCAGGATCGGCCATCCGACCCACAGCACCACAGGCGAGCCCAGCACAAACTCGATCCAGCCGCGTGGCCGTGGCTGAAGGCCAAACGGATCATGAATACCGATCATCGGCGACATCGCGAGCATCACCAGCGGGATCGACAGAGCGACCCCCACCCACAGGCGCCGTGCGAGATCGCGCAACTCGGAATCGTCGGCTTGGCCTGCGCCTGTGCCCGCGATCGGCACCAACGCCATGCCGCAGATCGGGCAATCGCCTGGCGCATTGCGCACGATTTCCGGGTGCATCGGGCAGGTATAGGCAGTTCCCGGCGACACCGCGCTCGCGACGACAGGCTTTGCATGGACGCGACCCGGAGATTCCCGCGTTGTTTGAGCGTGAGGATGCGCGTAGTCGGCCTGCTTGGTATCAGCAGGCGGCGTGCCGACGTACGCGGACGGGTTTGCCTCGAATTTCTTCTTGCAACCAGCAGAGCAGAAGTAATAATTGCCACCCTCGAACACGCTGCTGCCCGCCGCGGTTCGCTCGTCGACCTGCATGCCACATACCGGATCCGTTGCCATCGCTTTACCTCGATTATTTTATGGTTTCACCTGCCGCCCTCCTCGGATTTTTCCGAGCAAGATTGGCAGAAGCGCTCTATAGGCCACCACTATCGCGGGTGGAATGATCAACCATTGCACAAGTGGGGAAAGACCAATTCCATAAACTGTGGGCATATCCGCCGTATAGCTCCAGGCGCCCGTGCGATAAACGTTGTACCACTCACTCCAGGCCGTAAAAACCATCGCGCCGGTCACCGTGATTACGCCTCCGGCCCACGGGCGCGACGCCGGCCAGTCCACGCGCCAGAGTGACATGCCGGCCAGCGCGAACACCGAGAGTGCAATCACGACGTCGCCTAGGGAGCAATGAAACAGTGGCGATACATTGCTCGCAGTACATCGCTCTGACCTTAAAGATCATGTCAGCCATTTCCTTGTCTCCTCATGCTGTTCCGCATGCGAACCGATGGTGGCGCCAAGGCGTCCCTCAAGAGATACCGTGCTGATATTCAAACA
>JANNFC010000643.1:0-8717 GCA_031379405.1 Betaproteobacteria bacterium | reverse complement strand
CATGGCTGGGGTCATATCGGATGCTAGCCTCCCAGCGCGAGATGGCCTTCACAGGATTTTGAGGGTAGAGGCGCAATCCTTCCTGAAACGCTTCTTCACCTAGGCTCTTACGTAAGGCCCCCGCGCTTACTTGCGCCTGTTGCGACTGTGGTGTTTTCAGCTCCATGACCGCCTCATAGAGGGTGAGTGCCTCTTGTTTATTTCCCCTATCCGCTAACTCTCCCGCCTTTTTGTTGATGACAGTGGCTATTTTTTCGCGTCCCGTGCTGTCCCGCGGATTCGCTTCCGCGAAGGCTCGAAGTTCACGTAGACCGCCCGCGATATCCCCTGCCTGGAATATTTCAATGCGTTGTTCGATGTCGTAGCCGCTGGCGTCATTGCGTTGTGCACGCCGCGCCAGGAAAAAACGCTCCGAGGCCACCCGTGCCACCCGATCCTGCTGGATCTTGGCGATGAACTGCTGTTCGAGGCGCTTGAGTACTTGAGTGGCCTGGGGATGTTCTGGATTGAGTGCCAGGGCTTTAAGCAGTCGCACTTTCGCGGCGCTGAAATTGCCTGCCTGAATAGCACTCTGGGCGGACTGGAAGTGTGACTCGCTCAACCGGATACGGGCGGCCTCAGCGATTTCCAGCTCTTGCTTGAAGGCTTCGTTGCCGGGGTCGGCCAGCACCAGCGCATGCCGGTGCATAGCAGCACTCGCGAAATCGCCTTCCTGCGCGCTTTTCTTCGCCAGCCGCTCGCGTTTGGTGGTGATCTCAGTGATGAGCCGATTGTCGGCAAGGGGACGTGGTGCGGCGGGTACGCCGGGTGAGGGGGCCGTCGAGGGCGAACGCGACGCCTGATCCGCCGGCGGCCTGGGTTTGCCCGGTTCGCCAGGCTGGCGAGGCGGTGGCGGCAAGGGAGAACTGGCACACCCCGCCAACAGGAGAGCAAAGAGGGTGAGGAGGGCGTGGACCGAGCCCGCGCGCCACCATGGATTATTCGCCGCTCTCGAGCCGCGAGAAGGTGTGGAGTTTTGCACGAAACTGGTCCAGATCGTCATCGCCGAAAATCATTGTCCGCCGCAGCATGTGGGTTGCCGCGTAGAAGCCATTCCCGCCCGGCGTTACCGTAAACCCGAGCGTGATTTGATTCTGCTTTAATTGTTCCATGACGCGATCGTTGGTGTCGCCATAGGGATAGGCGAAGGCCGTGATGTCTTCGCCTAAGGTCGCCTTGATGATTGAGGCTGAAGTTTCCACTTCGCCGCGCACCCGCTTCCGATACTGTACTTCGCTTTCCTTTGGATCTTTCAATGCGAGATTGGAGTGGGTCTTCGAGTGAGATTGGATCTCTATGAGCCCGGATTGCGTCATTTCCCGCAGTTGTGGCCACGTGAGTGCGTCGGCCGCCCCGAGAAAATCCGTGTACAGGAATAGCGTGGCGGGAAATCCATATTTCTTCAGGATGGGGTACGCGATTTCATAGACGGAGCGGTAGCCATCGTCGATGGTAATAAGAGCCGTGCGCTGGGGAAGGGCTTTCTCGCCGGCCAGGAACGCGCGGAAATCCGCCAGCGTTGCGACGTAGTAGTTGTGCTTGGCCAGGAATTCCATCTGTGCGGCGAAGGCCGCAGGCTCGACCGAAAGCTTCGAGCGGCGCGCGCCGAAACGGTGATAGCAAAGGATCGGGACAGTCTGGTATCCATCCCATCGTACGCCTATGGTGGCAGGGGCCCGTAGTGGAATCAAGATATCCTGGCCGGGTTGCACCGCATCGAGACGATTTACCTGTGCAATCCACCAGGCACGCGCCGCGCTCCCAAGATACTGCTGGGCCAAGGCTGCGAGCGTGACTTCGCCCTTCACCAGGACAAACACATAGTCCTTGTCACGTCCCAGTTCGAGCGATGTGACGGTGGTGACAGTGGCAGGGGGCGGCTTTGCCTCAGGGGCAGGCGCGTCGGGCGCGGCCTGTACCGCGGGCGTGACCACGACTACCCATGCGAGGGCAAAAGTGACAATCAGCCATTTGGCGAACAATCCGTGCATGCTCCCTTTGGCGCGTCCGCCCCTGCGTCCACCCCTGCCTCTACTCCTGCATCGACACCCGCCTCTAACCTTTCTTGCTGGCGTCATCATGTCGCTGTTGCAGCTTACTCGCGGCGTCGTCGAAAGCGCGAAACAACTCGCCAAATTCGTCTTGTCTGGTTTCGGAGATGCGATAGTCGTAGTGCCCTTTGCCGAGTTCGACAAGCGAGTTGGCGAGGATGCGGATCGGCTTGAGCAGCCGTTTGGCCAGGACGAATCCGCCCAAAGCGACGGCGGTGCTGGTCACAACCAGGAGCACGCCCATGAGCACCAGACTCAGGTTGGCCACGCGAGTCAGTGGCTCCTGAAACAAACCTAGATGCACGTGGCCCCCCACGATGGCCTGATTATCCTTGAGAAACAGCACAGGAACGGAGAAGTCCAGTACGCGTCGGCCACCCGCAAGCACGCTGCTTTGTACCTTAAGCTCGGGGTCCTTGGTGGCCAAGGGCGTTCCCCGCATGGGTACATAGGCTTGTCCGATCTCGGATATTTGGTTGCTGCCCTGGATCATGCCTGCCGCGTCGAGCACAACGAGGTAGGCGAAATCCTGCGGGCTGGTGGTGTCTTCGATAAATACCTGTAGCCGAGGATGCTCGTCCTCGATGCGAAGTGGCAGTGCACTTTGCGAGGCCATGAACTTGGCCAGGGAGCCGCCGTAACTCATGACTTGATCTGTAATCGCCAGACTTAGGTGATGGTAGATAAAGGCTGAAGCGATCAGCATGGTGATGGCGACGATGGCGGCCATGCTCGCTGCCCAACGCCACTGCAACGAAAACGCGCGCGGCTTCCCCGGTGTATCCGCTTCCTGCGAGATTTCGTCTGCCACCTGCTGCAGCGCCTGAGCGAACTCCTCTCCCGACTGATAGCGGCGCTCGGGCTGTTTTTTGAGTGCGCGGTCGATTGCCCGCCGTAGTTTGAGCGGCAGATCGGGTCGCAACTTGTCTATTGGGACGGGATCTTCCTTAACGATCTTATAGGCCACCGTGGCTAGCGTCTCGCCTTCGAATGGCAGCGCCCCCGTCAGTAACTGGTACAGCACCACCCCGACGGAAAACAAGTCGGATCGGGAATCCACGACGTGGCCGAGGACTTGTTCGGGCGACATGTAGTTCGGGGTTCCCAGCACCTGCCCGAGGTGGGTGCTTTGGGTGGCATCCCCGCTCTCAATTCGACAGATGCCGAAATCGGCAATCTTGATGGCGGTCGCATCTTTCAGCAACATGATGTTGCCGGGCTTGATATCGCGATGAATCACTCCCTTCTTGTGGGCGTAGTCGAGCCCACGGGCGAGTTGGATGCCGATTGCCAGCACGGCGGGGAGCTGGAATTTCTTACCGCTCTTGACAACTTCGGAGAGGGTCGCGCCGTCGATCAGTTCCATGGCGATATAGGGCCGGTCCTCGTGCTCGCCCACATCAAAAATCGTGACGATGTTCGGGTGCGAAAGCACTCCCGCCGCTTTTGCTTCTCGCACAAAGCGCGCGCGGTACTCAGGATTTTGAATCAACTCATGCTGCAGGAGCTTGATGGCGATGGTGCGATCTATACCGGGATCATGGGCGCGATACACCTGGGCCATGGCCCCTTTTCCGATGAGTTCTTTGATCTGGTAGCGGCCGACAGTTTCCATCTGGGTTCTTCGAGCATTTCCGAGCGACGCCTCTGGCCGGCACTCGCTTCGCGTCGTGATAGTACTATGGTCATGAGTCATACAGAGTAGCCGTGTTGTGTATGAGAACCCAGTTGTGGCTCTCGGTGGTGGATAACAAGTGTTCCCAGTTGCCCGGGTTGTGCCGATCATGCGCCAAGCCAGCGCCATTGGCTGTATAACTTTAGTTAGTGTTGACATGCCGCCCCGGCTTGGGCAACCTGTCTGTACGACTAATGGGAGGGGGCTATTCACTTGATTGGTATCGATACTCTCTTGAGTCCGACCCTGGAGGACGCCCCATGCGGGAAGAACCTCGAGCACGACCCGGCGTTTCAGGCCTTGGAGTTGGCGGCGCGGGGCAAACCTGAGCAGCAATCCATGGGTAGGGGCGATAGCCTGGGGACGATCGCTGCCGTTGCTCCCAATTGGCAGGAGGTGCGTCGGCTCGCGAGAGAATTACTCACCCGCACGAAGGATTTGCGCGTCGCAATTTACCTCCTGAGGGCCGACGTTCGAGTTGATGATCTGAGTGCGTGCGCCGCAGGGCTCGATCTGCTCTACGGACTGCTCGATCACTACTGGGATGCGGTGTATCCGCGCCCCGATCCCGACGACGGCGAGCTGATAGAGCGCCTGAATGCGCTCGCCGCGTTGACGGATTCGGAAGGGTTGCTGTTGGATCTACGATCAGCCCTGATTACGCCTCCCACCAAACTGGGCCGCATTGCGCTTCGCGATTTGCTGGCAAGCCTCGGTAAAGCCCCCCCGGTGCCTGGCACGCCCGTACGTCCCCTGGCGGAGGTGGAAGCCGCCCTCGTGAAGGCCGCAAGCGAGCACCCTGAAAGTCTAGGGCGCTGCCGGTTGCTGTTGCCCGCGGTTGAGCGAATTCAAGTATTGCTGAGCGAGCGCCTGAAAAATAAGGACGTTTTAGATCTCAGTCCCCTCATCAGCCTCCTAAGGCCGTTGGCCGAGGTGCTGGATAGGGTGACATCGAACGGCTCGGACCCCCATTCGGCAGCGACGCCGGCCCAGCCGGACGCGGCCGGCGCCTCGGGCCAGCAAGCCGTCGGTGGCATCCGCAGCAGAGAGGATGCGCTGCGGCTGCTGGACAGGGTGTGCGAATTCATCGAGCGCACCGAACCCTCCAATCCAGCCCCATTGTTGATTCGCCGGGCGCAACGTCTCATGTCCAAGAACTTCATCGAGATACTCCAGGATCTCGTCCCCGACGGCGTGGAAAAATTCCGCTCGGTCGCAGGGCTCAAGGAGGATTCTCGATGATTCATCGCACAACTGCCGAGCACCACAGCGTCGGCGTACCATTGCAACAGGTTGGGCAATTCTCTGTAATGCAACCCGCGTAGGAGATCATCATGGCCAAGGAAAGCAGTCAGAAATTTATCGCACGCAATCGCGCGCCACGCGTACAAATCGAATATGACGTCGAACTCTACGGCGCGGAAAAGAAGATTCAACTACCATTCGTGATGGGCGTGATGTCGGATCTTTCAGGCAAGCCCGCCGATGCGCTTCCCCCGGTGGCCGATCGCAAGTTTCTGGACATCGATGTAGACAACTTCGATTCGCGCATGAAGGCCATCAAGCCCCGGCTGGCTTTCCAGGTGGATAGTGTGTTGACGGATGACCAGGACAAGAAGCTGATGGTGGAGCTTACCTTCGACAGCATGGACGACTTCTCCCCGGCGGCGGTGGCGAGCCGAGTGGACGGGCTCAAGCAACTGCTCGAAGCGCGCCAGCAACTCGCCAATTTGATTACCTATATGGACGGGAAATCGGGCGCCGAGGACCTGCTCGCCAAGGTGCTGAACGATGAGGCGCTACTGAAATCGCTCGCCGCCTCGGCCAACGCCGGCGCGAGCGAAAAGTAGAACTTTCAATCCAATCGCATAAAGGAGACAGCAATGGCTGAAAGTCAGCAGCAAACCACGGGGGAAGGTCCGCAACTGGAGGGTTCGGACTTATCGTCCTTACTCGCCAAGGAGTTCAAACCGAGAACGCCGGAAGCCAAATCCGCCGTCGAGGAAGCGGTCAAGACGCTGGCTTCGCAGGCTTTGGAAAAAGCGAAGCTGGTCTCGGGCGACGTGGTCAAATCCATCGGAGCGATGATCGCCGAGATCGACCGACGATTGACGAGCCAGGTCAACCTCATCATTCACCATCCGGATTTTCAGGCACTTGAGGGCGGTTGGCGTGGCCTGCACTACCTGGTCACCAATACGGAAACCGACGAGATGCTCAAGATTCGCTTCATGAACATCTCGAAACTCGACGTGGGCAAAACCCTCAAGCGCTACAAGGGCACGGCATGGGATCAAAGTCCTCTGTTCCGCAAGGTTTACGAGGACGAATACGGCACCTTTGGCGGTGAACCTTTCGGCTGTCTGGTGGGGGACTATTACTTCGATCACACCCCGCAAGACACCGAATGGATCGGCGAAATGGCGAGGGTTTCCGCCGCCGCCCATACGCCGTTTATCGCGGGCGCCTCACCCACCGTGATGCAAATGGGCTCCTGGCAGGAGCTATCCAATCCTCGCGACCTGACCAAGATATTCACCACGCCCGAGTATGCGGCTTGGCGCACATTGCGGGATTCCGAGGATGCGCGCTATATTGGGCTTGCCATGCCGCGCTATTTGTCGAGGTTGCCCTATGGCGCGAAGACCAATCCGGTGGAAGAGTTCGATTTCGAGGAGGACACCGGTGCTGCCGACCATAGTAAGTACGCGTGGTCCAACTCCGCCTACGCCATGGCGGTCAATATCAATCGCTCCTTCAAGATGTATGGCTGGTGCTCGCGCATTCGAGGGGTCGAGTCCGGAGGCGCGGTAGAAGGACTGCCGGCACATACCTTCCCAACGGACGATGGCGGCGTGGACATGAAGTGTCCAACGGAAATCGCAATCACCGACCGGCGCGAGGCAGAACTTGCCAAGAACGGGTTCATGCCCTTGCTTCACCGCAAGAACTCGGACTTCGCCGCCTTTATCGGAGCGCAATCACTCAACAAACCGGTGGAATACGACGATCCCGACGCCACTGCCAACGCAAATCTCGCGGCAAGGCTGCCCTACCTTTTTGCCTGCTGCCGCTTCGCCCACTACCTCAAGTGCATCGTGCGCGACAAGATCGGTTCGTTCAAAGAGCGCTCCGATATGCAACGCTGGCTGCAGAATTGGATCATGAACTACGTGGACGGTGATCCCGCGCATTCCTCAGAAACCACCAAGGCGCAAAAGCCATTGGCAGCCGCCGAGGTGCAAGTCGAAGAGGTGGAAGGAAATCCAGGGTACTACACCTCGCGCTTTTACCTGCGGCCGCACTATCAACTCGAGGGATTGACGGTATCGTTGCGCCTGGTATCAAAACTACCATCGATCAAAGCGGCGGGGGGATAGCACTACATCCAAAGTTGTATGGATGAATGACTACGTATGAGTACAATCACATCGAGTATGCCTTGACACCATACCCATGGGTTGAAGGCGTCAATTGACTCGGTCCGTTAACCCCACAAGGAGCACACCATGGCAACAGACATCTATGCAAAGATCGGCGACATCAAAGGCGAATCCGAAGACGACGCACACAAAGGCGAAGTAGAAGTGATGTCCTGGTCTTGGGGCGTTTCGCAGTCAGGCACGATGAGCAGCGGCGGTGGCGGCGGTACGGGAAAGTCGAGCTTCTCTGATCTCACCTTCACCCATGCCTTCGACAAAGCCTCGCCAAATTTTCTCAAGGCATGCGCCACGGGCGAGCACATTAAGGAAGCGAAATTGACGGTGCGCAAGTCCGGCTCCGGTAAGTCTCCTCAGGATTTTCTGATCGTGACCATGTCCGATGTCATCATCACCGGCGTAACGCCCTCCGGCAACGGATCGGACAATGGGATGGTAGAGAACGTCCGCATGCAGTTCGCCAAAGTGGACTTGGAGTACAAGCCACAGAAATCCGACGGTAGTCTGGATGCGGGGCTGCATTTCAAGTACGACATCAAGGCCAATAAAGAAGGCTGATTGATCGCCTGGTGTGCTGACCGAGTCGGCACACCCCAACGTTATTCGCTTGAGGAGCAATCATGGCCTTTACTGATCGTGGCTATTGGGGGTCAGTCGGGCGTGCCGACTTGGCCGGAAATTTCTACAACTTCCATTGCCCTGTGTATCCAGCCGGTGCCGGGGAGGATGTGAGTCTGCTGCAACATCTGGTTTACCTTGGGATGGTACACGCTCGAATACACCGGAATATCGAACCAGCGTCCATCGGCTTGCCCGGTTACAGTACCGATGAATACCTGCAAAGTTTCTATTGCGACGGACATTACGGCGGGAAGACCCGACGTGCCGTCATGTATCTCGAATATGCGTTTAGGAGCGGTCGCCTAGGGTTGCACAATGTGGTGCCAGACGGGATTGTCAGACCCGTGCCGCGCGGCGAAAAGGTGTCTGCGCAGACGGGCGCGTTTTATAAGCTTGGGCTTTTGAATCACTCCGCACTCTTTTGTGCGGAGGAGGCTGGTGACTTAGCGATGTATCACGAAATGCCAGAGCACCCGCTAACGCCCGCGAATGTGCAAGTCATGTTGCAGAACAACGTGCTCGACTAACGATGGCGCGCGATCTATTCCTTAAACTCGACATGGCTCGGCAAGGTGCCATAAAGGGAGAGTCGCGCGACGAGGCACACGACTCCGAAATTGATCTGACGGGTTGGGCTTGGGGAATGCAATCCAAAACCGCCATGAGCGGTGGCGGTGCGGCGAGCAAGGCCACGATCAACGAGGTGCGGGTGACGAAGTCCATCGATCGCGCCTCCACCGCGATGATGAGCGCGTTGCGTAACAACGAGACGGTCAAGAAGGCTGTGATCACCCAGCGCAAGTCCGGAGGCAGTGCGCAAGAGTTTCTCAAGATCATCCTGAAGGATGGCCGACTGACGCAGTTTGATGTCCAGGCCGAGGGCGAGCAGCC
>JANNFC010000620.1:0-2999 GCA_031379405.1 Betaproteobacteria bacterium | reverse complement strand
CCCATACGGCGCATTTCCTCTATGACTCGCAGCTCCGCTGCGTCGGCCTCTGTTAAATCGCCCGCCTCGTCTTCCACCGCCCGCAACAACGACTCCATTCGATCACGCAGTCGCGAGTGCGCCCCAGCCTTCTCACCAGTTCCACAGGGATTGCGTGCCACTAGCTTAACTCATACTTAACCCCACATCAGGTTGAATCGCACCCTTAGATTTGGGACAACGCTACGCTAATCGGGCGCGCGTGATACACTAATTTCCTCCACTCCAAGGGATGGGTGATGGACAAATCTGCGGACCAAGGACGTCGGGACGGAGACCCGAGCTTTTTGGTGAAGGCGCCTGAGTTGTCAATGCCCAAAGGTGGCGGCGCCATTCGCGGCATCGCCGAAAAATTCGCCGCCAATCCTGTCACCGGCACCGGCTCAATGTCCGTGCCCATCGCAACGTCACCGGGCCGATCCGGCTTTGGCCCGCAGCTTTCCTTGTCCTACGACTCTGGCGCCGGCAACGGCCCATTCGGTCTAGGCTGGAGTCTTTCGCTCCCTTCCGTTACGCGAAAGACGGACAAAGGCCTACCGCGCTATAACGATTTTGAAGAATCCGATGTATTTATATTTTCGGGCGCGGAGGATCTGGTTCCCGTGCTTAATCCGGATGGGAGTCGATACAAAGACACTACGACAGCGCCGGATTACGCGATTTGCCGCTATCGCCCACGCATCGAAGGCTTGTTCGCCCGAATTGAGCGATGGACTAACGCGCAAGGCGTCTCCCACTGGCGTTTCATCTCCAAAGACAACGTCACCACGCTCTATGGCAATTCGAAGGAAAGCCGCATTGCTGATCCTTTAGATGAAACGCGCATTTTCAGTTGGCTGATCTCTGAGAGTTTTGATGACAAAGGCAACGCCATCCGCTATGAGTACAAGAAAGAAAATTCACAAGGCATAGTCCGCGCGAGCGCGCATGAGGTCAATCGCCAAGTCACCCTTAGAACAGTGAATCGCTACCTCAAGCGCATTAAATATGGCAACAAGACGCCGCGCCTAGCAAATGAGGATTTATCAGTACGAACGGACTGGATGTTCGAAGCGGTGTTCGACTACGGCGAACACTACGTCGAGGATCTTGTTGGCGAAGTCCAGACGGTTGATTGTGCCGATAATCTGCTTCAACCGAATCCGCGTGAATGGAAACTGCGGCTGGATCCCTTCTCATCCTATCGAGCCGGCTTCGAGGTGCGCACCTACCGCCTTTGCCAACGCGTTCTGATGTTTCATCATTTCGAGGATGAACTTGGCATTCGTGATTACCTCGTCCGCGCCACGCACTTTGCCTATAACGAGACTGCTGTTGCATCCTTTATCACCGGCGTTACCCAGTCCGGGTACAAGCGCATCGATGGAAACTATGGGAAGAAATCGCTGCCACCGGTCGAGTTTGAATACAGCAAGGCGGTCATCCAGGAAAAGGTTCATGAAGTAGACCCCACTAGCCTGGAAAATCTGCCTCAGGGTCTGGATAACAGCCGATACCAGTGGGTGGACCTTGATGGCGAAGGGCTCTCCGGCATTTTGACCGAGCAGGGCGGTGCCTGGTTCTACAAACGCAACCAGAGCGCGGTGCCGGTGATTGATCAAACAGGCAAGGCGACCACCGTCGCCCGCTTCGCGCCACTTGAGCTCGTGGCCACCATGCCATCGTCCGCCAATCTAAGCGGTGGCCAGCAACTCCTAGATCTCGTGGGTGATGGTCAACTGGACGTAGTCGAATTCGATGGCCCCACACCAGGCTTTTTCGAGCGCACGCCTGATGAAGATTGGGAAACACACCGGTCGTTTGCCTTGCTTCCCAACATCTCCTGGCGCGATCCCAATCTCAAGTTCATCGACCTGAGCGGTGATGGCCACGCTGACATCTTAATCACCGAAGACGAAGCCTTCAGTTGGTACCCGTCGCTGGCGGAAGCCGGTTTTGGTCCCGGCGAGACAGTGCGTCAAGCCATTGATGAGGAACAGGGGCCGCGTCTTGTCTTCGCCGACGGCACGCAATCCATCTACCTCGCCGATATGTCGGGTGATGGTTTGACCGACCTTGTGCGCATTCGCAATGGCGAAGTCTGCTACTGGCCCAATCTGGGCTACGCCCGATTCGGTGCCAAGGTCACCATGGATAAAGCGCCGTGGTTCGATGCGCCCGAGATGTTCGACCAGCGCCGAATTCGGCTTGCGGATATCGATGGCTCCGGGGTGGTGGATATTCTTTACCTTACGAGTAATGGCGTTCATCTTTATTTCAACCAGTCCGGCAACGCCTGGAGCGAGCGGCGAACCTTAAGTACTTTCCCGCGCATCGACAACCTGTCGGCGGTGTCAACACTCGACCTGCTCGGCAACGGCACCGCCTGCCTGGTCTGGTCTTCTTTCTTGCCCGGCGATGCGCACAGCACGATACGTTACATCGACCTCTTGGGCGGGCAGAAGCCTCACCTATTGATCAAGACCAGAAATAACCTGGGTTCAGAATCCGAAGTGGAGTACGCCGCTTCTACCAAGTTTTATCTGCAGGATAAGCAGGCCGGCAAACCCTGGGTGACCAGATTGCCTTTCCCGGTGCATTGTGTAGAAAAGGTAACCGTGCGTGACAAGTGGCGTGGCACCGCGTTCAGCAGCACCTACAGTTATCATCAGGGCTATTTCGACGGTGTAGAGCGCGAGTTTCGTGGCTTCGCCCGCGTCGAGCAGGTGGATGTGGAAACCTACGGCAAGTTCATGCAGGGCAACGTCGCCAGCCCTTACATCACCGATCAGCACGAGCTCTATCAGCCACCCATCAAGACCACCACCTTGTACCACACCGGTGCGGCCTTCGAGCGCGATCGCATTCTTTCGGCGTTCAAACAAGAGTATTTCGCCGTGCGGGGTTTTAGCGAACACCCGCTACCCGAGCCGACACTGACTCCGGGTGATCTTTCCTCCGAGGAGTGGCGCGAAGCCATG